>JANLRK010000782.1:0-8538 GCA_031361585.1 Pirellula sp. | reverse complement strand
TTCGGAGTGCAGTTTGCGCGCATGAGTTATTCTGCGCGTCATAGTTCAAAAGCCTTAAGTCAATTCAGTTTGGCATTCGAACTTGAAGAAGCCAGCGCACAAAGATTTCATTGCTAGAAAGCTATCGGTGTGCCTGGCCTTTTGTTTTTTTTGTAGAACGGTCTTTCCAGGCCGTTTCAATGTAGATATGCCGATGCCCTGGAAAGGGTGTCCTAATAATGCGCGCCCTCCAACTTGGTTCATGATAGTTTCTCCAATTGTTCTACGACTGCTTGCATATGTTTCCGCATGGCTGATTCGGCCGCATCGGGATCATGATCGCGAATGGCTTTCAGGATCGCGTTGTGTAACCGGCGACCAAGCTGATTTTCTTTCTGAGAAGGCGTTTTTCTCGCCATTTGCGCCAAGACGAATTCGTAAATAACTTCCATCAGGATCTGCATCAACTTGTTGCCGGCAATGGACAGCAGCTTGCGATGGAAACGGAAATCAATTTCGAGCGCGTTTGCATAGAGCAACTCTTCATCGTCCAGTTGCGTCAGCAGTGCCGCGAGTTCAGCAACATCTTTTTCACTTGCATTCTCCGCAGCTTGCACTTCGATTGCTGAGCGAAGTTCAGCATAAGAAAGAAACTCTTGCGGCGAGATCGTAACCGCCGTTTGCAGCAAACGAACGAAGTTGGTCAAACTGCTTGTATCGCCGACGCAGGTTCCACTTTGGTTAGTCTTAAGCCCATTGTAGTGAGTCAAATCCACTTCGAAACCAGCGCTGACATCGTTCTGAGAAATGTTGGCGACACGTTCGTGTACGACTCGACCTGGCGGCACATGAGAACCTGCCATCCCAACCCTAAGCGTAAGCGAGTGACTGTCCTCGCTTACGCTTAGGGTTGGAATAATTCACTCGCCGCTTGTCTGAGGATCAATTGACTAAACCATCTATTCTAGCAATACCGTAAGGTGGTAATACGAGCGGCGAATTCATTTGATGTCCTTTGCTTTCTTCGTTCCCTTGGCTGGGTTACCCTCGTCCTCGCCACCGACTGGTGTCTTGGCGGGCTCCTTCGATCCGGGGCCTGATGCAGGTGGGCTCCATTCTCCGGACTCAGGATTCGGAACAGTGAGCGGAAAGTTATCTGCGTGGGCAGCCATTTCTTTTTTCAGTAACTCAGTCAACTCAGCGAGCTTCGGTTGGTGCTCGGGTTTGTCGGATAGATTGATCAGCTCGTGCGGGTCTGTGCTGAGATCGAATAACTGAGTGCGATCTACGAGTGGATATCGGATGAGTTTCCAGCGGTCGTCACGAATCGCGCGCTGGCCATCGCGATAGGCCGTATAAAGCAATTCGCGGACTTTTGTTTGCTTGCCTTCAGCAATGGGGCGAAGGCTGATGCCTTCCACGCCTGTAGGTACCGATGCCCCGGCGAAGTCGGCAAACGTTGTAAACAGGTCCATCAGATAAACCAAGGCTTCGCTCTTTCCCTTCGCGATACCCGGTCCGGCGATGACAAGCGGGACGTGCATTCCACCGAACTCGTAGAGGTTTTGCTTTCCAAACAGGCCGTGTTCACCGAGTGAGAGACCATTGTCGCTGCTAAAGACAACAATCGTATTCTCCCACTGGCCGGAGGCTTTCAGTTCGGCAAAGATGCGACCGACGTGATGATCAAGCCCTGTAACGCATGCGTAAAAGTCTGCGATCTGCTGCTTGGTGTCTTCGGGGGTTCGGGGCCAAGGTGCGAGTGCTTCATCACGCACCGTCATTTCGCCATTGTCAAAGGGGTGCTGCGGCATGAAGGCGGGCGAAAGCGGTATTTTGGCGGGATCGTAAAGTTGGTGAAACTGTGGTTCGGCTGAGCGAGGATCGTGTGGGACTGGCGGAGCGATGTAGATGTAGAAAGGCTTGTCGTTGCGAGAGTCCGAGCGAGACTTGAGGAATTGGATGGAGCCATCGGCAAGCCGTTGGCTGCAATGCGCTCGGTCGGTGCTCGGGTCTTGTCCCTTGGCATCATCGTTGACAGTAGTTTGAAATTCTTTCAGGCCAGCCGGAAAACCGTTGCCGTATTTCCCCATGTGCCAAGTCTGATAGCCAGCAGATTCAAGAACGCGTGGCATGAAAGTCATCGGATCCTTGGCGTTTGGCGTTGCGTCTCGCGCTCCGGGAATTCGCTGCCACGAGCGTCCGGTGAGCATCATCGTGCGGCTCGGCGTGCAGACCGCTCCGATCATGGAGCCCATGGTGTAACAATGCTTGAACGTCATCCCACGCTCGACGAGCGAGTCGAGGTTAGGCGTCTTTAAAATGGGATTGCCGAGGGCACGCAACCCATCAGCGCGATGGTCGTCCGCATGGATGTGGAGGATGTTCGGCTTCGCCGCGTGAAGCGATGCAAGAGGCGACAGGAATAAAATGGCGATGAGGGTGAGGGTTCGTTTCATTGTATTGTTCATTCGGTGGACTTTCACGTTCTTGGTTTCGCTAGGATCAGCCTTGAGGTCATAAAACACCCACGTCTCGTTTGTCCGTTACGCGGGTGTTTGGTTCGTTCGTTACACTGTTTTCAAACCCAGCTCGTGTTTGCCGACATTTCCTAGCGTTGTGCCTGTTGTGTCGAACCTAAGCCGCGTCGAACTGAAGGAGCTAAGTCGAAGCGATCCAGATTCATCACTTTGGTCCAGGCTGAGACAAAGTCATTTACAAATTTCGCTTGGGCATCGCGATTCGCGTAAACTTCTGCAATCGCTCGTAGCTGAGAGTTCGATCCGAACACAAGATCGACACGACTGCCTGTCCATTTAACAACACCACTTTTGTTATCCTTTCCTTCGAAGAAGTGTTCACATACTGCAGACTTGTTCCATTCGGTATTCCAATCGAGCAGGTTCACAAAGAAGTCATTTGTTAATGCTTCAGGTCGATTGGTGAAAACTCCAAGCTGAGGGAAGGAACTATTGGTGTTCAAAACACGCATACCACCGACGAGAACCGTCATCTCAGGAGCTGTCAACGTCAACAGCTGAGCTCGATCCACAAGGAGCTCTTCTGCCGGTCTGTCATGTTCCTTGCCGAAGTAATTGCGGAAACCATCGGCGACAGGCTTCAGCGCAGCGAAGGTCTCCACGGCGGTGTTTTCTTGAGTCGCATCGGTACGACCGGGAGCAAATGGAACTTTGATAGTGCTGCCACCTTTCTTGGCTGCTGCTTCGACTCCCTCGCATCCACCCAATACGATTAAGTCGGCGAGCGATACTTTCATCCCGCCGGTCTGCGACTTATTGAAGTCCGTTTGAATCTTGGTAAATGTTGCTAGAACCTTTGTTAGTTCAGCTGGATTGTTGACTTCCCAATCTTTCTGCGGAGCAAGCTGAATGCGGGCTCCGTTGGCTCCTCCGCGTTTATCGGACCCGCGGAAAGTTGAGGCCGAGGCCCAAGCCGTCGACACCAATTGAGAGATGGAAAGACCTGATGATGCGATCTTGCTTTTTAGAGCTGCAATTTCTGGCTCGCCAATCAATATGTGATCGACGGCGGGAACAGGGTCTTGCCACAATTGAGCTTTTGGTACCATCGGTCCAAGGCAACGTGAAAGTGGCCCCATATCGCGGTGCGTTAGCTTGTACCATGCTTTGGCGAAAGCATCTGCGAACTGAACTGGATTGTCACGGAAGCGTTTTGAAATGGGTCCATAGTTTGGATCAACCTTAAGTGCCATGTCTGTCGTGAACATCATCGGCGCATGACTCTTTGACTTGTCGTGCGCATCTGGAACTGTGCCTTTGCCCGCGCCCGCCTTCGGTACCCATTGCCATGCACCGCCTTGCCCTTTTACCAATTCCCATTCGTGGTCGAATAGATTTTCAAAGTAGCCGTTTGACCAAGCGGTAGGAGTTGCGGTCCATGCTCCCTCCAAGCCACTGGTGATGGTGTCTCCAGCCTTGCCTTTTCCGAATGTGTTTTTCCAACCAAAGCCTTGCTCTTCGATACTTGCCGCTTCAGGGGCTGGACCGACGAACTTGCTTGCGTCCGCTGCCCCGTGGGCTTTTCCAAAGGTATGCCCGCCAGCAATGAGAGCGACCGTTTCTTCGTCGTTCATAGCCATACGTCCAAATGTCTCGCGGATGTCTTTTGCGGCGGCGAGCGGATCTGGTTTACCGTTGGGGCCTACGGGGTTCACGTAGATCAAACCCATTTGAACGGCGGCAAGAGGGTTCTCAAGCTGCCTGTCTCCAGCGTAACGCTTGTCTCCTAACCACTCGCTTTCAGGTCCCCAGTAGATATCTTCTTGCGGTTCCCAAAGGTCTTCGCGACCGCCAGCGAATCCAAAAGTTTTGAAACCCATAGATTCAAGCGCCACGTTGCCAGTCAAAACCATCAGGTCTGCCCAAGAGATCTTGTTGCCGTATTTCTGCTTGATCGGCCAGAGTAACCGACGGGCTTTGTCGAGATTCGCATTGTCCGGCCAGCTGTTGAGTGGAGCAAAACGCAATGTGCCGAAGCCAGCCCCACCTCGTCCGTCCGAGACGCGATATGTTCCTGCGCTATGCCAAGCCATTCGAATGAACAACGGACCGTAGTGCCCATAGTCGGCTGGCCACCAGTCCTGCGACGCCGTCATGACCGTAGCAATGTCCTTCTTAAGGGCATTCAAATCGAGCGTCTTGAACTCCTCTGCGTAATCAAATCCCGGCAATGGGTTGCTCTTGGATGAGTTCTGGTGCAGGATCTTGAGATTGAGTTGGTTGGGCCACCAGTCTTGGGTTGTCAAGCCACCCGCAGCTGTGGTTCTCTGCGATGTCGGCCGTTGGCTTCCACCGATGACAGGACATTTCATTTCATTCTCTAGACTTTTTTCTCCCGTGGATTTGCTGCTGACGCTTTGGGTGGGGCTACTTTGTGCAAAAACAGATGAGGCAGCGCTCATCAAAGCCATACCTGTTATCAAATGAGCGAACCGAATTGTTGACTTCATCATCTCTCCTTGAATGGGATTCGAACGTCTACGTTTAAGGTGAGCGGCAGACGGAAATCTACCAGTAGCATGGCCTCCTGGGCCGTGCGAAACTCGGGCCAGTGTCCCAAGCTACGGTAAACCAACTCCTGCCGGACGCCTAAGCGAATAAAAACTGGGCTGCATAAGAATATAGCGTTTCCATCTATCCGTCCAATGCATTAAGATAATCGTTTCTATGCACGCAACGCATGGCGGCGAGCGAGTGGTTACTGGCTTCCCATGTGTTTCATGCGATGCAATGGTTGGCAATGATTCAGGATACGGCAGTGATCCTCGGGAAGGAAAAAAGATGGAACTCGATCAACTAAGGCATTTTTTGAAAGTAGCCGAACACGCTAACTTCACTCGAGCTGCGGAAGATATCGAACTCTCACAGCCAGCCCTAAGTCGGTCTATCGGACGGCTTGAGGAGGAACTCGGGCAACCGTTATTTGAAAGGCAAAGTCGAAATGTATCGCTTACCGATTCAGGTAGTTTGCTGCTCGATCGAGCTAGGCAGATCCTGCTGTTGGTGGAAGACACCAAAGCCCAATTCAATGACGATGGCCAAACTGGCCGAGTTCGCGTAGCCGCGATTCCAACGATCGCCCCATACTACTTACCAGAGCGATTGAAGAATTTTCATCGAAAATTCCCCGGGGTCCATGTAGTTGTTCACGAAGACACAACGGACCATTTGTTGAGGAGACTCAGCGATGGGCTTGTTGATGTTGTGATTGCTGTGCTTCCAATCGACACTAGCTATCTACAAGTCGAGAAGTTGTTTAATGAGGAACTGCTTCTTGTAACAGCCGCAGATAGTCCTCTTGCCAATAAGAAATCGATCCAAATGCAAGACATCGCCTCCTTGCCATTCGTCTTGCTTGGCGAAGCGCACTGCCTTACTGAAAGTATCGTTTCGTTCTGCCGACAGAAATCATTTCATCCCGTATCCGTCGAGCGTACGAGCCAACTCGCCACCGTGCAGGAGCTAGTTACACTCAATCACGGTATAAGCTTCGTTCCGCATATGGCAGCCAAGCTCGACACTAGCGATCGCCGCGTGTATCGCTCATTGAATGGAAAGAAGCCCATGCGAACCATTGTGATGCTAACCAATCCATATCGATACCAAAGTCTGATGCAACGAAACTTTCAAGAGTTAATTCGCGTTTCGGCAACCACTAATGGTTCTCGTTAGCGATGAAGCGAACTGGAGCGATCTTATATTCGATAGTGTTCGAGCCGGTGGCTTTCGTTTTGAAGCCGTGCAGGTACGGGAAGAGCTTGTCATTGACGAAGCCGATGAGATCTCACGGTTCTTCGGTGGTTCTACCGGCGGTTCCATCACTGCAAATCAAGGGGGTATTTCGAGCCCTCACGAAAACGAAAAACCCTCAATTCACTGAAAAATGAGGGTTCTCGATGTTTGGTGATGGATAGTCTAATGCCCCCGCAAGGACTCGAAAGATGTTGATGAATCGCAGGGAAATGAGCATTCTTTCGAAAATAGTGTTCTACCGGCGCAGACATTTTCCGAAAAACGCATCGAAATCGATGCCCAACGGGGATGGCAACAACTCGCGGTTATCTGGCCGCAATTGACACCCCAAATTCGGTCCCAAATTCTCGCAATTGGCGTCGCGTCGATCGAAAGCAAACGAGGTGGCAAATGACCTCGAAACTCTCGACACACCCTGATCGTTGGCTTAATATTGAAATGCTATTGAGTAATGTTGAAGTATGCAACAACCAGCCTCGCAGGCTAGCCTGTAAGCAGATTCCTCTGGCCGTGAGGCCAAAACAAGCTAACATTGCATCAATAAATTCAGATTGTTGACTTTTGACCCGAAATAATTGATGAACGTGAATCTCGCTGGTTCTGCCGTTGTGATAGTCGCAAGGCAGTTTAATCCAACCATTGTCGATCAGCTTTGGCTCGTGGAGAACAAAATCGTTGCAAAAGACGAATTCCGCAGAGGCTGTATTTTCACGGACGACCTTGTCCATATTACGACAGGGGGATTCAGCTTATTGCTCGCACAAAACCAGATCCAGTTTGTGCCCTTGGTCGATCCAACATCACAACAATCTCTGATCGAGGATCGAGTTGGAAAGCTCGTCGCAACGTTACCGCACACTCCTTGTGTGGCCATTGGTCTGAATTTCACTTATCACTTGTTTCCGCCTTCAAGCCAAGGGATTGCTGATTTTTCCCGACAGTTGTTCGGAAACCCAACATCTAAGTTTTTTGCGGACTTTGGTTCGGCAGATGCTCAATTTGGTGCGTACTGCTGTAAGGACTACCTGAAAGGTCGATTAAAGTTGGACGCGAAACCAGTGAATTCCGAGACAACACCCCTAGTAGAAGGCGAAATAACTTCCGGCGAAATGGCAAAGGAGTTTGTAATGCTGAACTTTAACTATCATGTCGATTTGGATCGGAGTGATAGCGTTGGTCAAATTGCAGAGGTTTTAGAATCCTGGAATAATGTTGTCGAACAAACCCAAATCACCGTCAAAAGCCTAAGTTGATTGAAAAACAAAATGGTAAGCAAAAGCAATTCCCTCTACACAGTGCGACATGCAGAAGGGCGCGTGGGAGTCCGTTCGAACTCAACATCCACAGAACTTCTTAGGGCTACGACTGATTACCGTGAGACTCGGGTGAAAAAGTACGTAATGCCCGTCTTTAGACGCTATTCTGCAGTTAGTCCATCAAGACCTTCTTTGCTTACGAATAATTGGGAAATTCCCTACAGCACAGAGGTGTCGATTGATACGCAGGTCGTAGGACATAACTACATTCCTGACATTAATGATCCAGAAACTCAGATTCGGATGGCGTATGATTCGCTGACACCAATAGATGCCTTATTTAGCATTGGAATGATTTGGAACGACGCTGAAAAGACGTGTGAGCTCGCAGCAGCGCGTTGTCGGCTTTTGTTACGTAACCTGCCGAAGCCGCAGCTTGCAGAACTTCCGTCTTGGTTCGATGAATGCCGAAACGAATGGGACCAAGACGATAACGAGTCTTTGAGTCCGGCTTCACTATCGGCCTCGAAATTGATTGTTCGCCACATTGCGTCTGCTTACCCCACTGCTAAGGCTCGAGTATCGGTAGGTCTACTTGGACGTGTTGTTCTAGACTGGTATGACTCCGAAAGTCGCTATAGCTGGATGATCGACCCCTGCGACCTGCCATTCCCAAGTGTGCGAATTTATGAAGCCTGCGAAGACAAAGACGGAAGTCTACAAACAAGAATAATCCACGATGTGTTTTGTGCGATCGATGCTCTGAAAGGAAAGGTTTGCTTCTGAGGATGACCGAAAAGAGTGAATGCTTGAAGCAACAAAAGTCGCCATCGCTCAACAAGAACGATAAACTAACCGATGGGATTTACCTTCGAAATTTGAAAAAGAACGAAGTAGCGAAACGGTTCGAGAATGACGACGACTCTAATGCGACATACGGCTACAAGTTGACAAAGAAATTCTGGAACAATGCGGTTCAACAAAACGATTTATCACTAAATGAGCAGAAT
>JANLRK010000773.1:0-10223 GCA_031361585.1 Pirellula sp. | reverse complement strand
ACCGTAGATCCAACCGTTCGCCTAATCCTTGCCGAGATCAAGGCGGCGCAAGGCGATAGGCAAGCCAGCTATTCAGAATTGTGCGCGATTGAACAGCAGCCCTATTTGGGGCCAGGAGTCCTAATGCACGTAGGTATGTGCTTCCTCAACCTACAAAAGTTCATCCATGCGGAACGCGTTTTCAGACGAATCTTATCGATTCACCCCGATCATGCCGAAGCACTACAAGGGCTCTCGACGGTCCTTCTTCGAAAGGGCAAAAATCAGGAGGCAGCTGATGCAGCGTTGGCTGCGGTATCACTGCTCCATAGGCTGCCACTTGCTCATTTCAATCTCGGGGTCGCATTGGTACGAGGTGGTGATCCTAAATCAGCGAGCGTGGCTTTTGAAACAGCGCTCAAGTTCAATCCATTTATGCCCAAGGCACATCGATGGCTTCAGTACATTTACACGTCGATGTTGCCTGACCAAGAGAAAGCGGAACTGCACAAATTCAACGCGCTGCAACAGTCTATCAGCCGAAGCAAAGCGACCATGCCGAACGTGGAGCGTCAAAACGATTCCAAGGCAAATCCAATCGAGCTTCCAATATTTCCGAGCGAACAGGAGCGAGTCAACATACTTGCAAAGAAACGGCCAATCGGCAATTCCAAATACGTGCAGTCAGGCAAGCAGTTTACTATCGTCTCAGGACTTCCCAGATCTGGCACTTCCGTCATGATGCAGATGTTGGAGGCCGGCGGCCTGCCAGCCAAAACCGACGGGACGCGCGCACCTGACGTGGACAATCCGCGAGGGTATCTGGAATGGGAAGACGTCAAAAAAATAGGAAGCAAGCCAGAGATTTTTGACGAGGAAGGACTCGAAGGATTTGCGATCAAGGTAGTGTCACCACTTTTGAATCAATTGCCCTACCAACATCGCTACAAAGTTATCTTCATGAATCGACCGGTCGAAGAGGTCGTTGCGAGTCAAGCCAAAATGATTGATCGGCTGAATACCGTTGGAGCTGTACTGAATGGCGAGCAACTAACTTATGAGCTTGAAATGCATCGATTGAGTGCAATCGAATGGCTTGAACGCCATCCCAGGGCGGATGCTCTTGTCGTCGAATATGTCGAACTGCTTAGCAACCCAGAACCATGGATCGAAAAGATCGTTGACTTTATCGGAGCGGATCGATTGCCTCGTAAGGACACTATGAAGTCCGTGATTCAGACGTCTCTCAGGCGAAATCGAGTTTAGCATGGAAACAGAACAATCCAGCAGGACAAGCCTGCGGTATTTCTGAATCCCACCGGCTCGACCGGTGGATCGTTCGGTCTTTTTGGCTAAGGACGGAGTGAGCGCAAGAGATATCAAGCGCCTCTGACTTAAAGCGCTACAGTTGTGTTCAACGTGTCTAAGATACCCGTGAACTGAAAAGGCTTCGCGACTAGGATGTCTGCCCCAAATTCCATCAGAGCTCGCCAATTTTCCCACCTTGGAAAGGCATCTGCCACGAGGATAATCGCCGCTGGAAACTGGCTTGCCAATTTCCGGATAAGTCTTCCTCTATTGCCACCATCCGTGTCGGACAATTGGAGCTCGCGGATGGCCAAGGGTTCGGATTCGAAATCGACGATGACCAAATCTGGAGTCGTCCACAATTCGAGTTGATCACCGGTGGTCGCAACGCATTGGATAGCATGTTGCGAAAGAGTCTCGAACCAAAGTTGTCGCGTGGACGCTGTTTCGGCAACAATCAAAGCAAGTTGGATGGGATTCGCCGTTGAACTTCGTAGCCTTCTTTCGATAGCTAAGCTCGTTTCGATCAAACGCTGGGCTCGTGGACTGACTCGCCGATTATTTGAGGCGTTACTCGGACTAACTAATGATACTGTTTGTTTCGTTTGCTTATTATTGACAAGCCACGGAAAAAGTCGATCGTAGAGTTCATACCAATAAAAGCTTGGAAAGGATTCTGGCAACGGACAGGTTCGTCGATGACCAGCCCAATCGCCCCCCAACAAAGCGCACCAGGGCATGACTTTTGTTTTGTCGTCTATCGTTACAATAGTTTTTTCTATTCGGCGTACCAATTCAAGCACTGGGTCAAATCGGGACTCGATAGCAATGAACAAGATTTCTCCTCGTGGAGAGGCTATCCAATCGTCAACATTCATCGTCGGCAAAATAGTGGAATCGCGAAAATGGCTTAAGATCCAACCCCAATGATCATTGGTGGGGCCGAGCCAACCAATGGAAATTGATTCGCTCATTCACTTACCGTAGT
This sequence comes from Pirellula sp., assembly GCA_031361585.1. Taxonomy (GTDB): domain Bacteria; phylum Planctomycetota; class Planctomycetia; order Pirellulales; family Pirellulaceae; genus JBKCUI01. Next base: position 7,948 of record JANLRK010000773.1, on the reverse strand, counting down.
CTCGATAAGTTCCACTTCCGCAGTTCGAATGACCTCGATCGCCTCAGCTGCTGTTGATACGGAACGAAGCATGGTCAAAAAGACCTCGTCGGTAACCAGTCTCGCCAATCTAGCCAAGATTCGCAGATGGACACAATCGTCGGTGGAACAGATTAGGAAGAATACGTCCGTCATGTGTCCGGACACATTGCCAAACGGAATGGGCTGCGTCGATATACCGAGTGCGACTAAGGGCTCCGACAGATTCGAGGACTGAGGTCTCCTTGGGTGAAGCAGGGCCACACCATTTTCGAGCGCTGTTGGGTGCAGTGCTTCGCGAGCAGCCACAGCTTCAGCCATGATGTTCGGATCCCAAAGTAGACCGGTTTGAGATGCCAGTGAACACATCTCGCGAATGACGGAACCGCGTGTTCTCGCATCCAACGGAACTGCGACTGCAAGCGGTGAAAGGAAGTCCGACAGCATCGCTCGTTCGTCCGAAGTGACGTCAATGTTTCGTTCCAGGACTCTTTCGACGCGTTCAAGTTCTTGGGCATCTCCCACGCCAATTCGATCCTCTAGCCAGTGATGGATCTCCGATTCCGAAAATCGCCATTCATTATTCACTCTTCGTCCAGGGACTTTTCCACGGACGGCCATTTTGCTCACCTCGGACGGAGTAATGTGCAAATAAAGGGCTAATTGGTCGATGTCGAGATCTTTGCTGGCCATACTAAATACAAATCTAGGAATGAACTGCCTGAGAAGGCAAAAGGAAAATTGAAAATTGTGTTGACACAGCATACAGCTGTCGCAGGGAGTGTAATAATAGATCCCTTCCAGTGGTATTCGAAAACTCCTTCCAAGAGAACAATTCCCGATGATTTCACAAACTTTGAACAAATCTTTGGACTCCAAACTCGAGTTCACTCCCAAATTGGACAGGCGAACTGTTTTGCGAAATGGAGGAATTCTTGTTGGCGCGCTCGCGTGCTGCGGATTTCCGCTCGTAAATGCTGTCGACAAAATCGCCAAAGTGAGCAATCTCAAACTCGGACTACAACTCTACTCGCTGCGAAAATTCTCACTCGACGATGCACTTAAACATGCAAAGGAATTGGGTTTCGAACAAGTGGAATTCTACAGCGGCATGTTTGCAGTCGATTCCAGCGATGAGAAAATCGCGGAAGTAGTTGGCAAGGTCAAGGCGAATGGACTGACCATTTCGGCCCATGGAGTTAACAGTTTCGGCGGTGACTTCGCAGCCAATCGGCGTGTTTTCGAGTTTGCGAAGAAAGTTGGACTCAGCACCATTACGGCTGGACCGTCCCCAGAGTCGATGGACAACTTGAACGACCTAGTCAAAGAGTTTAATATCCGGATTGCGATCCACAATCATGGCCCAACGGATCGTCGTTTCAATAAAGTTGCCGACGTACTTAAGGCGATTGAGGGACGCGATGAACGCATCGGTGCCTGTGCTGACTTGGGCCACTATATCCGTTCTGGCGAAAAGCCCGTTGAAGTCATTCGCTCACTTACAGGGCGACTCTACGGAGTTCATCTAAAGGACTTTGCGACCATGGAGGACAAGGCAAAAGGAGTTTTGCTGGGACAGGGACATTTGCAGTGCGATGCTGTCTTCGACGCGATGGTTCAAGCCAAATTTCCAGCCGACGGTGCGCTCTCACTCGAATATGAGGAGAATGAGGACAATCCAATCGAGGACATTAGGCAGTGTGTCGCCACGGCGAAGAAAGCGATGACTTCGCTCGCTCCATAGTCCCTATTCGCCATCAAAATCATTACGCCCGCGTCCTACCGTAGGTCACTCTTGCCGAGAGTGACTTTGCACTGACAATAGCAGCAGTCTTCTCGGCTCGGAGAGCCGAGCTACATTAGCGCCCAGCCTAGTAACATCAGTAATGGAACCGGTTTGTGTCAGCGTCCAATTTTGCGTCGCCAAATGAAGTTGAGATGGCCGAGCTTTTGCATCGACTCAACCGATTTGTCATTCGGTCCAATCTAATGGCCGCCGTTCGCTTTGTGTTGTTCGGTTTCGCCATCTGGATCGGATTCATGTTCTTGGCAATGGCCGTCGACTATTGGTCCGAAATGTCTGTAAACCTACGATGGCTCGTTGGCCGTGGGAGTGTGTTCTTCGTTCTAGCCGCCATCGGAGGCTGTTGCTTTCAATCGCTGCGAAATACCACTTCCGGGCAACTGGCAATGCAAATTGATGAGTCGCAAGCGACCGGAGGTCAGATCACCACCGGTTGGGATTTGATTCGAACGCGAGACAGATATGAGTCACCGCTTTCGGCGAGTTTTGCGATGCAGGCCATTCGTCAATCCGTTCAATGTCTCTCGATCATCCACCCCTCGGCGGTCCTGCCCCTTAATGCGATCAAACGACCAGCCTACGCGAGTGTTGGAGTCCTTTCAATACTGGCCCTATTTACGATATTTTCTCCTTCTCTGGCGTGGAACCAGTTCAAGCGATTTGCATTTCTTGCCAGCGAAACGCCACCCTTTGCTGGAATGGTTATCGCATTAGACAAAACCAAGCATAACCTTCGATACGGTGATGACGTGAAGATTATGGCAACCGTTTCCCGCAAGGCTTCAGAGCGGTTGGAACTCGTGACCGTTTCGAAGGACAAAAAGGAACGCGTGCTACCGATGCTACCGCGTGGAGAGGCGAAGTGGCAAGCATTGTTGACGGAGGTTAAAGAGCCGGTGCAGTTCTTTGCCCGATCGGGCAGAGCGCGATCTGAAACAGGCGAACTCAATGTCCAATTGACACCACGAATCCTTGAAGCCATCGTTAGGATTACCCCTTTAGCCTATACCCGCCAAGCGATTTACGAAGGCAAGTTGCCCGACGCCGGCTTCTCCGGGCTCATCGGAACGAAAGTAGAGATGTATTTGACTAGCAATCGACCACTCAGGTTGGGCCGAATGCAAATCCTGTACGACGACAGGACCGAAAGAACCGTTGAATTGGGTATCAACGCAGCAGCCCCCAATCAAGCCGACATGGTCTCTGGCAGTTTTATTTTAGATCGAGAGGGTAAGTTTGAAATAAACGTGGTCGATATCGATGGCCTACAGTCGACGGACTCCGTTCATGGCAAGCTGGCAATCCTAGTCGATCAACGGCCCATTGTTCGAATCTTGGAACCGAAGCAGCATTCACTTGCTACTCCCGACATTGAGTTGCCTATATCGATCTCGGCCGAGGATGATTTTGGAATCACCCAGCTCCGACTCTACCGAAGCCTGAACGGTTCCGCGGCTCGCTCTATCGATCTGGCCGTCGATGAATCAGCTCGAGCTAATGCTATCCTGCAACTTCCACTCAATCGGTATGGCTTGGTACCTGGTGACGAGATCGATTTGTTTGCAAGGACGGAGGACAACGATCCGAATGGACCAAAGGGGGCAGAATCGCCGAAGACCACGATCCGAATCATCTCTGTCGATGAGTTCCAAGAACGCATGTTAGAACAACGCGGGGCCGAGGCTTTGGCTGCAAAATACGAAGCGGCTCAACGTCAATTGGAAAACGTTTCGACAGCCATCGCTGAGGCTCAAGCCGCTGCCGAACAAGCTGCGGCCGATCCTAACAACGAATCCCTTCAACAAGCACTTCAACAGAAACTTCTGGCTGCAGAAAATGCTGCCCAAACTGCGGCAGGGCAAATAGACAAACTCGCACAGAATCCGATGGACATCGACATCGACCGAGAACTCGCAGAGATGTTGAAGGAATTGGCTGAGCAGACCAAAGAGACCGCGCAGCAAATGAAACAAATGGCGGAAGACCAAGAAGGAAAAAGGCCGTTGAACGAATCCGAACAAGAATCGTTGAAGGCTCTTCGAGATAAGACGAAGTCCGATCGCGATCAATTGCAGGAGGAGGCCATTGATCCATTGAATGAACTGAGCAAGACCTTGCCGCTCATGCAAGACAAAGAACGTTTCGACGAACTTGTAAAAAATCAAAAAGAGCTGGCAGAACGCATGCAGTCTTTAGCAGACGCCGACCCAAACGATCCATCGAACGAACGTCGCATGATGGAAATGGAAGCGGCACAAGAGCAGCTTAGACAAGAGCTGAATGAGCTGGCTGAAAGCATGGAAGAGAATGCATCGCAGTTGCCTGAAACCGAAGAGTTTTCCGAGTTAAAGCAGTCCTCGCAGCAACTAGCTCAGGGAATGAAACAAAGTGGTGCGCCCGAGTTGATGAACGATGCGCAAAAGTCATTGCTCAAATCCAAATTCAAACAGGCGGCTGAAAATGCGAAAGCCGCAGCAGATTCGTTGGATGCCTTGTTGCCCGAAAGCAATTCGATGGGCGATAGCGCCGAGAAAAGTCTTCAAGGAGCATTTCAGAAACCTGGCAAGTCAGGAGGTCCAAAATTGGGCCGTACGTTGGAGCAATTGAAACAGCGAATGAATCAGAAAGGCAAAAAGCCAGGACAAGGCCAAGGTGGATCCCAGCCAGGCGAACCAGGTGGTGCCAACAATGGTTTCTCATCGCGTTCGCCGAACCAACAAAATATCGGAATGTACGGGTCGATGCCGACACCATCGCCTTCGAGTCAAGGTCGTTCGGATAAGGTAAGCCAAGGTTCAGCCACGCAATCCGAAATTGCCAAACAAGGCAACGGCAAGAGCGGCACTTCGGAATCGCAATCGAGTGACGCGGCCGGACAGTCACAACAAAACATTCCAATCCAATATCGTCAGCGTGTCTCGGATTACTACCGTCGCATCAATGAGATGCTAAAGCCCGATTAGCAGCAACAATGGCTCCACGAACTTCCCCCCCTGCCTGACGACGAAGTATGCAGTCGCGAACCTGCACAGAGCCAAAACCGATCGCATGCAAGATTGATTTTATATGTTGATGCGCATGACTGAATCGGCCTGTGGGGTGAAGAATATAGGTTTTGTCGGATTCCACTGGGTGCGTTTCGACAGTGAACATTAGCCAACCGCCGTCCGCAATTTTGGCGAACGCAAGTTGAAGCAGCTGTTCTAGTTCGCCAAAGTAGTTTAACGCGTCACAAGCGACAATCAGGTCCCATTCCGAATTCCGACCGTCAGCGTTTCGGCTTAAGTACTCGGTCAATTCGGCTTCAATGAGCTGATCGTATGCACGGCATTCTTTTGCTTTGTCGAGCATTTTGGAGGAGAGATCTAGACCACATAAAAAGTGGGAAAACGTTTTAAGGAAGGGGCCGCATAGTCCGGTTCCGCATCCAGCATCTAGAATCCTGAAGGTTTTGCTAAGCGACTGAGGATCTCCAAGCAATTCCAACATCAGGTCATGCGTTATCCTCGGGGCTTGGTAGTCAAGTTCCGCCAAAGATTGATCGAAGTGTTCTGCAAATCGATCGAATACATGCCGTACATATTCATCGCTTGCACGCGCCGGCGTGGTGGCTTGAAAATCGGTTGCAACGGAGCCAAGTAGATGCATTGCAACTGCATTTTCAGGGTGCGCTCCGAGCCAACGCTTTAAGACCGCTTCGAGCTGATGAGAATCGTTGGCTTCTCGCCATACACTAGCTAGCTTTTGATACAAAGAAATTTCCGCCGGCGAATCTTTGAGGAGTCGTTCCAACCATTGAGCTGCCTCTTGAAAGCGCCTTTGCGATTGGAAGCCTTGAGCCAGCATCGAACCTAAATCGCGAACTAAAACATCGTCATGAATAATTGTTTTAGCTACCTCTTCGGCATCCTGCATTCGCTGCCCTAGAATCAGCAGTTCCATCAAGTTTTTTGCTGCCGCGTGAGACAGCGGATCGACAGACAATGCTTTTCGGTAAGCCGCTTCGGCTTCGGCATATTTTTCGAGTCCAGTCAGCATTAGTCCTAAATCGTTCCAGACACCAAACTGGTCAGGAAATCGCAAGCCCAACAATTTCAAGTCACGGATCGCTTCTTCCGCTTTTCCGATACGATATTGGATGCGGGCCTTGAGAAGCGCGGGAGCGAAATGATCGGGATACTGTGCCTGTGCCCGATCACAAACAGCCAATGCCTCATCAAGCTTTCCACTCGCGACGAGAGACTGGCCTGACCGAATCAGTTCCGTCACGTCCTCTTTTGAATGCACTTTGCGTTTTTTGCGTTTTGGCGGATGACTCATACCGAGTTTCTTTCGGGAACATTTCCAAGTGATGGCGATGTGTAAACTTGATTCCACTGCAACATCCGGCAAGTACTTCCACCACTCCTGATCGCGATGAGGCGAGTTGCCTATCATAGCCAATCAAAACTGAATCCGTGAGCTGAATAAGCTTTGGATAGGATCCTAAGGCTACCGGCAGACTGAAAAATGACAACGGCATGGCCCCCTGTGAGGCTTTCCGACTTTCGCATCAAGGATTTTGTTGATAGCTCTTGCGCTAACTTCGTGGTTAGCCAACGCGCCCGAACGATCCACCGGTCGCCGGTGGGATTCAGAAATACCGCAGGCTTATCGGCTTATCCTGTTGGATTGTTCTGCTTCCAAGCTAAGCAAGGAGAACGGCCCCAGATTTTTCGCAAGCATTCGAAAGTGGGAAAGCCTCCTTGCCCATTGGACGCGGGCGTTCGCGTGGCACACGCCTTTAGCCAATAAGCGTTGGCTCCAACGAGACGAAGCCCATTGGGGTGTTCTAAAGCTGTGCAAACTCCAAGCAGGTGGGATTCAATGCTACAATGGATAGGCATTCTTATACTTGCGATCAATTCAAAAGCCTACCCTGCGGGAGAGACACATGCACCACCAGTCTTCAACTACGAATCGTCGAGTATTTATGGCATCAGGCGCTCTAGCTGCTGCTGCGGTTTCATCCATCAGTTCTTCCGTCGCCGCGCATGCGACAGATACGCCATCGCCACTCGTGGTGCCGCCCGCCGGTAAAAGAATCTTGCTTTCGTGCAAGCTCGGAATGATCGCCAAAGAAGAAGCTGGCAAAAAATTGACCTTGGTCGAACGATTGAAGATAGCTAGTGCGGCGGGATTCGATGGAGTCGACTTCGATGAAGCGGGTTCGTTCACGGTGGATCAAGCTAAGTCAGCAGTCCAAGAGGCTGGTGTCTTTGCCCATAACGCCATCAACCATGACCATTGGAAGAGCACGCTAACCAATCCAGATGAAGCGGTGCGTGCAAAAGGTGTGGCGAACATCGAACACTGCTTGCGGGTCTCGCATGCAATCGGTGGTAGCGCGGTTTTGATCGTGGTTGGCAAGGGTGAAGATGGAACTGCCGATGAAATTGAAAGTCGAGCTCGCGCGGAAATCAAGAAACTCATTCCGCTCGCTGCCTCGCTTGGACAGACGATTCTTTTCGAAAACGTTTGGAATCAAATGCACTACGATCACAATGCGCCTCCCGAGCAAACACCGGAACGTTTTATTAACTTTGTCGACAGTTTCAACAGCCAATGGGTAGGCATGTACTATGACATCGGTAATCATTGGAAGTACGGTCAACCGCGTGTGTGGCTAAATGCCTTTGGCCGCCGCGCTGTCAAACTGGATATCAAGGGCTTTAGCCGAGCCAAGAACAAATTTGTCGACATCACTTCGGAGGAGGACGATTTGCCATGGGGCGAGGTGCAACGAGGTCTCAAGGAAATCGGCTTCGCTGGCTGGACAACCGCAGAAGTAGGAGGCGGCGGACTTGATCGCTTGACCCTTGTCCGAAAGCAAATGGAAAAGGCACTTGGATTGAACTGAGAATGAATCTGGACAAAGCACTAGTGCATCTTCAAGTCTAATTCTTGGGGCTGTGTATCCAGTGTAGAACGGCACTCCGTGCCGTATTTCTCGGCACGGAGTGCCGAGCTACACTTTGAGCCCAATCCTAGTTTTTAGGCATGAAGACGCACTGGTTTACAGGTCCCCAGGCTTTGCCTTGGAACGAGTCGCAGGGGCCCCAGAACAAATGCATTTATCGCTATGCA
>JANLRK010000760.1:0-3080 GCA_031361585.1 Pirellula sp. | reverse complement strand
GCGATCTTCGGCTCGCTGGACGAATTGGGGTTTAGGAACCTTAATGGCGACTCTGCGTTGTAGCTGTTCGTCATGGCCGAGGTAGACGATCCCAAACCCACCTTGCCAAGAATCCGTTCGATTCGAAATCGGCCAATTTGTGTTGGAATCGAATCGGTTGGTTCGATGCTTGCATCAGGCCGGTTCGGATCCGAAGATTCTGTTGGTGAAAGATCGTCGATCATTTGGATGAATCGGAATCGGAATTGTCTTACGGGAGTTAGAATGCCGGAGAATATCGACCATTGTAGCGACCCACCGTGGACCGATTCGGCAACCAGAAATTATTCGATTAGCACAATGATTTGGGGAGCATTCGGCGACGTGCACGTGAGTTCAAGTGATGCTAAGAAATCCATGTGAAACGATGGTTCCTAGAACGATGGCCAATGCAAGACCAACCGATAGACAGGACGAGGAAATGACGTCCCCATCGCTTCCTGTTGCCACCTCACATTCTGTTGCTTCGCCCTCTTTGAAAAACACGCCCCCAGGTTTCAATGCCCGAAACAGTCGGTCCAAAGCACTATCAAGCTCATGCGGGGGCATATGCAGCAACAACGCGATGCAAATGCCCAAGTCCCGTCGAACTCAGAATTGAAATCCACGTCTTGAAGTCGCATAGGCGTGCATTGCACTGATTGCCATCCACCCAGCCTTGCGAGTAAATTTACTTGGCGTCGTTTCGGGCGATAACAGCTAGTGTACGTACACTTGGCAAGACTGGATTATGCCGAACTAGTCTGGACTAGATTCTAGGAATCCCTGTGAAAATCGCTGTATTTCCAGCGTTCTTGATTGGGTGGATAGTCTTGACACGCCGGAGCGGTGAGTGACTTAGAATTTTGATGTCAACGAAGATCTTAGAAGCAGTGACTATCCCGCATTCATTCGCCTGGCCATCGTCTCCAAAGAAAACACCTATTCGGTTACATAGGAACGGACGCTTGATTAATGTCATTCCCTCGACATCAAAGGTCGGCAGGCGCAGGGCCCACCCCGTCGGCAGAGGCTGATCTGGCAGGCCGGTTCGAGGATAGCAATAAATTACCGTGCGCTGGTCGGTCTGTTCCGCAAGATCGATCCATTCGCCCGTCGATGAAAGCAGCGCAAGAGAAGGAACCGCAGTGCCGGTCTAGTGATCGCTCGTTCCGTCGTCTTCTGGAATTGAGGTGGGTGTTCGATCGTTTGGTGCCGCGTATGGTCATCGTCCTCTCGTTTTTGCGCAAAGCGGTAGGACGTTCTTCACGATTAGCAAAGATCGCGACGTCATTGAATGGTGCACATACTACTTGGCTACTGACTCCGAAGCCTTTTCAGGCTCGGGCAAGTTTAGCCAACTGCGCCATCGTTTTTCTTGGTCGTCGGTTGGCTTAGCGACTCGAGCGATCTTCCATGAGGTCTCTGGTTCGCTCGCCAGCTTTAAGAAGAGCTCCACGATCTTGCCTCGCCTCGCGACCAAACATTTGCAAACATCATTTGGCTTGTAGGAATTTAGTCGCTCGGTCCACGTTTCTGCTGCGACACGAAAGCCATCGAAGCTGATCAGTTCATCCCCTGCGTTGAAGCCCGCAAAGCTAGCCGGTGAGTCACGTGTGACCTTGTCCACCATGGCCCTACCCTGTGTCGCAAGCAAATCCATTCCGACATAAACATTGCCATAAAGTGACTTCTCAGCTGGCGCATCCTTGTCCGCCTCTTTCTTTTTCCACTCCAAGCCAAAAAAATCCAGCAACTTGGCGAAATCCATCTCTTGAGTTGTCTCCAAGTGCTCTCGCAGCCAATCGTCATAAGGTAGGCCAATAACTTGGCCTACGATTTTGCTAAAGTCCTCATTGGTGTAACCGGATTCGCGATGCGATTGCCACAGCTGACGCATCACGTCATCGAGCGACTTAACTCCGTCAGTCTTCGAACGAATCTCGACGTCGAGCAACAGTCCAATCAATGCCCCCTTCAAGTAATAGCTGATTCGGCTGTTGTTGGCGTTCTCGTCTGGGCGATAGTATTTGATCCACGCGTCGAAGCTGCTGTCGTTGAGCGATTGCGATAGACGTCCTGGAGCGTTTTGGACCGCTGCGATATTTTTACCTAGCTTCTCTAAGTAGTCTTTGGGTTTGCAAAGTCCGCTTCGGGCAACAAACAGCTCGTCGTAGTAACTGGTGATCCCCTCGGCTACCCAAAGTTCATGGAAGTATTGCTCGTTGTTATAGTCGTACAGCTTAAGTACTTTGGGCCGAAGACGTCGCACATTCCACGCGTGAAAGAACTCGTGTGAAACTAGACCGAGCCAGTCCGCGTACTTGGTGCGCTGACGTTGAGACCAACGACCAGTCATGAGGACACAACTATTGTCATGCTCAAGCCCGCCAGCCGTCTCCGTCGCCAAGTTTAAAAACCAATATTCTTTGTAGGGGGTCTCCTGCCAAAACGACTGCTCTATCTCCACGATCTTCTTAACATCTTTCGCCGCCGAGACCGTATCCCAGAAGGACTCGCCACCTAACGTGGCCAGGTGGTGTTTGGCACCTCCAGCTTCAAAGGTCTGTATATCAATCGCCCCTAATAAGATAGGGCTGTCGACCAACTCATCGAAATTAGCGGCGCGGCGTGTCCACGGATTGCGCGCATCGACTGCGGCAAGACTGGTAGCCACTTTGGGCCAGTTTGGCAACGCATCAATGTGGACAACATGTGGGCTAGCCAACATGTCGGAGCAAGTTAAAAAAGTGGCTGCACCGGTTAAGAACGCAAAATCTTTTTCTACCCAATTCGTGCGCACACTCATCTCGTGACAGTACAAGGTATAGCGCAATGCAACTTCATCGACGCCCATGCAGTCGACCAACCAATGATTCTTGTCTGTTTTCTTGACGTTCAAGGTTGCGCTGGTCTTCCCGTTCGTTGCGGTAACCTGTTCGACTTGTCGTGAGTATTCTCGGACGAGATAGCTGCCCGGTGTCCAAACCGGCATCATGAATTCGATCTCCGATTTCCCATCGGTCGGGACCGATACCTCGATGTCAACTCGGTGCGTTTCC
>JANLRK010000757.1:0-2029 GCA_031361585.1 Pirellula sp. | reverse complement strand
GCACACCCAGAGTCTTCGATGGGTGTGCAATTTCCCGCGACTCGAGCACGCCCTTCGCAAAGCCTCAGGGCGTGCCACCTGAAATCGTACTCTGGACCAAGCACTAGTTTCCAGACTAACTGACTAGCGCTTAGGAGCCAGAACTATGAACCCAATACCACGACGCCAGTTGATCAAACTGGGTGCGTTTGCCACCTTGATGCCAACCATTCGATCCATTTCAATTGCTTCGCCGACAACCGCACAGGCTGAAGAAACAGATCCGTGGAGAGGATTGAAAGTTGGAGTTGCCACGTACACTCTGCGCGAATTACCCATTGAGGACGCAATTAAAGCAGTCAACCGCGTTGGACTGAAATACGTATCGATCAAGAATGTTAAGAACCATATCGATCTATCGCATTCGACTGAGGAGCGTAAACGCCGAGCGCAGTTGTTTCGTGACGCGGGCATCACACCGCTGAGCGTTGGAAATGTTTCCATGCGGACAGGGGAAGCAGACATTCGAAAAGCGTTCGAATACGCACGTGACATTGGGGTCTCGACGATCGTTTGTGCGCCAAGCCATGATGCGCTGCCGATCCTCGACAAGCTGGTCAAGGAATTCGACATCAAACTTGCGATTCACAACCATGGACCGGAAGACAAAGGTTTTTTTCCATCCCCATTCGATGTGATGCGGGCGGTGGAAAAACTTGACAAACGCATTGGACTGTGCATCGACGTTGGGCACACAGCTCGAGCGGGTGTTGACCCAGCGGATTCGCTCATCCAATGCCAAGAGCGATTGTACGACGTCCACATGAAGGACATTTCAGCCATGGGTGACAAGAACACACCCATTGAAGCAGGGCGAGGAATTCTTGATTCGAAAGCAATTCTGGCAGCCCTTTTGAAGATCAAGTTTCAAGACCTAGTTGGATTTGAATACGAAAAAGACGGCAAGGACCCCATTCCCGGGCTGGCTGAATCCATCGGGTACAGCAAAGGCCTACTCGCCGGTATGCCCAAAGGCCATTGAGACTTGAAGTGTGGCATGCCAGTGACGAGCCAGTGCGAAGCAATCCAGGTTTGTGAATTTAGGTGGCGATCTGATTACAATAGCTGGGTTGCTACTGGAATTCTCCCTACCCGTTGGTTGTCATCAAATTAAGAGTTCTCCATGCGATTTTGGATCACGACATTCAGCTTGATTTTCGGTGGCTTGGCAAACCATCTTTTCGCAGACCTACCAGAAACAAAAGACGCGGACGCGAAGAAGTGGAATGTTGAGACGCCTCCAGGGGAAGCTTATCAACAGAAGATTGATGTCAGGGAAGGTACTTGGATCAACCTGGATGTTTCGCCAGATGGGGCAGAGATCGTTTTTGATTTGCTGGGCGACATCTACACGATGCCCATCACGGGAGGCGACGATACCGACGGAAACAGCCCCAAGAAGTTAACCAATGGCATCGTGTGGGATATGCAACCGCGCTTTAGTCCCGATGGGCAATGGATCGCATTCACTAGCGACCGAACTGGGAAGAGCGAACGTGGCGGAGATAACCTATGGATTATGCGACGCGATGGAAGCCATGCCAAGCAAGTAACCAACGAAACCTTTCATCTTTTAAATGGGGCCGCTTGGTCGCCCGATAGCAACTACTTGGTGGCCCGCAAGCATTTCACAAGTCGGCGATCGCTGGGGGCAGGCGAGATGTGGATGTACCACCGTTCGGCCATCGACGCGGGCGCTATGTCGGGCGTACAGTTGACCAAACGCCCCAACGATCAGAAGGATGTTAACGAGCCCATCTATTCGCCGGATGGCCGTTACTTGTATTATTCGCAAGACGCAACTCCGGGTGATGCATTTGAGTACGACAAAGACTCCAACAAACAAATCTACGTCGTCAAACGCTTGGACCTGACCACCGGGGAAACGGAGAACTACATCACCGGTCCTGGGGGGGCTTGTCGTCCGGTGCCATCACCGGATGGCAAATCAATCGCTTTTGTGCGACGTGTCGGTGCGAAAACCGGTCTG
>JANLRK010000727.1:0-1513 GCA_031361585.1 Pirellula sp. | reverse complement strand
CGAAAGCATCATGATCGGTGATGACATTGTTATCACGATCGTGGACATTCGTGGGGATAAAGTGCGGCTTGGTATCGAAGCCCCAAACGATATTCCTGTTCATCGACAAGAAGTCTATGAGGCGATCAAACGTGAAAATCGAAAAGCGAATCACATTCAACCGGCCGAACTCAACGGCTTGAAGGAAGATCGTCCTTAACGGATCAGTTGCTCAAGCCAATGCACGTCAAATGCGTTTGCCAAAGCGATGGAATTATCGTTCCCAATACTGAGTACAAGGCTCAGGTCTGATACGCGACAAGCCTCGAATTGGATGGGTGCCTGCAGTTGTAGTCACCACCAATTCGAGGCTTGTTACTTTTTACGCCACCAAAGGTCTCGGCCCAAACCCAATTTGGCAGCAGCTCCCTCGATTTGCTCAGCGAATCGCAAGGCATCCACATAGTAGCCGGCGGTGGCAGCGACTGGTTCGGAAGCCTTTGCAAGCCAGAATGCGTTCAAACGATCCATCAGCTCTTCTCTTGTCCATTTCGCAATAATGGATGCAGCCGCGGATGGAAATATCGAGTCGCCATCTACCTTGAATTGAATCTGCATTGCATGGCCAGCCCAAGTCGCCGTGTATCGGCTACACGCGCGGCTCTCGATCTCGATATTAAACCATTGCTCATCGAATATAAAACTCAAGATCGCTTGATACCGATTCCGACCACCATGCTTGTCGCAGTAGACTTCGACATCTTCACCAGCGCTTGCGAACTCGTAGATCACCCGTTTGACTAGTGCCAAGGAGGCCTCGCTTAACAAGGTCGACTTATTCCCTGTCAGATCCACTTGCCGATTGAATTCGACCTCATCGATGACTCGCATTCGCACTCCAGCCAAGCGGATTGCATTGGCCTTCAACTTTTCGTTGGCGGCTAGAAAATGCGCAGGTTGATCTTCAATGGTCTGATCCAGCACCAGCGAGTGATTCGAGTGTCGCTTGGCATACCATGGAATTGCAGCGATGCGATTCCAGTCCAACCATGCGAAACTCGCGATGCGCGCATCCCATTCCGAAGCGATTTTTCCGTCGAGTTCAAAAGCGAGAAATCGTGCGCCAAGAATTAGCCCTTCGACGGCCAACGCATCCCGGTAGATCTTTTTTGAGTCGCCGATAGGAATGTGCTTGGCATCTGGTCTTATCGGCTTGGCCAAGAACTCAGGTTCAAGCATGCTGGACATTTCGCGCGCGTCCAACGTTGCTCTGACACGCCATGCCGTCGCGCATATCGTTAGTGGCCCCATGTTCGGGCCATAACCGGCTTCGTCCAACCCGATGACTAGTTTATCGCCGGACATCAAAAACTCTTTCGAGTCTCGGCAGGTTTCTTTTCGTTGCCTTTATCCCCCTTGGGTTTATCACCTTGAAAGAATTGAAAAGGCAAATTGAACAAATCGAGGTCCATTTTAGGCAGTGATCTGCCATTCGCTCTTTCCGTTGCCAATTCGTCGGCGCTAACAGGGATTG
>JANLRK010000718.1:0-15145 GCA_031361585.1 Pirellula sp. | reverse complement strand
CAGAGCGACTCGTTCATCAACCAGGCTACGACGGTGCATCGTCAGTGCTTCCAGCTCGCATATCCAAGTCATTTCAGTCGAAGAACTAGTAATTCTCCAACGCGTTGCCGGCAAACCCATTCTTAATTTAATCCATCTGGCTGGTCGAATGGGGAGGCGAGCTGCTTGGAGGTGCATGTTTGGTTGGGAGCCGAGTCAACACCGACGCACCGGCGTGCCAAACCGGTGCGAGTTGGCAGGCCTCCGCTTCCTGACTGCATAACAGCATAGAATCAACTTAAAAAACCGCTTCCTGTCGTGCACAGGAATCAGCAGGACAGCAATTCGCCGTCAGTCTTAAAGGCAACAAACTACCGTTAAATATCGCTAGTTCAAGGGATTGTATTTTCACAATGGTTCATCTCAAAATTCGTCGCTCGGCCCGTCGGCTTGATGCTGTTGCGCAACGAGTGTCTGTGAACCCGAACTTTTACGAAGTTAGTGGAACCGAACCTTTACGATTTGGGTTCCATTTCACTCTTAACTTTCGAGTTGCTAGCTGTTTCGATGAGCGTTAGCGAATCGAAATAGCTAGCAACTCGCGGGCGACTCGTCGGGGGTGGCCGACGAGGCGTCTCGGGTGGCTGAGGATGCTTGCTGAGCGACGCTTGTTTCTAAGTCTTTTAATCTGTAATTGCGGCCCTGAATGTTCAACACCGTTGCCGAATGTAACAGACGAGCTAGGATTGCTCCAGCCAACACTTTGTCACCTGCTAATACCTCGGGCCAGGCTCGAATGCTCTAGTTCGTCGTGATCGCGATCGAACCTTTTTGGTATCGATAGCTGACGACGCGAAAGAACTAGTTAGCCTCTTCTCGACTCATCGTTTGATAACCGAATTCATCCAACACCAATAGGTTCGAAGCCACGGAGCAGCCACGTACTTCGACGGTCTTGTAGGCATAACGATAGGGAACTGCAAATGTTCGCCCTTCAAAGCGGATGGTGCAGTCTTTGTGAACCGGCGCTTGCTTGATCAAGTCGAACGGCTCTGGCATCGTCGCTGGGAGTGGCCGAACAGGCTTGATTGGTCTCTCCCTGACGACGAAGAATATCCATAGTTGCGATCTCATCCTTGAGTGTCTTCACAGCAACTCCCTTCAGTGCTTGCAAAAGCAAAGATAAGAGCAACTGATTCAGGCAAGGGAAATCTCAATTTCCCAATTCGCCTAAATTAACAAGTGCAAATCGTAAAGGTTCGGGTTATTTAACTCGTCAGACTTCGGGTGCTGTGACACCAAGTAATCGTTCTCGATTCTGACAATGAGACAAGTGCGATCGCTTGACTGAAGTGATCGCACTTTTTTTACGTACATGCGTGAGCCACGAAGTACAATCCAAGACTGTACTCGGCTAACGGAATCGGATCAGAGCGATTCCCAAGTCGACAGAGATACGATCACAATTCGGTCAGCTACAACTCAAGTCCGAAAAGTCCGACGATAATTCAGCCAGTCCCAGCTTTCGAACTTCGAACTTCCCAATTCACACTTCAACCGTCTCTCCAGAGTTCACAACAATTCGGCCAACACCCCGAAAATGAGCCCTAAATCTCTACAGTCTCAATTCGGCCAAAAATGCGACCACAATTCGGCCCGTAACAGTTTTGGATACGTTGTTTTGTACTATGAAGTTAAGCGACCATCATCGTTACAAGGAACAGAACAGCGAATAGGTAAGGAACGCTAGGGTTTGTTATGCTGACTTCCTTGTTTTGATGGAAATTTCTCAACATTTTATTTGCCGCCAAACAGTTCCCCAGTCGATGTGCCTTCCTTATGGCAGTTCTTAATCCGCCATTCCAGATATTGCATGATCTTGTCATCGAACAAATCGTGATAGGACGCATGCTTCTCAATCGCCTCGATGGCGTTCTCTTCGGTGGGGTCGTTATATGGCACATGAGATCCAGTTTTTCCCTCGCCTGAAAAGTTGTGTAGTAATTTCCCCAAGAGGTAATCCGCTCTAACCTGCCCAGTCACAGGAAGCTGTCGTAATGTCATGAACCAGTCAACGTCCATGGGGCCGTAGGAGGTAGGAATTGCTTTGTTTCTAAATTCATCTCCGAGCGCCTTGTCACCTGGAAAAGTATTACTGTAGGTCCAATCAAGCGACCACGATAATGGGTTCTTCGTTTCTTCGTCGAGCAAAACTTTGATCTTGTCTCTGACAATACACAATCTCTCACATTCGGTTGGTCCCTTCTTGGGTTCGACTTTGACCGGTGGCGGAGTGCCTATTACGACAGGAGGTATGACGATCTTTGGAGGAATGGTCTTGCCATCACCCCCTGGATCTTTGTTGACAGGTTTGGCTGGACCATCATAAGGAGGCTGAACGCTTGGCGGTCCATTCTTGCTTTCATAGCCCTGTTTCTTCAGCCGATCTGGTCCCGGATCATACTTTGGCACTTCAGGCGTCCCTTCTCGAGGTGGTTGCTTTCCTTTATGAGCTTCACAATACCCTTGAAGCGCTTTGAGTCCCGATGGATCGGTTGCCGAGGTTACCTCGTTACCCACATAACGATACACATTGGCATCGCCGCCAGCGAAGCCGATTGGGTCCTCGGAAATGAAGCGTCCGACCACCGGGTCATAATACCGGGCACGGAAGTAAACCAGTCCGCTCTCATCGTCGCGTTCGCGACCAGTAAAGCCAAACACGTGATCCACCGCAGCGTTCGACTCGCTGATAACATTTCCAAAACTGTCGTATCGAATATGGTTGACGACCACGCCACTTGAATCGGCTACGTCGCGCACGCTTCCTAGTTGATCAGTCAATGGCCAAAGAACTTCACCTTGCGCGTCTTCGTCCGCAAAGATCTGGTCGGTCGTCAGGCCGTGCAGGTATCTGTGTGTCAGGCTGCCACCGCCATCGAATTGTAAAACGATATGTTCACCGTCATAAACAGAGCGTTCGATGATAGGTACTTGTGTACCCGAACCATCAACGTCCACGATTTTGGAAATTCGACGATCAAAAACATCGTAAGCATACAGGGCGCCTTGTGTGATATTCTGCGCCGCATCCTTTTGCGTAACGCTCATTAAGCGGTTTCTATAGTCCCAGACGTACTCTGTCGAATTTCCAGTGGCTATATCGACACGGCGAACGCGGTTTCCTTCCGCATCGTATTGATAGTTGTAAGTTCCATCCGTTGTCAGTCTGTTGTCGTCGCCTGTCTGTGCGCCGTCGTTGGTTCGATTTCCATTGGAATCGTAAGTATAGAGTTCGTCCGGCTGGCTAGCGTGATCAGCTGAAAGCAATTGGTCGCGAGTGTCGTAAGCATAATTGCTAACGCCGTCTGGCATGGTTGCTTGTGTCAGACGGTCAGCGGTGTCAAAGACCCAGTTGTAGTCTGCCAAGGTGTTTGCGCCATGGGTGTGCGTCAAATGCTTTAGACGACCTTTGGCATCGAAGGTATAGGCCGTACCGGCTACCGGGGATGCGGCGGCCAAGTCGGCAAAGCGGCTCACGCTATTCAGTTGATCAGTTGCGTTGTATCCCAAATCAACGCGTTTCGGCGCTACTCCTGCTCCCGACTGAGTTATGCGGGTCACACGGTTCAATGCATCGTATGCGTAGTTCGTCGTCGCGCCTGCCGTGCCACCGATTAACTCAACACGATTGGTAACCATGTTGACTTCGTTATAGGAGTTGGTCAACATTACCGAAGGTACACCTGAAGTTCCAGCGTTAGAGACACTCGTAATGCGACCGTCGAGATCGTAGGCAATGGAAGCAGCCGACACATCGTCTGTTGCACTGGTGAGTTGGCTCGCCGCATCATGTGTGAAGGAGAGAGTCTTTACGATCTGACTAGAACCATCGAGCCACTGTTCCTGCGTCATGCGGTTAAGTGCATCGTATTGGAACGCACGACGACGGCCATTTCGGTCAACCATCGCAACGCGATTGTGGGCCGCATCGTACTCGTACGATCGCGTGGAATTCGATTCATTGGTCTCTGACGTCAATCGGTTCAAAACATCGTAAGAGTATTGCGTCGTATTGGTCTCCGGGTCGGTGACCTTCGTTAAGTTGTCCACGGCATCGTAGACAAACGAAGTGACAGCTCCATTTCCATCCACGTTCGAAGTGCGCCGATTGAGCGCATCGTAGACCGTGGATGTGACGTGGTTTAGAGGATCGGTCACCTTTCGCAGATTCCCAACCGCGTCGTATTCATAATGTGTTGACTGGCCCAACGGATCCTTCTCCGTGATGACTCGATCGAGCGAATCGTAGGTATAGGTGGTGGTTCGCAGCAATTCGTCAGTACTGGAGATTCGATTGCCGACTGCATCTAAGGACGACGTCGTTTTACCCGACAATGGATCCGTGACAGCGACTAGGCGATTCAATACGTCATAGTCAAAGCGAGTGACACGATTTAGTTCATCTTCGGAAGAAGCAAGATTGCCAGCCGCGTCAAATGAACGACTGGTCGAATGTCCGAGTGGATCGGTTTCGCGAATCGGCCTGTTTAGCACATCGTAGGCTATTTGGCTTTTGCGGCCCAGCGCGTCCGTCACGGAAATGAGATTTCCCGCATCGTCGTAGGAATAGACAATTACGCCATCGATTGCATCAATCCGCTTGCTGAGTCGATTGAGGTCGTCGTACTCAAAACGAGTTTTGTGTCCAAGCTCGTCAGTTGATTCAATGAGGTTTCCCACTGCGTCGTAACGGGTTTTCGTGACACCGCCTTTCGCATCCGTTCTCTGAATGGGTCGATAGATCACATCGAAGCCGAATCTCGTTGTTCGCCCCAGCTCGTCGGTCGTGTCTAGCACATAACCTTCAGCGTTGTATGAGGTCGTACGAATTCCCCCAATAGCATCCGTGACCCGCACAACTCGGTTGAGAGTATCGTATTCAAACTGCGTCACTCGACCGAGTTTGTCAGTGGTACGAAGAACGTTGCCAACCTCATCGTAAACCTGAGAGCTGATTTTCCCAAGCGAGTCCGTTGATTGAATCAGTCGATTGAGTTTGTCATAACTGAACTGAGTTACCCGCCCGAGTTTGTCAATAAATTTAGTAACGTTGTCGACAGCATCGTAGCTATTTCTCGCGATACCGTTGTTAGCGTCGACGGTTTGAACGACGCGATCAAGTGCATCATAAGCTTGAGTGGAAGTATGCCCCAACTCGTCTGTCGTCGAAACAAGATTTCCCACTCCGTCATACTGATACGACTTGGTGAATCCAAGTGCATTTAACTCACCAGTTAGTCTGTTCCTCGCATCGTGTGTATACCGAGTCGTCTTTGCAAGTTCGTCCGATTGCGAAATAAGATTGCCAGCCAGATCGTACTCAAATCGCTTTGTGCCGCCAATCGCGTTGGTCTCGCTAATTCGGCGATTTAAATCGTCAAACGCAAATTTGGTTTTGTGGCCATTGCGATCCGTTTGAGAGACAATATTGTTGGTCGGATCATATTCGTACTCTACCGACTTCCCATTGGCGTCGGTCGACATGATCTTCCGATTTCTCGCGTCGTATTGCGTATCGCTCCGATTCCCCAGCCGATCGATGACCGATACCAGATTGTCGTCGGCATCATAGAAGAACTGAGTAACTCCGCCTGCAGCATCGATCGATCGAGTTATGCGATTACGACTGTCATACTCATTCCTCTCAATCGCACCTCGTTCGTTCGTGGTCGAAATCAGATTGCCGGCTGAGTCATACGAACGACTCGATATGCCATCGTTCGGGTCTGTCGATGAAACCACTCGGTCTCGAGAATCAAATTTGGATTTCCAAATATTTCCACGTGGGTCGATGACTTGGATTTGATTTCCGTTGTTGTCATAGAGCATCTGGGTGACCGGCGACGTTAGCGGACCTGCCCCATCAGGATCAGGTGCCGTCCGCGTTGTCACACGATTGAGTAAATCGTATTGATAGACTGTTCGGTGGCCAATCTCATCCACGATGGCCGTGTTATTGCCAGCCGAATCGTATTCAAAGTTCTTGCTGGCCTCGGTCGGAGTGCCCACTGCGTATGTGATCTTGACCAATCGATCAAGCGAATCGTAATCATAGTCCGTAATTCTTCCCAAGGGATCGGTGACTCGATCGACTAGACCTCGCGATGTGTACGTGTAAGCCGTGGTGAGATCGTCACCGCCACCTAAGGCACCGACCACCTGCGTGACCGACAGTCTGTTGCCGTTGGCCGGATCGATGCCGTACAACGTTTGTCGTCCTAACTCATCTGTCACGCTGGTTTCCTGATTGAAGACCGAGTCGTAAGTTGTTGAGCGTTTGCCTGGGGCATCCCCTGGTAGAGTTCTCGGAGTGATAGACGAAGTAGTGACGACAGGTATTGCAATTCTCAGCGTATAGGATTGAGTAAACGTCGCGTTTCCATCAACCACTAAAACGTATTCACCGGCTCGCTGCAGCGTTATATCTTGGCTTAATCCAACAACGATCGTTGAGAGCAGCTGATTTCCAGCATTGTATAGATAGGCTCTCGCATTGAACGCGGGAGAAGTAGTTTGGACTGTGAGCGTTTGACCAGCCAATCCGTCAAAATGATAAATGTCGGCTTCGACGCCTTGCGTCACAGCGTCCGTAATCAACGCGCCCAATGCAAGTTTAGGAACCGCAAGAACGTTGAAGAACCGGAAGCTATAGTTACCAGCAGCGGTTTCCGTTCCACCGAGCAAGATCGTGTACCGACCAGATTGCGCAATGGTTATAGGGCCAGTACCGATATCCGTAGTAACATCAAATAAAGTTTCGCTGTCAGGACCTACGAGACGTTGGCGAATCGAGCCGAGCGTCGTCGCGCGAGCGTCAAAGTACAGTCGCTGTCCAGCAACCGCGTCAAATGAAAATGCATCCGTTTCGAAGGGAACACTAAGTGAGTCGTTCACTGTGGTATTCAAAGGAATAGTCGAAGAAGCGTTTAGATTGATCAATCTGAAATCGTAATCCGCGTCGCTGCTGGTACTTGAATTGCGCAGCCTCAGAGCGTACGAACCCGAGCTCATGAGATAGAACGGTCCAAAATCTGCGCTTGCCGTCTGTGTAAAGACAATTTTGTTGGCAGCATCTCGAAGCTCAACGACGGCAGCATCGCCATCGGAATCAAGCGAATCGAACAACAGGCGTGTGCCCGCGTTCGCGGTAAAAATAAAGGTCATCTCCTTCGATGCAGGTAGAGTAGCTGACTTTGCAATAGGCAACCCGCTCGACGTTACGGGAGTATCGCTAATGTCGGTAACCGTGAAGCCATAGTTATGCGGAGTTGACGCGTTCATACCACGAATCGAAAGAACATAGGTACCCGTGCTGGGCAATACGACGACCTGATTCGTGCCAGGGCTCATCCCGCATGCTATGCAAAAATTCCCAGGGACATCTAACGCCCATCCAAATCCGGAAGTCTCGGTGAAGTCGAATCGAAGTTTTTCACCTGCTACGCCTTTAATACGGTAAACATCCGAAGCCAATCCCGGATCCAGAGTTCCGCTTACTGGCGAGCCCAATGTTACTAAAGTTGCTGCCGAAGCGTTCATCAATCGGAATTGATACGATCCCGTCAAGTCGCCAACCGCATCAACGACCAGTTGATAGATTCCTGTCTCCGTCAATGCGATTGGAGGGAAGTTTTCATCGTCGGTGTTCTTGTTGACAATCGTTGAGCCGCTAGGACTGACAATGCGAAATCCAATCGCCGCGAAATCACTCTGTTGGCTGTCGTAAAGTAGTCTCTGGCCCAAGCCTCCGGTGAATGAATAAACATCCTCTTCACCAGGTTCGCTAATCTCGCCGCTGATTATGGAATTGAATACAAGCGGTGTATTCGTCGTTGTTGGATTTACAATTCTAAATCCATAGGGCACGGAGTCATTCGCTGCGTTGTTGCGAATCTCCAACAGAAACGTCCCATTCGAGGCAAGAGTGACTTCCAAGTCAACAAACGCCCCGTTGCTAGCAACCACTTCGTTTCCTGGACCATATACAGTCCAACCCAGGTTTGCACTCGCGAGCGAATCAAAGAAAAGCTTCTGGCCTACGGAACCATTGAATTGAAAAAACTCCGAATGCAAGCCTTCGGTTATGGTTCCCGAAACAGTGGTATCCAACGGTGCAACTAGAACATTGGTAGTGGAAAGAAATCGAAAACCAAAGGAACCTGTGAGGTCGTTGTCGTCGCTAATGAGCAGTCGGTATATGCCACTCTCGGTGAGCGTAACCGGACCTTCATTGAAGTCTTGATTGTTATTAAACAACGACAGTCCGCTGGGCGAAACAAGCTGAGCTCGATGACCACCCGTGTTATCACCTTCAAGACCGTCGTAAAAAATACGCTGACCGGCCGTACCAGTAAACGTATATTCTTTGCGATCTCCTGGAGCAGCTAACTCGTCATGGATCGCGGAACCAAAAATGAGTGGTTGCGAGGCAAACGTCGGTGCAATAATGCGGAAGCTGAACGTTCCGACGGCATCGCTATCGCCGGTCATCAGCAGTCGGTACGTGCCGGCTTCGGTGAGCGTGTAGGGGCCTTCATTGTAATCCTGATTGTTGTTGAACAAGGTCGCGCCGCTGGGCGTGACAAGCTGCGCTCGTTGGCCGCTGCCGAAATCGCTCTGCAAACTGTCGTAAAAGATTCGCTGGCCGACGCTGCCCGTAAACGTGTATTCCTTGCGGTCGCCGGGGCCGACAAGTTGGTCGCTGATCGCAGTGCCAATCGTCAGCGGTTGAGAGACAAACGTCGGTGCAATAATGCGGAAGCTGAACGTGCCGACGACATCGCTATTGCCGGTCATTAGCAGTCGGTACGTGCCGGCTTCGGTGAACGTATAGGGGCCTTCGTTGTAGTCCTGATTGTTGTCGAACAGAGTCACGCCGCTCGGCGTGACAAGCTGCGCTCGCTGGCCGCCGCTGAAATCGCTCTGCAAACTGTCGTAAAAGATTCGCTGGCCGACGCTGCCCGTAAACGTGTATTCCTTGCGGTCGCCGGGGCCGACAAGTTGGTCGCTGATCGCAGTGCCAATCGTCAGCGAGGTCGAAGTAAAGGAGGGCGTGAGCAGACGGAAACTGTAGTTTGGGGAAGCGGCGGCGGTGTTGTTTCGGATCAATAATTTGTAGTTGCCGGCTTCGGTCAGTGTGTAGGGGCCTTGGTTGTAGTCCGAATTCTGATTGAACAGAGTGGCACCACTGGGAGTGATCAGCAATGCGCTCACGTAATCGAAATCGCTGTCGAGGCTGTCGTAGAAGAAACGCTGCCCAACAGTTCCCAGGAACGTAAACGACTGGGATTGAAACGGTCCCAGGTTGCCGGTCTGTGGTGTTTCGTTCGTGACCGGCGTGGCACCGTTGACGAGGTCGAGCAGCGTGAACGCGTAGTCACCGGTGCTGCTGGCTGTGTCTCCCTGGATCGTGAGCGTATACGTTCCGCTGCGCTGGAGGATCATCGGGCCGAGGTCGGCCAAATCGTCGCTGAGGAACACTTGCTGGTTCTGCGGGTCGCGCAATTCGGCGCGCAGGGTGGCCGACTTCGAGACGCTCCGCTCGTTGAAAAGCACCGACAATCCGGCCGGCGCATCGAAGGCGAATGTCTGCTGCTGGCCGGCCGCGATCGTGCCGGAGTGCAACACGTCGAAACCGGTCGGCGTCACTAGCGCGTCGCTGACGTCGGTGACTTGAAAATTGAACGCCACCGGATTTACGCCGTCCATGCCGCTGAGGAGCAAGGTGTACGGTCCGTCGGCGGGGAGCGTCACGGTGAAGTCCGTCCCAATCCCCACGTTGCCGCCAAGGAGTTGGCTCTGCGGGCCATACCACAGCCAGTTCGCGTTGCCACTTTGCAAGCCGTCAAACATCAGCCGTTGGCCTTGGGTTCCCAGGAACTGATACGCCGTGGTCGCGGTGCCCGGTGACAACGTACCTATCACGGGATTACCCAGCGGTAACGGCTGGCTAGCCAGGTCGAGTACTTGAAAATGATAGTCGCCGGTGGCATCGCCGCTGCCGAACAAGTTGAGCCGGTAGGGGCCGGCTTCGTCCAACGTATGCGGTCCGTCATTGGAGCTGTCGTAGTTAAAGAAAATCTGTCGGCCCGTGGGACTGATAAGATTGACGCGCAGATTATTGTTGGCGCTGGGCAAGGCGTCATAATACAGTCGTTGCCCGACGGTTCCCGTGAAAGTGAACACGTCCACGTCCCCGGGCAGAGCAATCGTCCCGGTGACATCCGCGCCGAGCGTGAGCGGGGCGAACGTCACCGTCGGTTTGACAAATCGGAAATGATAGTCGCCGGTGGCATCGCCGCTGCCGAACAAGTTGAGCCGGTAGGGGCCGGCTTCGTCCAACGTATGCGGTCCGTCATTGGAGCTGTCGTAGTTAAAGAAAATCTGCCGTCCCGTTGGACTAATCAGGCTCACACGCAGATCGTCGGCAGTGCTAAGCAGGGCGTCGTAATACAGTCGCTGACCGACCGTGCCATTGAATGTGTAAATGTCTAAGTCACCAGGCAAATCGATTGTTCCTGAAATATCGATTCCAAGACTCAAGACCGACGTCGAAACCGTTGGGGCAACTACACGAAAATGGTAGTCACCGATTGCGTCCGAGCTGCCGAACAAGTTGATCCGATACGGTCCTGACTCATCGAGAGTGAAAGGTCCATCGTTGGATTCGTCGTGGTTAAAGGCGATTTGCCGACCGCTGGGACTGATCAAGTTATACCGAAGGTCATCTTGGTTGCTGGCTAGTCCATCGTAATAGAGTCGCTGCCCAACGGTACCCGTAAAGGTGTAGATGTCGAGATTCCCAGGCAAATCGATCGAACCAGTCACTTCGGATCCCAATGTGAGCGGTGCAATG
Organism: Pirellula sp.; assembly: GCA_031361585.1. GTDB lineage: Bacteria > Planctomycetota > Planctomycetia > Pirellulales > Pirellulaceae > JBKCUI01. Next base: position 4,248 of record JANLRK010000718.1, on the reverse strand, counting down.
GTTACCGTCGTTTCAAGCAGCCTGAAATGATAGTCACCGATCGCATCTGCGGAACCGAACAAGTTCAACCGATACGGACCATCTTCCTCCAAGGAAAATGGGCCGCGATTGGATTCATCGTGATCGAAGAAGATTTGAATCCCAGATGGGCTGGTCAGACTGGCTCGCAGATCATCTGCTGCACTAGGCAACGCATCGTAAAAAAGCCTCTGCCCAATCGTGCCCTGGAATGTATAGATATCGAGATCACCAGGCGCTTCGATTGTACCAGACACTTCCGTACCAATCGTGAGCGAGGAAGTCGTCGTTGTGGATTCAAGCAGCCGGAAATGATAATCGCCGGTTGCGTCCGCGGAACCGAACAGATTTAACCGATATGGACCACTCTCATCCAACGTCAATGTGCCTAGATTACTTTCGTCGTGGTCAAAGAATAGCTGTTTACCTGAGGGACTAATAAGGTTAACCCGTAGATCGTCTGGATCGCTACTCAACGCGTCGTAATATAATTTCTGGCCCGCGATGCCATTGAAGGTAAATACGTCAACTTCGCCGGGTACTTTGATGTCTCCCGATATCTCTTGACCGAAATTCAATGCAGTGAAATTCCTAGGTGGAGTGTAGAGACTAAAAGCGTAGTCCCCTGTGGCTCCGCTGTTGCCAAACAGTTCTAGTCTGTAAACGCCTGCTTCGCTGAGAGTGAACGGCCCTCGGTTTTGCTCGTCGTGATCAAAAAAAATCGACACGCCGCTTGGGCTAATTAGCTGCGCTCGCAAATCATCCGCTGCGCTCCTTAGGCCGTCATAATAAATTGCTTGACCAATGCTCCCGGTGAACTGATAGACATTCTTAGCACCCGGAGTCGAAATCGCGCCGATGACTTCACTCCCTCCAGAATTCTCGTCCCGTACGCCGACGAGATTGCCACGATTGTCAAATTCACTCAATGTAATATGGCCACGGCCATCTCGGCCAATAATCACTTCATTTTGATTGTTGCGTAGGACCGATGGCAATAGACCTGCGAAATCGTAAGAGGAAACGACTTGTCCAGCACGATCCATAACACTTGAGGTCACGTTGCCATTTTCGTCGACGACAGAAGCTACTGCTGCACCAGCCGCAGTGGCATTAGGTGGCGATAGTGGATCGATCGTCGCGTCAGCTGGCAGCAAATTGCGCAACTGCAGTGGATAGAATTGTTTAACCGTGCCATCCTTAAGTACGGACTGCCGAACACGACCAGCAAAGTCGTATATCGAATGTTCTTGATTGCCCCGCTTATCGATTTCGCCCGTCATATGGTGAGCGTTGTCATAACTCCAAGTTCTCGCGGAGCTATCTGGATCGATGACACGAGTCAAGTTTCCGCCTGAGTCATATTCGAACGCTGTGATCCGATTTGCGGGATCCGTGATCTGCGACACCTTTCCGTTGGTGCCGATCGTGAATTGTGTTTCCAATCCGACCGGGTCCGTGATCTTGATCAATCGGCCTTGAGCGTTGTATGTGAATGTCGTAACGTTCCCATTGCGGTCCGTGATACTTGCTAAAAAATTCAATGCATTGAAAACATACACTGTCTTATCCGTCGTTGTCATCCGGAACATTTGACTAGGATCACGGACGAGCGTTGAAAACACTCCAGGCGGCGGCACATAGGGTTGGCCATTGGATGTCGGAGCTTTGAAAAGAGTTTCGCTCCCATTGCCGTCAATCACCAACAGAGATCCATCTGGGTTTTCAACCAACTCCTTGAGTCCATCAAGTCCCCAACCTGCTCCAAACTGGCTGCCGATCGTGTTGACATGGAGAATGTTCAGTACTTCCTCGACCGACGTGCCCGTAAACGATTCACCATCAAATTGCATTAAGCCCTGCGTTATGTGGGCCTGATAGCGACCCGAGGGCGCGCCTCGCAGATCTGCCTGCAATGCTACTTCCGCATCAGGATCGTTCGGCGATAGAGACCAAATATGGCTGCCTGACTCAAGCCCGAATTCGCCACCCTCGTATCCAGGTACCAAATAGGAGAAATCTCCTCGCGTGATCGACATGGTCGCGACCAACTTCAGATCAGGAAACGGCTGAGTATTGCTAAACCCAAAGTGAACAATCGGCTGGGGATCTGCGCGCATCGAATCATAAGTCAAATTCCAACTATGGTTGACGCCTTGTGACATGTAGCTGGCTAGCTCATGCGTTTCGATTTCTGCACCTGAATGCAATTCGACATCCGAGTTGGCTGGTGTCAAACCTTTGCATTCATCGCAATCATCGTCAGGATTCGCAGGATTGCCGTCTGGAGGATTCGAATCTGGATTGGGAGGCGCAGGGAAGTGCCAACTGCTGTTACGAACGCCGCCCGAGATCGTATCGATCGTGGTTCCATCGGCGCTCACCTGCATATCACCAACGTCATCGAATTGCCCAGTGACCGGATTGATCGACCACAGGTCCATTCGAGTGCCTGGTGCCCAACCACCGCGATTGGGAAAACTCAATGGTGCAGGTGTAGCGAAAACCATTTCACCTGGCTGAATGGTGACTACCAGATCGGGACGCAGATTACCCGGCAGCGCCGCCGGAGTGAGGCTCGACGGAACTTCGGTGATCGATAGCTTGCCCGTGAATGGTGTTCCTTGTTGGTTCATCAGCGTCCCAGCCGCGACTTTGACCGACACACCGGGAATGGCAGCCGTGGTCACGATCGTGTCTTGAGCCGGATTGATCGTCTTGCCGTTCGCTACGTCCAGTTTAGGCAAGAAGATCGGCCGGGCGATGACATTGTTCACGCTTGCGTATACGTCATGTTCAAGCATGAACGCCAGTTTTTCGGCGATGAAAGGGTACACTATCGGTCCCGCGAAAAGATCGCCGCGGACTTTTAACGTGTCGCTGACTACTTGCCCCGACCCCAGGTTCAGCGTAAACGAACCATCGCTTTGCGTTAAACCTTGTACCCCGCCAATTTCGACCTTCATGCCAACGATTGGTGACTTGTCGACATCGAGAACGCGGCCACTGATACGCGTCGTCGTGATTGGATCTGCCACGACATTCAACGTAAACGATCTGGAGGATGAGAGTGATCCGTCACTTGCCATTGCCTCTATTTGATAGGTTCCCAAATCGTTTAATGTTGGTGTAAACAAGAGTGAACCGGTGCCCGCTTGCAATTGGCCTGTAGGAAGCTGGCCATTCCCGCCGGTTTGACGAGCTGTGTAGGTAACTTGGTCATTGTCCGCGTCCGTAGCTTCGAGCTGGATGGCTAAGCGACCGCCGGGCATGACGGTCTGCGTCGGAATTGCAGCCAACACGGGAGCGCGGTTGGTTACTCCTACCAGGATCTGCGGCTGCAGCGTAAAGAGTTGCCGACCAGGATTGTCGATCCGGAGTTCCACGCGATCGGATTGAGAGTTCGCACTCAGACCACCTGCCTTAATCGCTTTACGAAGATTCAGGTAAGGTACACCATTGGACGATGCACCCGAAGCGTTACTTAGTGTTACACCACTCGGAAGACCTGGTAGCACTAAAGCAACATCGCGACCTAAGGCATCGCCCAGATTTTTAATTCCAACTTCAGCGATGAACGTTGCGAGAACAGTATCAAATCGAACGTTTTCAACTTCGGCTTTCACTGTGCTCGTCGATGTCAACGATGCAAGGTTCAAAGCGGGACCTGGAACTTGGACCGTGCCGATCGTTGAAAACAGCGTACCAGCGATCCGTTCGGAATCGATCGCATTTGCAAGAGGGCGAATAGATACAGTGGATTGGCTGCTCGGATCTCCGTTGAGCAGTTGGACCCTCAGTAGACCGGTGTCTTGATTCTTGATCGAGCTCAAGTCGAGCTCTAAAATGTGGCCATCCCAACGCGCCAACCCCAACCCTATCTCCGATCCACGCGGGGACAAGGAAAATAGCGACGTACCATTTACGCCACGGTCGAGCAGCGTATGCGATGGATTTGCAGGGTCCACTAAATACACTGAAAACAGATCAGGAACGAGACCGGTACCGCTGGCGGCTCCGAAGTTTGCATTGACTTCCATGCGGTATAACCGAGCACCGGTCGTTTGGCCGAGCGTTATTTTTATCTCTTGCTGAACAGAATACTGACCTTTCTCGGTTAAATTACGCGAGCCGCGCCCTTCCAAGTTCAGATGATTGATGATGGTCAGAACATCGAGCGGCGAGACCCGTTGGTCTCCAGTGACATCAAGAAATGGCTCTGTCGGATTT
>JANLRK010000695.1:0-10985 GCA_031361585.1 Pirellula sp. | reverse complement strand
AAATCACCGTCCGGCTCTTGATTCGCTATGATACTGTTTGGATCAGGCGTCGCATGGTACTGGATTCTTGCGATGAGTTTGGACCGTGCGCATCTAACCACCAAGTTCGCGGCAAGAATAACCAATGGCGATTTCAGAAATAGCCGGAAAAATACCGGGTCGAATACTCGCTCAGCCTTGGTCGCAGCTTTCGCCTCGCTATCTTGCACCGATTGAGCCAAAACGATGCGGGCATTTTTTTACGGATGTTTTGATCATTGGTGGAGGGTTGGCTGGCCTTCGAGCGGCGCACGAAATCGAACCTTCACTTCGAACGATTATTCTCACGAAGGATAAACTCGAAGAATCCAATAGTGCCTATGCACAGGGTGGGATTGCAAGTGTATGGGATCCTGAAGATCGTTTTGACAATCACGTTCAAGACACGCTGGCGGCCGGGGGAGATCTTTGTGACCCACAGGTTGTCGACTTGGTGGTGCGCGAGGCACCGGACCGCGTGGCTGAACTCATCAAGTGGGGGACTCGATTTGACCAGCACGACGGGCAGCTTGTCCTAGGTCGCGAGGGAGGGCATTCACACCAACGCATCATTCACGCGTTGGGCGATGCAACGGGCAAGGAAATCATGCGGGCCATGATTGCTCACACGCGAGAACGTCAGCACACCGAAATCTACGAAGAGACTTTTACCATCGACTTGTTGACGTATGAGGGACGTTGTCGTGGCGCGGTGGCATCCACACGAGGTGGAAAACCTTACTTGATTTGGGCGAAAGAAACGATTCTCAGCACTGGTGGCTGTGGCCAAGTCTTCCGGGAATCGACCAACCCGCGAGTTGCGACCGGCGATGGCCATGCAATTGCATTCCGGTCTGGAGCCGTCATGCGCGACATGGAGTTCATGCAGTTCCATCCGACCGTGCTCTACATCGCTGGCAGTTCGCGAACTCTCATTACGGAGGCAGTACGTGGGGAAGGGGCGCATTTGATTGACTCTGCTGGCTACCGATTCATGGGTGACTACGATCCGCGTTTGGAGCTAGCACCTAGAGATGTGGTGAGCAAAGCCATCGTTAGTCAAATGGAAAAGACGCGATCGCCTTGCGTGAATTTAACGATGAAGCATTTGAACGCGGAGCATGTACGAGCACGGTTTCCTGGCATTGCGAAAGTCTGCTCGGGTTTTGGATTGGACATAGCCACCGACTCGATTCCCGTTCGCCCGGGTGCTCACTACATGATTGGCGGATGCGAGGTGGATGGCAACGCTCAAACCACGTTACCTGGACTTTGGGCTGCTGGAGAGGTGACGAGTAGTGGGTTGCATGGCGCCAATCGATTGGCATCGAATAGCCTGCTTGAGGGGCTTGTCTATGGCGCCATCGCGGGCCGAAATGCATCGCAATCTGCCTTGCGTGATACTGAGAGCAGTTTGCTGGTACTGCCGGTATTCAATCCGAGCAAAGGGGAGTTAAGCCAACCATTCGACTTAGCGGATATTCGCAATGCTGTCCGCGCATTGATGTGGCGAAATGTTGGGGTTCAGCGACGCGAAGATCGCTTGACCGAAGCGGTGCATGCCATCCAACAGTACTGCAGTTACGTTCTCGCTCAGGACTTGTCATGTGTCGACGGATGGGAACTGCAAAACATCTTGACCGTCAGCTTGCAGATGGCGACTGCGGCATTGGCTCGAACAGAATCGCGCGGTGTCCATTTTCGAACCGACTACCCAGTTGTGGACAACCACGATTGGCGCAAGCATCTAGAGATTCATCGAAGTTGATTTCGTTTTACCGGATTCATTGTCAAGTCCAGTATGCTAGCCACGTTTTGTCGAGCGGGGCAACCCAAGCCTGGAATTCTCAATCGCTACGCAAGTCTACACGTTTTTTTTAGTGTGGCAATATAGTTCGCGAAAGTCGCATTGGAAGACAATTTTGGTCAAACCAACCGGATTCGTGCTCTTTTTTTGTAGATTCGTATTTTGGTAGTTGCAACGACAATTTGCGCATTTTTGTTATGATTTCATGTCTTCCGAATTGGAATGATTCCCACACGAAAATCGCTGCGATACAAAGGCCTCTCCCATGCACAAGCCACGTAAGTCGTCGAACCTGAAACCAAAGATTGAACAACTCGAGTTAAGGCGAATGCTGGCGTCGGACCTTGTTTGGGATCCAAGCCATCAGATTCAATTCGTACAGGACCGTGAAATCGTCCAACTGAGCGCTCATGAAAATCGGTTGGTGATAGGAGCGCAACCTGGCTCGGAGGTTGCGGTTCCTCTTGAGTTAACTTTGGTGCGAGAAATTGCACCTAACGTTCGCGAGTATCAGTCCAGCGAGCCACTGACCACCGATTATGTAGCGACGCTGAATGCAATAAGGAATGTGGCTTTTACAACAACGGTGTTCGTTAATTCCGATACTGCCAGCGAAGCAGTGTTGTTGAATGAAATCATCATTGCACTTGAACCGTCGGTAAGCGCACAGAGCTTCTTTGCCCAGCACGATGAATTCTCAACATTCCGACCGTTAGATGGGACCCCTGATCAGTTTATCGCGACAGTGAAGAACGGTTATGGTCCGGACGCCTTGGATGTTGGAATCAGAGTTGCGGATGCTCCCGGCGTTTCTTGGATGTCCCCCAATTTTTACCAAGCCAGAGAGAAGTTTTATACACCCAATGATGCACGCTTTCCTAACCAATGGAATCTCAACAACTTTGGGCAAAGTGGTGGGACTATAGATGCTGACTCCGATGTTGCAGAAGCCTGGGATGTCAATCAAGGCGGATCCTCGAATATCGTTATTGGAATCATCGACGACGGGATCGATTCCACGCATCCCGATTTGAATGTTTGGACGAACCCGGGTGAAACCAATTTTGATGGTATCGACAACGATGGCAACGGCTGGGTGGACGACATTCGCGGTTGGAATTTCGTAACCGATACGAATCAATCAGAGCCGGTTGGCACAGACAAGCACGGAACAGCAGTCGCGGGTGTGGCCGCTGCGCGCGGCGACAATGCAATTGGGATCGCTGGTGCGGCCTACAAGTCACGCGTTATGTCGATCAAGATATTCGATAATGGAACGGTAGCAAGCGATGCGAGTATTGCGAGTGCCATCTATTACGCTGGGGGCAGAACACGCGATGGTTTGGGAACATGGAAATCTGCAGACATCGTAAACAGTTCATGGGGCGGCGGTGATACCAGTGCATCGATCAATGCAGCCTTGAGTTGGGGAACGACAAAAGGGCGACAAGGCGTTGGTGCTGCATACTTCTTTGCGACCGGAAATGATGCTGCAAGTACGTTTAGTGGGCCAGCTGCTGAGTCCGCCAACATTCCTGGGGTCATTGCGGTTGGAGCGACCAACAACCTTGGCGGGCGATCGGACTATAGCAACTACGGTTCGGCTTTAGACATAGTGGCTCCGAGCAGTGACAATCGGTTTGGCTACCTTCCTATCGATACAACGGACCGTACGGGAGCCGCAGGTTTCGCGGCTGGCGATTACACAGGCATTGGTCTCACTGGTTTTGGGCAGACCTCAGCTTCTTCCGCGTTGGCAACGGGAATTGGTGCGCTTGTTTTGGCTCAAGCTGGTGTTCAAGGAATTTCGTTGTCGCCCAATACTTTGCGCGACCTGCTAAGAAATTCAACGGATTTGATCGGTGGGGTAATGTACAATGTCAGCACAGGCAAGAACGTGGAGTTTGGCTACGGTCGAGTAAACGCGGCCACTGCGGTCTTGGGAGTCAATCGACCAGAGATTTCCGTAGTAAGTTCTACGGTGGACATCGTAAATCGCGGGACAGTAGGCTTTGCTCCCATCGCCGTTGGTCTATTCAGTGAAGTGGTTCTTCGAATTCGCAATCAAGGGACCTTGCCGCTCAATATCAGTTCAGTCGACGTGACCGGCTCGTTTGGACTTGCAAACCTTGGATCAACGAGCCTTAAAGTTGGCGAATCAACTAACCTGACATTTCGATTCCTGCCCATTGCGGCTGGCTCGTTTATGGGGAAAGCAGTCATCAATTCAAACGACGCAGATGAGGGTGCATTTGAATTGAATCTGTTCGGATCCGTTGCCCAAACGTCGATCGCCGGAACTGTGTACGAGGATTACAACGGGAACTCTGTCTTTGAGTCCTTTGAGAGATTCTTGGATGTGGCAGCCGATTTCGCATACCTTGACGCCAACAACAACGGTACCAGAGAAGCCACTGAAACCGCCGTTCCAATTGCCAACGGCGGCTATGCCTTCGAGAATTTGGCCGCCGGAACTTATACTGTTCGGACCGAGGTGGCAGGATGGACCGTAACACAGCCCGGCAAAAATGGTTACATCTTGACGTTGACCGGTGCCACAGACTCCATTACGGGAGCGAACTTTGGCTACTCGAAGAATGACAGAATGTATTCGTACGTGTACGAAGAAATCAACAGGGACGGGGTCATCAATGCAGGTGAACCGGCCCTACCTGGCTTTGCAGTATCGGGAACCCATGCTTATGCCGTAACGAATACAACCGCAGTGGCCATCCCTGCTCGAGGAGCCATAACATCGACGATTAACGTTGTGGATCCCGGTACGGTTGCCAGCGTCGTGGTCCTCGTCAACATCACGCATCCCTTTGACAGTGACTTAACGCTAACGCTTACCGCTCCGGATGGAACAACAGTTCTTCTCGCCCAAGGGGTTGGCGGTAGTGGTGACAACTTCACAACAACGCGATTTAGCGACGCCGGAACGACATCCATCAACGCTGGAACGGCGCCATTTACAGGGATTTTCCGCCCTCAACAGGCGCTCTCGCTATTCAAGGACGCCAACATATTCGGGGCTTGGAAGTTGACGGTCAACGACGTCAAGGATTTCGACGCAGGGCAACTCGTCAATTGGTCGTTGGAGTTTCAGCGAAGGTTCTTCGCCATCTCAGACCAAAACGGATGGGCATTGGTCGATCTACCGACCGGGACCAATACGGTGGGGATTGAGCTCCAACAAGACTGGCTTTTTTCAAGGCCCGCAACGGGTAATTATTCGATAGTGAGTTCGGGTGCGCCGGTGTACGATCGCCCATTCGGTATCTTCTACGACAATGTCGCGCCCACGGACCTATTATTGTCGAATAGCACCGTCGATGAAAATCAAGTCGTAGGAACTCCTGTCGGAAATTTGAGTTCGATCGATCCAAACCGATCTGGAAATACGTTCACCTATACGCTTGTGACGGCGGCTCGCCCCAATGACAATGTCCAGTTTCGCGTTGTTGGCAATGTGCTTCAGACCAATGCGGCATTCAACTTCGAGGTAAAGAGCTCGTACTTGGTTCGACTTCGCACGACGGATGCTGGCGGCAAGTTCTTTGAAAAAGAATTCACCATCTCGATCACGGACATCAACGATGCTCCGTCGGCCTTGGCTCTGGCACCACAATCGGTCGATGAGAACAAAGCCATTGGGTCGTTGGTCGGTACGTTCACAACCACTGATGATGACGCTGGCGACACGCACACCTATTCGTTGGTTGCGGGTACCGGTTCGGCCGACAATGCTTCCTTTGCAGTGTCTGGAAAGACCGTCATCACTGCAGCTTCTTTCAATTTCGAAGCAAGAAGCTCCTATTCGGTTCGAGTTCGAACGACGGATGCTGGCGGGAAGTTTTTTGAAGCCCCATTCACGATCACCATCAACGATGTGCCCGATGTAGGCGCGTCGATCGCGGGGAGCGTTTTTGAAGACTACAACGGCGATGGGGTGTACGATTCCTTTGAGCGGCTCGTGCAAACCACGACAGCTTTTGCCTTTATCGACAACAACGACAACGGGATTTGGGAAAGTACTGAAAAAAGGGCATCCATAATCAATGGCATCTATCTGATCGACGGATTGGCGCAAGGCAGTTACGTTGTCCGCTCCGAAGTGCAGGGTTACACATCGACATTTCCTGTCAAGAACCGACACTTGGTTACCGAGGCGACAGATGTTTCAGCGGTGACGGGTATCAATTTCGGTCGATCGAAGAATGATCGGATGTACTCGTACGTTTACGAAGAGATCAATCAGGACGGTGTCATCAACCCTGGCGAACCAGCCTTACCAGGATTTACGGTCTCAGGCATCAATGCCTTAGTCGTTTCGAACACGACGGCTACACCGATTCCTGTGCGTGGCTCCATCAATTCTACGATCAACATAACGGACACTGGCACCGTTGCCAGCTTGGCAGTTTTGGTCAACATCGATCACACTTGGGACAGCGACTTGACATTGTCCTTAACCGCGCCAGATGGAAGAACCATTTTGCTCGCGCAGGCCCTCGGGGGAAGTGGTGATAATTATACGAATACGCGATTTGCGGACTCCGGCGCAACTTCCATCAATGCAGCCGCACCCCCTTTTACCGGAACGTTCCGTCCTCAACAGGCGCTTTCATCGCTAAACTCGATGAGCCTTGCCGGTACTTGGACCTTGTCGATTGACGACGGCAAGGATTTCGATTCCGGTGTCTTAAAGAATTGGTCCTTAGAATTTCAGCGACGATACTTTACGGTATCCGATGCGAACGGTTGGGCCTTGATCGATTTGCCAACCGGAACCAATGCAATTGGAATCGAACTGCAGCCAGATTGGCTCTTCTCAAGACCCGCGAGTGGTTCGTACACGATCACAAGTACAAACACTCCAGTCTACGACCGACCCTTTGGGATTTTCTACGGAAACGTAGCTCCTACGGACGTGCTGTTGTCGAACAACATTGTCAATGAGAATCTGGCGGTTGCAAGCGACGTTGGGATCTTCACTTCGGTCGATCCTAATCGGTTCGGAAACACCTTTACATACACACTCGTAACGGGAGCAACCGCGAATGATAATTCAATGTTCCAAATTCTTGGAGATGTGTTGCAAACCAATTCCGTTTTCAATTTCGAGTTGAAGAATTCTTTGACAATCCGGGTTCGCTCCACGGATGCTGGAGGGAAGTTCTTCGAAAAGGATTTGGCGATCAAGGTTCGCAATACAAACGACACGCCATCTGCACTGAATCTGGCACCTCAGACGATCAATGAAAATCGAGCCGTAGGCACAATCGTAGGTACACTTACCACTATCGACGAAGATGCTGGCGATACCCACACTTACTCCTTGGTTACCGGGACAGGGTCGGCCAACAATGCGTCTTTCGCTATCGCTGGCAATACGCTCGTTGCCTCAGCTAGCTTTGATTTTGAAACCAAGAGTGGGTATACGGTCCGAGTCAGAACCCAGGACCAACTTGGGGCATTCTTCGAACGGGCATTTACCATCACTGTTGTCAATGTGAACGAGTCGGCGACGTCGATCGTATTGTCGAATAATTCGGTTGCAGAGAACAAAGGCGCCAATTTTCTGGTTGGACTTTTCTCCAACAACGACCCCGATGCGAGCGACACATTTACTTATGCTTTGGTGAGCGGCACGGGTTCCACTGGAAACTCTAGTTTCGGCATCGCTGGAAACCAATTGCGAACGGCTGTCAATTTCGACTTTGAGACTCAAAATCTTTATTCGATTCGGGTGCGAGTAACCGACAAAGCTGGACTATCGTTTGAAACCGCACTTCTTATCAATATCACCGATGTCAATGAAGGTCCAGCTACGGTTTCATTATCAAGCAATACGATCTTCGAAAATGACTTGCCTAACACGCTGATAGGGCTCTTATCGACCAACGACCCTGACGCCAACGATCCAATTCTCTATCAGTTCGCTGGCGGAATTGGCTCGGACGATAACTTTTTGTTCCGGATCCAGGGCAATCAATTGCAGTCCGCAGTAACGTTTGATTTTGAATCGAGGAGCAGCTATGCCGTTCGAATTCGAGCGACGGATCAAGCTGGATTATTTGTCGAGAGCAGTTTCATTGTTTTCGTGCTGGACGTGAATGAAGCACCCACGGACATCATGGTTTCTGGCAATGAAATTTTCGAAAACTCGAGTGTTCCAACTTTCGTTGGTAATTTCCAAGTCCTCGACGTCGATGCAAGCGACACGCATTTGTTGACATTAGTGAGCGGCCTTGGTTCGGAGGACAATTCCAAATTCGAAGTCGTTGGAACAAAGCTACAAAGCAAACAGATTTTGGATTTCGAAAGCCAGCGACTCCACTCCATTCGTGTTCGGGCGACCGACGCAAACGGCCTGCAATTTGAGAAGCAATTCAAAGTGTCGGTGCTGAATGTGAATGAAGCGCCGACTGCAATCGGACTATCTCCGTCGGAGATCAACGAAGGCTTAGCGGTCGGAACCAGCGTTGGCGTTTTCTCTACGAACGACGTGGATTTTGGCGACAAGCACAAGGTTGAGTTGGTCGACAACGTCGCCTATCCGGACAATCAAAAGTTTCAACTCGTTGGAAATGACCTGAGGACGGCAGCCGTATTCAATTTCGACGTAAAAAACTCCTATTCGATTTTGGTTCGCACGACAGACGAGGGTGGACTATTCATCGAAAAGGCTTTCATCATTACGGTCAAAAATGTAAATGACCCACCTACGGACATCGGCTTGGCCAATCGCAGCATTGCGGAAGACAAGCCGATTGGCAGTTTGATCGGAAGTTTTACAACCACGGACGCTGACGGGTCTGACACCTTTACCTACCAGCTCATTGCTGGAAACGGCGCGTTGAACAACAGTAGTTTCTCAATCGTGGGCAATCAGTTGTTGACCAATACTCTTCTCAACTTCGAGCTTAAGCCAAACTATTCCATTCGAGTCCAAAGCCGAGACACGGGCGGCGTCACCATTGAAAAAGTTTTCGTCATTGATGTAACGAACGTCAATGAAGTACCGACGGGGTTGTCGTTGTCCAATGCAACGATCCCTGAGAACAGTCCCTTGGGAACGATCGTTGGTTCGATTTCAACTCAGGACCCCGACGTTGGTGACACCTTTACCTATAGCCTTGTACCGGGCATCGGTTCACAAAATAACTCACAATTCAGCATTGTTAGTGGTTCGCTCCGTTCCAACGCATTGTTCGATTTCGAAACGAATACGTCTTATTCGGTTCGAATCAAGAGCACGGATGCTGGCGGATTAAGCACGGAAGGGTTATTTGCGATCACGGTTACCAACGTAAACGAGGCACCGTTCAATCTAAATCTGTCGGGCACCTTGCTAGAAAACACTCCTTTGAATGTTGTCGTATTGAGTGTGACCGCCACTGATATCGATGCAGGCGATTCGTTGACCTATTCCTTGGTTGCCGGGCAAGGCGCGGATGACAATTCAAAATTTGCCATGACGGTTACCGGAGGAATTCGCCCACTGGTTCCTATCGACTTTGAAGCTCAGTCCACATATTCCATTCGTGCTAGAGCAACGGATGCTGGTGGGCTCAGTGTCGAGCGAGCTTTTACTGTTTCGGTCGTCAATCAAAACGACGCCCCGACCTCGCTTTCGCTTAGTTTGAATAGATTGAGTGAAAATGCGGGAGCGGGAATCCCCATCGGAATTTTTTCAACGATGGATCAAGATGGCGCGGGTGTATTTCTGTACAGCTTGGTGACTGGAGCCGGAGCGGACGACAATGCCAGTTTTACCGTGGTCGGCGACGAACTTCGCTCGCTAGTGAATTTCGACTTTGAGACAAAGAACGTTTACAACATCCGAGTGCGTACTACCGATTCAGGCGGTCTCTTTACCGAAGCCACTTTTGCGATTGCGATCATCGACGTGAATGAGGCGCCATCGGCAATCGTTCTCTCGAATGCATCGATTGCAGAAAACTCGGCTGCCAATGCCTTGGTTGGTTCCTTTACTACCGTCGACGTCGATGCGGGCGATACTTTTGTCTATTCACTTGTGACTGGACCTGGTTCGAGCGACAACTCAAAATTTGCTGTCGTCAACAACCAACTGCAAGCTTTATCCTCCTTCGATTTTGAGACCAAGAGATCCTACAGCATTCGCGTTCGGAGTGCGGATAAAGGCGGGTTATCGACCGAAACACAGTTTGTTATTTCGGTGACCGACGCAAACGACTTGCCGACAAGCTTGCAACTTTCCGCAAACACTCTGAACGAGAACGTACCGATCGGTTCACTGATCGGATCTCTGAGTGCGACCGACCCGGACGCATCGGACAGTTTGACCTTTCGATTTGTGAGTGGAACGAACGACAATTCGAAGTTCAGCTTGAGTGGGAACCAACTACTCTCGGCCGAAGTTTTCAATTTCGAATTAAAATCAAGTTATCGAGTTGATATTCAAGCGATCGATAAATCGCTAAATGGTCCAATTTTGTCCTTCTTAATCAGTATTGTCGATGTAAACGAGACCATCGTTGACATCAATCTTTCCAATTCTACGCTGGATGAAAACGTCGCCGGTGGAAGTCTCGTTGGGTTCTTAACCGCAGTCGATCCGGACGTAGGTGACATCCATCAATTCAGCTTGGCGGACGGGTCGGGAAACGCCGACAACAGCAAATTCTCGCTTCAAGGAAACGAGCTTCGAATACTAGGCTCGCCAAATTTCGAAGCACAACCGAGTTTTGCAATTCGAGTTCGTGGAACAGATCGAGGGGGTCTCGCATTCGTCAAGAACTTCACCGTCAATGTCCGCAATTTACCGGAAGCGCCCACAGCCATCTTGCTGAGCAATTCCCGAATCAAAGAAAACCAAGGAGCATCGGCCCTCGTAGGTAGCCTTAGCGCAACTGACCCAGACGCTGGCGACACTCTGACCTATTCTTTTGTCACGGGATCCGGTTCTACCAACAATGGTCTCTTTGATCTTATCAATGGCAACCTTGTGGCGAAGAACTCACTCGATTTTGAAGCTACACCCAATCTTTTGGTAAGGATTCGTGCGGCCGAGTCAACACAACTGTTTACCGAGCAGTCCTTTGTGATCGTGGTGGACAATGTGAATGAAGCTCCCACCAACATAGTCGTACCGAACAAATCGATTGCCGAA
>JANLRK010000686.1:0-7463 GCA_031361585.1 Pirellula sp. | reverse complement strand
ACGGTTGCATAACGCCCGGAATTGTCAAAACCGCGAGGGAGCTGTGGCCGGGCTTTAATGTCCATTCATTGAAAATTTTGGCGGTTCAAAAAAAACAAGCAAAATTCCTGCGTTTGGTTCGGATATTGCTTGATATGTGGGGTTGGTCGGGCTTCGATGGCAGCTTGAGGATCGATAATCGTTGATTTGGTCTGTTTTTTGGTGGCAAACAGCATGGATCAGAAATACGATATAGAGATATCTTCAGGGGCCGCGTATCCTGAGCCGTAGTCTAAGTTTCCAATGTCAAATTTCGTAGTCGGTAGATTTATGTCTTTCGTCCGCACACCCATTCGAGCCAAATCGGAGCGAATAACCATGTCGAACTGTAGTTTTTCAATGATCCCAAAGCAGCTTTTTTCGGCCTCCTTGTCCTCCGTTTTAGGCTTGGGAGTAGTGGTTGGGACAGGCCTCTGGGCCTTTGCAACTGAAGTGAAAAGTAATCGCTTGGTCACCTATCAAGACGAGGGGAAGACCCTTTTTGCGTTAAGTTTGATGCCGACGCAAGAGTTTGTTGCGAAACATTCGCCGCATGTCGCAGTAGTGGTAGACACATCCGCGTCGCAGAACGGAGATTTCCGATCGGATTCGATTGAGATTGCACAATCATTCGTCAAAGCATTGCCTGCGAAGTCAACTGTGAGTTTGCTCGCATGCGACGTAGAGACAATTGTACTTTCGCCCGCTTCGGCACCTACCAGCGAAGCGTTGGCTGAGGGATTTAAGAAGTTAGACATGAGGATTCCGCTGGGCACGACTGATCTTGCTGCTGCATTTCGGGCGGCAGTTCGAGAGCTAGGCAATCAGCCGGATGCAAGCATCGTATACATCGGTGATGGAATGCACCTTTGCAACCTTTTGAACACTGCCGAATTCGAATCACTCATTAGCGAAATGCGAGAGTCGCGAACCAGCATTAGCTCGCTCGCAATCGGTCCTAAAACGGACTGTGAATTGCTTTCAATCATTTCTAACCACACGGGTGGAAAGATTTTTGTGCGTCAGGCAATTACCGATGCGACTTGCCAGCAAATTGGTGGCAACTTGGCTAAGGCAGCGTTGGAACCAGTTTTTTGGCCTACGAAGTCGAGTTGGCCGAGTGGAGTAGCTCAATATTTCCCACGGCAGTTACCGCCTCTGCGTTTTGACCGCGATTCCATTGTAGTTGGAAAGCTCAATGACGAACTGCTTGAGGGCAGTCTACAGTTGGAGGGAGTTGTCGGTGGTCGAACGAGTTCGATGCGATGGGAGCTTAAGAGCGAGCCGTCGAATCCCGACTTTGCTTTTCTAGCTCAAGTGGTCTCTAAAGCAGTTCCGAACGCAGGTTTGTTGATGCCAACGCCTGGTTCTGAAGCGTTGCAGGAGCTGGGATTCGTTCTTGCAAGTTCCTCGGATCAGCTAGTCAAGGATGCTAGATTTGCTTTAAATTCAGGGGATACCAGCGCTGCGATCAATATTGCGAAGGAAGCAATGAAGCGATCTCCAAACAATTTGTCCGCACAGAACATTTTGGATGCTGCCGAACTCTCGAAAAAGCCAGCCAAGCCGGTGAAGAGTCCTAGTGCTTCGCCTCGAATTGTGAAGTTTATTTCAGCACAAGTACCAGAAGATCCGTTCGCTGACCCACCGTCAACTGCAGTGGTGCCAGTCGTAGGAGAACCCAAGGTTCCGTCGACTATCAACCCATTCAGCGACGACCCGGTACCGTCGAAACTTGCACCTGCGATTTCGGTCCAACCCTTCGCAAACGCTGGCAAATTTGATTCGGCAATTCCTTCTGTACCGTATGCTTTCTCGCAAAGCAGTGACCCGTTTAGTGAATTATCCAACGCAAGTAGTCTGCTGGCGGAAGATGAGGGATTACGACGTGTTAAGGCTCAGCAATTGGAAGCTCATGTGAAGAGCGAATTGAGTGAAGCTAGGAAAAGTCGCGATCCATCGTCCACCAAGATGTCACTCAAGGCTTTGCAGGATCAGATTCGACGATCACCTGATCTGGACGCATCTGGCAGGACTCGCCTTGATTCTCAAATTGCGTCAGCTATTCAGTCGTCTGCTCGTGCAGAAGTGAATCTGAAGGAGCAGGTTTCGAGAACTGAAGCTGTTCAATCCAGCCAGTCTGCATCGAAACGGTTGCTGGGGGAAGCAGAACGACGCAATTCGACGGTACAGCAATTAGTCGAACGATACAATTCATTGATGGCACAGCAGTTGTTCTCGCAGGCCAACGATGAGATTGCACCTCAGATTACAGCGATCGATCGCGAGTCGGTTATTGACCGTGTTACGAATATTGAGTCGAACATGGCTTCCAATCATCAACTGATCATGAATACGGTCAGGGCGAGGAGTAGAGCATTTGTGGATTCGCTTTACTTGAACGAACAACTACTAATTCCGTTCGTCGATGAACCACCTATTCGTTATCCGCCAGCAGATGTGTGGCAAGCGTTGAGCGCTCGTCGGCTCGAGCGTTATGGTTCGATCGACTTGTCCGGTGGAAAAGAATCCGAACGAAAAATTTATCGTGCTCTCAATGAGCGTGGCGATGTGAATTTCAATGCACAACCGTTGTCTGGAGTTATGAAGTTTTTCTCATCGCAATACGATATTCCGATTGTGATTGATGACAAGGCTCTTGAAGAAGAGAACATCACACCGGATGAACAAGTTACATTGAATCTTCCTCCAGTCTCGTTCCGATCAGCGTTGAAGTTGATCTTGGAGCCGTTGCAATTGACCTATGTTATCGAAGACGAGGTGATGCGAATTACCAGCAAGAAAACGTCTGCTAATGTGGTTCGAGTTTATCCAGTCGGCGACCTTGTTGTCCCCATCTCGCAAATGGGTGGTGGCGGCGGCGGCATGATGGGCGGTATGGGCGGCGGCATGGGCGGCGGTATGGGCGGCGGCATGGGTGGTATGGGCGGCGGCATGGGTGGCATGGGCGGCGGCATGGGTGGTATGGGCGGCGGCATGGGTGGTATGGGCGGCGGCATGGGTGGCATGGGAGGCGGCATGGGTGGCATGGGCGGCGGCATGATGCGAGTGGAAGATGAGCCCTCCAAATCATCTGACAAAACACCATCGCAGTTAGACAAGACACCATCGCAATTGGTAGATGAGTTGGTTGCGAGTGACGCTGGCGAGAGACTTATTTTCGAGGCAGCCTTGTCGAGCTGGGTTGTTAACAAGATGGTGCTAGCCAAGAAAGCTGCCGCTGCAAACAAGGACAAGGAAGTTCGAATGCACTTTCAGGAAGTGATTGATACCATTGGAGACGCCATGCGTAGGACTCTGCCTGCGGCATGGATGTACCAAGCCCTTAGTACTGCGATGGAGGGTTGTGAGTATCCTGGTTCGGAAATCCGAAGAGTTCTCCTTTCCAGTATTGACTTCGGCGGCGACGTCGATGCCTCAATCAAGATTGGTAAATACCTTGCCGGACAAGGAATGAAACGGGAGGCACTCAGTGTTTTCCACGATGCGCATCGTTCGAATCCGATGTTGAAAGAGCCACTCGAACTAGGACTTGAACTGAGTACGGATATCGGTGACCAAGAGGGCATCCGATGGACCTGCACAGGCATTTTGAGCCAAGCCTGGACCGATGACCATTTGCCACTCATTCAGAAAGCCCAGCTGGCGGCCAAGGCTTCGTATATTCGCCTTAATGATGCCAAAGAAACGGTGAAGGCCAATGCCTTTGAAAAAGAAATGAAGCAGGCCAGATTGAGGGATCTTGTCGTTCGTGTTGTATGGACTGGCGATGCTGACATCGACATTGCCGTTGAGGAGCCAACAGGCACGATTTGCGATAAGAATAACACTCGAACGTTGAGTGGTGGATTAATGCTTAGCGAC
Source organism: Pirellula sp. (assembly GCA_031361585.1). GTDB lineage: Bacteria > Planctomycetota > Planctomycetia > Pirellulales > Pirellulaceae > JBKCUI01. The sequence continues at coordinate 3,560 of JANLRK010000686.1, read as the reverse complement.
GGCTCATCACTCGACAAAGCAAGCAAGGATGGATATTCAGAGACTTACGTTTGTGCAAATGGTTATGCTGGTCCCTACCGCATTCTCATCCGCAAAGTTTGGGGTGAAGTTTCTGGAGGCAAAGTCACGGTGAATGTGCTTTCAGACTACGGGACGGCGGATCAAAAAATCGATCAACACCAGGTTCCCATTCAGCAAGATGCGATTGTGCTAGTTGATGTTAAGAGTGGCCATCGCAAGGAACCCATCGTCGACGCGCAGTTAGCAAAAGTTCAAACCCGTATGGCTGAGGCAGGTGCAGTTCTGGCCCAGGCCAATCCTGGGCAAGTCCAGGGTAACGGTTCCGGTTATTCACCTGCCTACCGACAATTGCTTGCCCAGTATGCTGGCGGCCAAAATGGAATCGGCGGCAACGGCCAGTTTGGTGGACCATTTCTTCGAAGAGGGGTGGTTGGTTACCGGCCTATTATCCAAACCATACCACAGGGTACCAATTTAACTGCCTTGTCTGTAATATCGGGCGATCGACGCTATGTGCGAATCACACCAAGTCCCAACTTCACGGACATTATTGAGGTCTTTACCTTCAATACGTTCACCGGAGGTACTGGCGGCGGTGGCGGCCAGGGCGGTGGCGGCCAAGGTGGCGGCGCTCAAGGTGGCGGCGGCGGTGGCGGCTTCGGTGGTGGCGGGGCTTACTAGTTTCGGCTGTGCTCAGAGTCGCACCCGGCAGGTGCGACTTACCGTAGGTCACTCTTGCCGAGAGTGACGTCTCGTTGACAGCGCAGCATCTCATCTTAAGGCAATTGGAATTCACCGGCATCTTTTGCAAAAAAGAAGTCTGGGATGCTTCCCAATAGATCGGATCTGCTTCTAAGATCCGGTTCAGTCAACCAATGCACCTCGGCAACTTCTTGAGGTGCTGGCACGGGAACGCATTCCGGGTTGCGTTTGCAAACTATCCATTCAAGCTTTGTTCCCCAACGGGTTACAGACGTCCAAACATGCTGAGTGAATTCTACTTGGAGAGATAGCTCTTCCAACATCTCGCGCCGAATTGCCGATTCAAAATCCTCATTGGCTTCTATTCCACCACCAGGAAAACAGAGAAGACCCGGCGCCCGAACGAATTTGGACCGTCTTATTACGAGAAATTGCGACTGTTCAACAATGACTGCAACGACCGCGTGCCTGCCTCGGTCAAGAGTGTTCTCTTTAACGAATCTTGTTGGAATTGCCAAGTTTTCCTCGAATAGCATCGTAACGAAAATAGTGTGATAAGCCTATGCCACTTCTTAAGCCTATGCCACTCATTCCCCAGCTGTCGTTTCAAGTGCCTTTTGCATGCGTGCGACGCGTTCCGCAAGGCTTTCGCTGCTGACCCGCTCTCTCAACTTATCTACCATCAAGGAAAACGCTAATGGCGTTACTTTCGGTGGGTACATCATTTTTATTTTCCCTTCCTGCATGCGTTCTAAAGCACGACGTAATCGAGTCCATTCTAGCTGTTGTTCAAGCACCTCGCGGCGACATTGCTCTAACAGCAAATTCCCGGGATCGTGTTCGCGAAAGGCATCGAAAAAAAGATTGCTGCTAGCCTGGATGTGGCTAGTGCTCTTGCGATGTCCGGGCAAACCAGCTTGGACCAAACCGGAAACCCTCGCGATTTGGCGGAACTGCCGCTTGGCCATCTCCGTTGCGTTCATGCTCTGGCGAATATCCTCCTCGAGCCGATCCGTCGAAAACAAGCCCTCTGCAATGGCCTTTTCAATTGGAATGGCATGGGGTGACTGCAAGACAATGCCATGGTCGTTGCAAGCCATACTCATGGTTGTTCGTTGTTGTCGCGTCAAGCGATACGCCAACACAGAAGCCATCCCCTCATGTACCACGCGTCCCTCGAACGGAAATAAGAACACTTGGTACGTAGACCGTTCGCGAATCACCTCGATCAGAAGCTCATCGGTTCTAGGCAGGATGCTCCATCGTTGCTGAAGGTCAAATAGACTTTTTAACGATCGCATTTCGGGCCCTGTCAATTTTCCGTCGGACGCCTCATGGATCTTTTCACGCAAGGCGGCGCTCAACTCGCTCGACAAAGGCATACGTCCACCCATCCAACGCGGAACGGCATCGGGCGTTCCTTTCGATCGCTTGACGTATGCGACGTTGTCCCGCACGATCACCAGCTCAACAAGTTTGCCTGCGAACAGAAATCGATCCCCTTGCTTGAGCTTCGAGATAAAGCTTTCTTCGACCGTTCCCATGGTACTGCCGCTCATGTACTTCACTTTCATCGCTGTATCAGAAACGATTGTTCCAATGTTCATGCGATGCAGAGTTATCACGCGGCGCATCGAAACGTGATATCGATTGTCGTCGAACTGTACAAGATGAAACTCGGGGTATGCGCCGAGCGAGCTTCCGCCATGGACGATGAAATCTAGCACCCATTGCCATTCGTCTTCGGTCAGGGACTCAAACGCCTGGGTGGTTCGGACTTCTTGAAGCAAGTCTTGGGAAATGAATCCGCCACCGATCGCGATCGTTACTGCGTGTTGTACCAGCACATCCAATGGCTTACTCAGAAGAGGCCGAGCTTCCATCTTGCTTTGTTGAATCGCGACTTTGGCCGCCGCAAACTCGATCAATTCCAGTGCATTGGTTGGAACAAAAACAAGGCGGCTCTCGGCACCGGGTTGGTGCCCGCTGCGGCCTGCACGCTGAAGCAAGCGAGCGGAGCCCTTGGGACTGCCGACTTGCAGAACGAGATCGACGGCTGAAAAATCGACGCCCAAGTCAAGACTACTCGTGAAAATAACAGCACGTAGTTTGCCATTTCGCAATCCGCTTTCTACCCAATCTCGGACGCTAGTATCCAGCGAACCATGATGAACGGCGATTTGCCCCGCCCAATCCGGCCGATGCTGCAACAGATGTTGGTACCAAATCTCGGTTTGCGATCGCGTGTTGGCGAAGACGAGAACGCTTTGGACTTGCTCGATCTCCTTGGCAGCTTGCCGGACCATTCGAGTCCCAATATGGCCAGACCAAGGGAAGCGTTCCATCTTTTCCGGAATCAATGACTCAAGTCGCAAGCATTTTTTTAAGGTGCCTTGGATTATCTTGCATGGTTGAGTTGAGCTGCATCCAACGAGTGCTGCGCCAGCTTCGGCGAGATTTCCGAGTGTTGCAGACAACCCCCAGGTTCGAAGGGAAGGATTGAGCTTGCGAAGTCGCGCTAACGCCAGCTCGACCTGAATGCCTCGTTTGCTTCCGAGCAGTTCGTGCCATTCATCCACGATGACCCCCTCGACCCCACTCAACTGTGGTTGCAAGGAGGCATGCGTTAGAAGCAGACAAAGGCTCTCGGGGGTCGTGATCAACGCTGTTGGCAATCGTTTAAGTTGTTTCGCTTTGATGCTTGAGCTACTATCACCAGTGCGAGATTCCAAGCGCCACGGCAGTCCTAACGCCTCAAGGGGAGCTCGGAGCGAATTTTCCGTATCTGCAGCGAGTGCTCGAAGTGGGGTGATCCAAAGGACCCGCAATGGAGGAGG
>JANLRK010000683.1:0-4898 GCA_031361585.1 Pirellula sp. | reverse complement strand
AGAGCAGCAGCCTTCCAAGCTGAATACGAGGGTTCGATTCCCTTCACCCGCTCTCCCTCGCAAGCTGCTGTAGCTCAGTGGTAGAGCACTTCCTTGGTAAGGAAGAGGTCATGGGTTCAAGTCCCATCAGCAGCTCTGTCGAGAGTTCAGTTCCTTTAAGGGGGCGTGCTCCGAAGACGACAGATCGGTCGACACGGATGGTTGGCAGTGATGTGGCGTATGAGGGATAGCGGATTAACCTTGTTTGCTCGTGGGAAAAGAACTCACGGCGTAATTTCCAGTTTTCTATTTGTTTAGGTGTTGTGAGCAAAAATGGCCAAAGAGGTATTTGAACGCAAGAAACCCCACTGCAACGTTGGCACTATCGGTCACATTGACCACGGCAAGACCACCACAACGGGTGCTCTGCTGGCAGTACAAGCCGCAAAGGGATTGGCAAAGCCAAAATCCTATGCCGATATTGCAAAGGGCGGTACAGTTCGTGACGCAACCAAGACGGTGACCATCGCCGCTTCGCACGTTGAGTATGAGTCCGCAACCCGGCACTATGCTCACATCGACTGCCCAGGTCACGCCGACTTTATCAAGAACATGATCACCGGTGCCGCACAGATGGACGGCGCGATTCTGGTCGTTAGCGCTGCTGACGGGCCAATGCCGCAAACGAAAGAACACGTCTTGCTTGCACGTCAAGTCGGCGTGCCAGCGGTTCTTGTTTTCCTCAACAAGTGCGACTTGGTGGATGACGAAGAATTGTTGGAATTGGTTGAGCTCGAAATTCGGGAGTTGCTGTCCAAGTACGGCTTCCCGGGCGAAGAGACCCCGATCGTTCGCGGCAATGCAAAGCTTGCCTACGACAAGCCTTCGGACCCAGAAGCAAGCAAATGCATTAGCTTGCTAATCGATGCTATCGATGCCTTTATTCCTCAACCGATTCGCGAAGAAGACAAGCCGTTCTTGATGGCAGTCGAAGACGTATTCTCGATTGAAGGTCGAGGAACGGTAGCCACCGGTCGAATCGAGCGTGGAATGATCAAGGTCGGTGAAGAAGTCGAAATCATTGGTTTGATGGACGAAAAGAAGAAGACGACCGTAACCGGTGTTGAGCAGTTCCGACGTGAAATGAAAGAAGGCCGGGCTGGCGACAATGTCGGATGTCTATTGCGTGGTGTGCGTCGCGAGGACATTGAGCGAGGTCAAGTTTTGGCAAAGCCAAATTCGATTACGCCACACAAGAAATTCGAAGCTGAAGTTTATTGCTTGAGCAAGGACGAAGGGGGTCGGCACACGCCATTCTTCTCTGGATACCGACCACAATTTTACTTCAGAACCACCGACGTAACCGGTACGGCCAACCTCGTCGATGCGGAAATGTGCATGCCTGGCGACAACGTAAAGTTGACTGTCGAGTTGCAGAAGACCGTTGCAATCGATGCGGGCGTTCGCTTTGCCATCCGCGAAGGTGGCAAGACGGTCGGATCCGGCGTTGTAACCAAGATTATCGAGTAGTCGTTCGGGAGTTTAGGAGCGTAGCTCAATTGGCAGAGCACCGGTTTCCAAAACCGGGGGTTGCGGGTTCGATTCCCTCCGCTCCTGTTGAGTCGATTTAGATCTCACCATCCATAGAAAAAGCATGGCAACTGTATCCGAAGAATCAGCATCCAATCGCTCGCTAATTAGCGAGCTCTTTGCTGGCGCGCTTTACAAGCATCGACAGGGGCGTATCGTGCGTCAGGTGACATGCTTGGCGCTCTGGCTAACGATGTGGCTTGGCGGGTGGCAATTGTATGAAACATTGGGTTCGGGCCTGTACGACGATACGTTCGGGTCAGGCACTTTCGGTATGGGGCTTTTGCGATACCTTGTTCCAATCGGCATGGTCGCACTGGGCATGTGGTTTGCATTTCGGTTAGTAAATTGGCCCAAATTTGCTGATTTTTTGATCAGCGTTGAGGCTGAAATGACAAAGGTTTCATGGCCGACCAAAACAGAGCTTTACAGAGCTTCGATGGTCGTTATATTCACGATGGCTTTTATGGCGGTGTTGCTGTTTGCTTATGATTTGATCTGGCAAGCAATTTTCGACGCTATCGGAGTTAGTTAATTTTTTTGGCTGGGTTGTCAGCAAATGGCTGGCCTCCCCAACAAGCCAGGAGAATGGCCTGCAGACGACTTTCTGCCGTGCGAAAGCACAAAGATTTTCCGTCTGGTTTGGTTGTTCGTTATGACTGGCGCTAGGTTTTCGAGTGAACATTCCCATACAATCTGAAACTGAATCCGCTGACGCTGGCGATATGCGTTGGTACATTTTGAAGGTTCAGTTCAATCGCGAAGATACCATTCGTGCAGCTCTAGAAAAGCGTATTCGCTTGTCTAATCTAGGTGCCGCGTTTGGTGAAATTCTCGTGCCGACTGAAGATGTAGTGGAATTTACACGAGCCGGTAAGCGCCGTGTCGTAAAACGCAAACTCTACCCAGGTTATTTGGTGATCAAAATGATCATCAATGATGATACTTGGTTCTTGGTTCGTGAAACCAGTGGAGTGGGTGATTTTACCGGTTCTGGAGGCAAGCCCACACCGATGACCGACTCCGACGTAGAGCGGATCATCAAGATGGCCTATCCCGACGCTGATGACGAACAAGTACCCAAGACTACGATTCCTTTTAGATCTGGCGATCGAGTGCGAGTCAAGGAAGGAAACTTCCAAAGTCTCGAAGGCGAGGTTGACAGAATTGACGAAGCCAATGGACGTGTGACGGTAATCATTAGTATTTTCGGTCGCAGCACTCCGGTTGAATTGGACCATTGGCAAATCGAGTCTCTCTAAATTGCACATCATGCTCGCTGAGCGAAGGCTCAGTTGGTTTGTGGAGGCGGTCGTTGGGAGCAGCATTCAAAATAATCGGGTTTTAATAGAGTATTGAAACTCAACATTCAGTATCGGTGACAGAAGCGGACACAAGGTTCACTATCAATGGCCAAGCAAGTCGTAGGACAAGCAAAATTTCAGGTACCGGGAGGTAAGGCAACGCCTGCTCCTCCGGTCGGTACTTCATTAGGTAAATTCGGTATCAATTTGGGGCAGTTTGTGTCCCAATTCAACGAAAGGACTAGGGAGTTCAATGGCACCCCAATTCCGGTAGTTGTGACCGTCTATTCCGACCGCAGTTTCGAGTTCGTAACAAAGAGCCCGCCTGCTTCGGCATTGCTCAAGATTGCTGCCGGCATTGCCAGCGGATCGAGTGAGCCCCACAAAACAAAAGTTGGCAAGGTGACCGCCGCTCAAGTTGAAGACATCTGTAAAAAGAAGATGGCCGACTTGAACGCTCGCGATCTCGAACATGCTCGTCGCATGATCGAAGGCACCGCCCGCAGTATGGGTATCGAGGTCATAGGTTAATCGAGGGGAGCAAGCATAACGATGGTTAAGCCAACGAAAGCAATGAAAGCCATGCTCGCCAAAGCACCGGGTATCGTCCCGATGCCGCTGCAGCAAGCGGTCGAATTATTAAAGCAATTTTCTGGTCGCAAATTCGATCAGACAGTCGAGATTCATATGAAGTTAGGGATCGATCCGTCGCAAGCAGATCAGCTTGTTCGAGGCTCGGTCGTGTTGCCTCACGGCATCGGCAAGATCCAGCGTGTTATCGTTTTTGCTAAGGGTGAACTCGCGAAGATCGCTGAAGAAGCCGGTGCGGATTTTGTCGGCTCTGACGACCTGTCCAAGAAAATCAAAGACGGGTTTTTGGATTTCGACGTTTGTATTGCAACTCCCGACATGATGGGGATGGTCGGTCCGCTCGGTAAGGTTCTTGGACCTCGCGGTTTGATGCCGTCGCCAAGAGCCGGAACAGTTACTACCGACGTGGCTCGCGTTGTGAAAGAGTACAAAGCGGGCAAGGTCGAGTTCCGAAACGACAAGGGTGCGAACATCCATGCTGTCGTTGGCAAGATGAGTTTCGATGCTACCAAGTTGATCGAAAACACAACATCTTTTATTTCGTATGTGCAGTCCCTCAAGCCGAATACGGTTAAGGGCCTGTACATCAGATCGATCGCCATTTGTGCGACGATGTCCCCTAGCATCCGCATTACTGCGTAAGGAAAGGTTTCCATGAGCAAGCTAGTCAAGAAGCTCGTTTCGCGCGATATTGCCAGTCGGCTGGACGGGGTCAATGACGCCATCGTTGCCAACATTGTTGGAATGACAGGCGATCAAAATTACAACATCCGAAAGGCTTTCCGGGAAACCGGAGTGAAGGTCATGGTCGTTAAGCGAACCTTGGCAGCGAGAGCTACTGAGGGGACTTCGTTGCGACCTGCGTTCGGCGAGCAGCCTGGTAGCATGGCTGTAATTTGGGGCTGCGAGGATTTCGTCTCCTTGGTTCGTTTGGTAACCAAGATGGCAGATTCTGGCAAGTTCCCCAAGCTAGAAATCAAGGGTGGGGTGATGGATGGTGACGCGATCACTTCTGACCAAGTCAAGAAGGTTAGCAAGTGGCCAAGTCGTTCCGAACAGATCTCCATGTTGGTTGGTCAGATTCTCTCGCCAGGTTCAAACCTATCGGGGCAACTGGTTGGTCCAGCTCGCAAGATTGCTGGCCAAGTCAAGAAGATTATCGAAAACCTAGAGGAAGAGGCACCAACTGCCTCGGAATCTACTGAGCCAGGTGCCGCCGAATAGTCGGTGCCAAATTTACGTGTCGAACAGCCGGTCTAAAAAACTTTCTCGCCGGTCGTTTTTAGTTGTTTGTTTTTCCCAACAAGAGGATAGGTAAGATTATGTCCGAGTCAGCAACCGCTTTCGCGGAAGAAATCAAGACCTTGGGCGAGAAGATCGTCGGCCTGACGCTCAAGCAAGCCAAGGAATTGAGTGATTATTTGAAGGAAGTCC
>JANLRK010000680.1:0-10547 GCA_031361585.1 Pirellula sp. | reverse complement strand
ATGGCGGCAGTTGGCGAACTGACATTGTTCGTTGTAATCTTCTCCACCAAATACCGGGTAATGGATGGGTTATGAATATTGGTGACATTGCATTTGCCCGGCCCAACGTCTTCCTTCTCGGCCTCTAGCATGCGTTCAACGGACCCCGGAGCGCCGTTCGTCCAGAGTGGAATTTGCGTTGGACGCTGAGCAAAACAAGTTGTGCTAAGAAAAAACGCGAGCACCAAAAACGCGAGTGAAAACACTGTTCTCATCGGAATCGTTTCCGTAAAGTAGGGGCAAGTGGGATAGACTTCCAGCCTGTCATAATCGAATCGACAGGCTGGAAGCCTATCCTACATTAATTGACCTCCTACAGCTTACTCCTTATCAGGGGATGGCTTAAGTCCAAATCGGGTAGCCGACAATTAAAAAGTCGGTATACTCTTGGGTTTTCTAATATTTGATGCTTGGACCCATCGCGTTCCGGCACCTTTGGCATTCTCATCCATGAATAACAGTTTCATTGGGACTACCGGTCCCGACCAAGCCACCAACGTCGCCTCCGATTTACTAAGCGAGCGCGTACTTGTTCTCGACTTTGGGGCGCAGTATGCACAGCTCATTGCTCGCCGCGTCCGAGATCAAAATGTCTATTGTGAACTCATTCGCCATGACGTTTCAGCCGATGTGATTTTGGCTCGCAAACCCTCTGCGATCATATTGTCGGGTGGACCAGCTAGCGTTTACGAAAAGAATGCTCCGAAATGCGATCCTAGTATCTTCTCACTCGGCATCCCCATCCTTGGCATTTGTTACGGGATGCAGCTTGCTTCCCAAGCGCTAGGCGGTGCAGTGGAAAAATGCCCGGCTCGTGAGTTTGGCCGCTCCCGACTCCAAATTGCATCTATGGAAAAACTGTTCGCTGGCTTCCCTCATGAGATCGACGTATGGATGAGCCATGGCGACCAAGTGCACGCGTTACCGGATGACTTTGAAACGTTGGCCTCGACGTCGACGTGTCCGTTCGCCGCAGTCAAACACAAGACGAAGCCCATTTATGGATTGCAATTTCATCCCGAGGTATCCCACACTGCACTCGGCGGCACCCTCATCCACACTTTCCTCTACAACATCGCCAATTGCGAAGGCAAATGGCACTTGAGCGATTTCGCGCAACGATCGATCGAACAGATTCGCAGAGTCGTTGGAAGCGATCGAGTCATATGCGGCCTATCAGGAGGCGTCGATTCTGCGGTGACAGCTGCGTTGATCTACAAGGCTATCGGCCCGCAGCTTACCTGCATCTTGATCGACAACGGTCTGCTTCGCAAAGACGAGCAATCTGCGGTCATTTCCGAATTCACGAATCACTTTAAGGCAGATTTGCGCGTCGTTGATGCCCGTGATCGATTTCTCGAGACGTTGGCTGGGATACGCGACCCGCAGGAAAAACGACGTCGCATCGGTCACGCATTTATCGATAGCTTCAAAGCCGAAGCCGAGAAAATCAACGGTGCCAAGTTTCTTGCTCAAGGCACACTGTATCCTGACGTCATCGAAAGCGGTGCTGCCGCAGACGGACCATCCGCAACCATCAAGTTGCATCACAATGTTGGTGGATTACCCGAAGAACTCGGCTTTGAATTGATCGAGCCGCTTCGAGATTTGTTTAAAGACGAAGTGCGTAAACTGGGTGTCGAACTTGGACTGCCTGAACACCTAGTGTGGCGGCACCCATTTCCAGGACCCGGATTGGCCGTCCGTTGCCTTGGTGACGTTACTCAAGAAAAACTCGACGTTTTGCGAGAAGCCGACGCAATCGTCGTCAGCGAAATCAAAAACGCAAACATGTACAGGCAAACCTCGCAAGCCTTTGCCGTGCTACTTGAGTCACAAAGCGTCGGTGTTATGGGAGACGCTCGAACCTACGAGAATGCAGTTGCTGTCCGCTGCGTGAACACGGACGATTTTATGACGGCGGATTGGAGCCACCTGCCGTACGATTTGCTCGCTCGCATTTCCACTCGTATCATCAACGAGGTGCGAGGTGTCAACCGAGTTTGCTATGACATCAGCTCTAAACCACCAGCCACCATTGAATGGGAATAAGAATTCGCCATGAGTCGTTCGTATATTTTCCAAATCGAAAACCTGACAAAACGTCATGGCCAGAAAGAAGTCCTTAAAGACATTTTCCTTGCCTTCTATCCGGGGGCCAAGATCGGTGTGCTTGGCTCCAATGGAGCAGGAAAAAGTACGCTCTTGCGCATCATGGCCGGAACCGACAAGAATTTCGATGGCACGGCTAGGCTGGCCAACGGATTCACCGCGGGCTACCTCTCGCAGGAACCACAACTCAATCCGAACAAAGACGTTCAAGGGAACGTCGAAGAAGCCGTAGCACCTCGCCGCGCGATCATCGATCGATTTAACGAAATCTCCAACTTGCTCGGCGAAGTTACCGATGACAAGAAAATGGAAAAGCTCTGCGGCGAAATGGCCAAGCTTCAAGACATCATCGACGCTCAAAACCTTTGGGATCTCGATCGGCAAGTGGAGATGTCGATGGCCGTCATGAATTTGCCGCCGGGCGATGCAAGTGTTGCAAAGCTTTCGGGTGGTGAACTGCGTCGCGTGGCATTGTGCAAATTGCTCATCCAACAACCCGATTTGCTGCTGCTAGACGAACCAACGAATCACCTCGATGCCGAAGCGGTAAACTGGCTCGAACAGCACTTGGCTCAATACGCGGGCACCGTTGTGGCCGTAACCCACGATCGCTATTTTCTGGACAATGTGGCTCAGTGGATCCTGGAGTTGGACCGAGGCTCAGGTTATCCGTTCGAGGGAAACTACACATCGTGGCTGGAACAAAAACAGAAACGGTTGGTCATCGAACAGAAATCCGCTCAAGCGCGACAGAAGACCCTCGACAAGGAACTTGAGTGGATCCGCATGTCACCACGCGCGAGGCAAGCCAAGAACAAGGCGCGCATCAGCTCCTATGAACAACTCGCTGCACAGCAGTTCGAGGAACGGCCCGACGAACTCGAATTTCAAATACCACCCGGCAAACACCTTGGTGAAGTGGTCGTGCACGCCGAAGAAGTTACCAAATCATACGACGATCGCGTGTTGATCGAGAACCTTTCCTTCCGACTACCAGCGGGTGGCATTGTCGGAGTCATTGGTCCCAATGGAGCCGGTAAGACGACTCTGTTTCGCATGATCACCGGTCAAGACAAACCGGATGCAGGCACGCTTCGAATCGGTGACACCGTCGAGTTGGGCTACGTAGATCAATCTCGCGATTCGCTGACCGACACCAATACCGTTTATCAGGAGATTTCAGGCGGTCACGACTGGATCGACTTGGGCGGCAAGAAGATGAACTCGCGATCCTACGTTTCGAAGTTCAATTTCAAAGGAACAGACCAAGAAAAGAAAGTCGGCAATCTCTCCGGCGGTGAACGCAATCGAGTTCACTTGGCCAAGCTCCTACGGCGCGGCTGCAATGTATTGTTGCTGGACGAACCGACGAACGATTTGGACATCGATACGCTTCGAGCACTTGAAGAAGCAATACTCGGCTTCGTCGGTTGTGTGGTCGTCATTTCCCACGATCGATGGTTCCTCGATAGGATTGCTACACACATCTTGGCGTTCGAGGGTGACGGATACGTTCATTGGTGCGAAGGCAACTTCCAGACGTACGAGACACAGCGCCGAGACCGAGTCGGCATGCAAGCCGACGAGCCACACCGATTCCGATATAAAAAGTTAGCAACTTAACTTGGTGCCACGTCGTGGCCGACGCTGCTAGCGTCGGTCCGGATGCTGGCCGCATCCGCCACGTTCGATGCTGGCCGCATCCGCCACGATGTTTGGCCGCATCCGACACGATCCCAAAACTTCATTTCGCTCGACACCTACTTGTTTTTGCCTAACGCAAGTATCGTGTCGATTCTTATAGTAAGCCCATCAAGCAAGAGGCTGCGGGCGGTTTCACCGGCTTGGCATTCTTGCGAGACACGATATTGAGATCCATCCAGCACGAGCACGGTTACCAGCGATTTCTCTGGATCGACGATCCAGTATTCCGATATACCTGCTTTGGCGTAATCCAACCGTTTGTCGACGTAGTCTCGCTTTCTTGCCTCTGTACCTTCGATCACGACCTCCATTGCCAAATCAATTTTTTCTGGATAACCGTCCAAGTTATTCGGGATATTCTCAGGACGAACGTAGAGAATGTCTGGCTCGCGGACCGTACCTGCGAATAGCTTGGCGGGAAGGGGAGCAAACAGCGCTACACCGCCGGTTTGGTGGTTCTGCAGATGCACCTTTATTTCTGTGTGCAGAAAATCAACGATCAACTGATGTAGCCAGGTCGGCACAGGGAGTATCTCCAATCTCCCGCCAACCAACTCTGCCATCTGGTCGGTATGAACTCGGAAGAAATCGGATTCACTCCATTGCCCCTGCAGTGGAAAGAATCGCGTTACTTCCCAAGCCGGTTCGCCAATTTTCGATGGGATTCGCGGCGGTTGGTCGGTGTTCATAATTTTAATGTCCAAAGAATGGGGCTATGTCCCAAGCCCGCTATGCAAAATAATATCATATCATACGCCATGAGCATCGAAAGAAACAAAGAGTGATGTACTTAAGTGATCGGCAGATGGTAGTGAAGTTCCTGCAAAAATGGCGAGCGATCCTCGCGCTCCATCCTTGGCTTGCTTATGTCTTGCCGATTGCCGTCTTCTTAAGCGTCGGTTCCTTTGAGCCACTGCCGCCGGACTTGTCAAACGACTTGTCAAACAACTTATCATCCTGGCCTTCCTTGCCATATAGTTATTACCCTTGGATCTACGCGTTTAAACTGCTTGCGACCCTGATTGCTTTGTGTCTCGTTTGGCCCAACTACAAGCCGCACATGAAATCAATTCGATGGAAAGGAATTGGAATTGGAATCGTTGGCGGCGTCTTGTGGATTGCGCTCTGTAAATTGCATTGGGAACAAACCACGCTCCATCCTTGGCTCAAAACATTGCGTTTGGAAAGTCTAATTGGAACGGGATTGCGGTCGGCGTTCAATCCATTCATCGAACTGGAGGGAAACTCCTTGGGCATCTTGATCTATTTAGTAATGAGAGCGATAGGATTGATTCTAGTTGTACCCGTAATGGAGGAATATTTTTTGCGTGGTTTCGTAATGCGTTTCTGTGCGTCGGACGCATGGTGGACTTATCCCGTTGGACAGGTGACCTTCGTCTCTGCAATCGTTGGTACGGCACTTCCTATGTTCATGCATCCAGGTGAGTTGCTCGCCGCAGCCGTTTGGTTCTCGTTGATTTCCGTCCTAGCATGGCATACCAAAAATCTTTGGGAGTGCATCGCAGCTCATTGCACAACCAACCTCATTTTGGGCATTTACGTGATAACGAATGATGCATGGTGGCTAGTCTAAACAGAATTCATTACACGTTGGAATACCCTCGCACGGGGACTAACGTTTTGGTTCGATCGGCTGCTGAAGAAAGGCGATCAAGTCAGCCAATTCTTGTTGAGTGAATTTGATCTCAAGCCCTTCAGGCATCATTGATAGCTTCGACATTCTTAGCTCTGCGACTTCAAGCCGCGTGACGACCTGTGTAGTTCCGTTCTCACGTTTGATGGTGATGCTGTTCGCGGTTTCATTCGACAGAATTCCCGTCAGGATTTCATCGCTCTGCAAGAGGCAGGCGTACGATTGAAATCCAGGTTGGATATCGACATTGGGATCTAAGATGTTTACCAGTAGCTTCTCGGCAGAGTGGTTAATGACCGTCGCCAGATTCGGACCAATATCTATGCCTTCCTCGCCCCGTCGATGGCAATTGGCACAGGCCCGCAAGAAAACCGATTTGCCATTTGCCTCTTCTCCTTTCAAAGCGAGGGCAGGACGATATCTTTCAATGATATCGGATCGCGACGAACTCATTTGACTCTCGAAAATGACTTTGCTACGAGCTGCAATCGCTTTGGAAGGATGTTGTAGCATTCGACTGCGTTGGGTCAGCTCGATGTTTCCCATCCCTATCGTCCCTCTTTCTATTCTGTCGACAAGATCTTCCGTCCAAGCTGTACGCGACAGCAGCACATCAATCGCTTCGCTCCGTAGTTTTGGCGTGAAATGAAACCAGGCGTCCGCTAGCTTGGTTGGGACACTGCCACTTGTACTCTGGCGCAACGTTTCGAGAACGCTTGATTGAAGATCGGCGTCGAATTGCGGTCGCAACCACTGCGAAAGGATCTCACATCCCAATTCGCGTTGTTCTGGAACGCGACATAGCAATGTAGCGGCCAGCATCCGTTCATGATCCGATCGACTCAGATCTCTTGCATGGTCTTGGGCCGATCCGATGATCTTGTGGATCTCTAGCAGCGACGCTTTAATTTGCTCGCTCGAATCCATCGCCTTGAGAACTGCCAGGGACGAACCAGACCGTTCCAGTGAAATTAAGAATTTGTTCAAATTGAGATATCGCATATCATAGTCGACCGAAACACCCACTTGCTCTGCACTCAGCAGTAGAGTCGCAATCGCTTGCCGATTGTTGCTACCAATTGCGAGTCGAAGGAATGGTTCTCTAAATTTTTCAAACACATTTCGATGCGAAGAATAGGCAGCATCAACCATCGTATTAACATGGGGCAGGGCAGAACTCATCATGGCAGCGACAACCGCTTGATCGTCTGCATGCCTTATCCCGATTTCCAGGATGGCAACTCCAGCCGATTTATCCTGCCATTGGCCGAGCGACAAAGCTAGCTGCAGTGCTACTTTCGCATCGGGGTCGTCTATCAACTTCACTAGTTCTGGCAAGATCGCAGGGTCTTGCTTGCGTTCTGCTAGGACGATGGCATTTTCCCGAACGCGTGGATGCGGATCGCTCAAAGCATCAACAATCGACGTTGCGTCGAGAGCCTTGAGGCCATCCAGAGTGTAAAGAGCTTGTACTCGTGCTTGGGCCAATTTCCCGTACCGGGACAATTTTTTTAGCGGCTCCAAGCAAGTTGAGTCCTGCTTCCACAATAGTAGTTGCTGGCATTTGTCCCTCTGCGTTTCGTTCGCACTGTCCATAGCTCCGACGAGCTCAACGGCAGATAGACGATCCAATCGAATAGGTTGTATGGATTTCTCATTGGCTTGTGGCACAACTCGATAGATACGCCCACGGTCATCGCCTAGCCGATAGTGTGGGAGCAGTTCTGATTTGCCGGCTGGCGGCAGCCATTCGGGGTGCTCGATCATATAACGATACATATCTGCAACCCAGAGCCCTCCGTCTGGCCCAGTTCGGGCCATCACGGGTCGGCACCATCGATCCTCGCTGGCAAAAAAATCGAACTTCACTTCGTTTGGAGAGCGACTTGCAGAGTAACTTACACCATCATCTTGAAGCACATTGTGCTGAACCAAATTATGAAATGGTTCGCAGGTAAATGCATGCATCTTATCGCTTGAGCCAAACAATAAGCTATCGCCGTAAATATTGCTGCCACAAGCCGACGTATATCTCCCAGACTGCTCGAAGCTGTGAAATCGCTTTTCCAATTTGCTGGCTGGAAAGACAACGGGACTTCCGGGGCCAACTATATGTCGAATCGACGCTGTTGAGGGAATATACGGATTGCGAGCAAAGTATCGATCGGAAATGACGTATTGCCAAAGGGGATTTGCATTTTGTGTTCCAAACCAGTGCCCCCAGGCATCCCGGTTGCGACCAAACTGCGATGGTCCGGATTCAAGTTCAAGCATTCCGGTATCTGGCTGAAATCGAAAATCGCGACTGCCAACTGTCGTGGATTGTCCATTTCGGTTCGACTGCACCTGAGTTCCTAAACCGTGATTTGCATGATGTCCTCCATTGGCGCAGTACACCCAATTGTCGATTCCCCAGCGAAGGCCATTGACTCGCAATTGTTGATTCCCCTCGTTAAAACCTTGGAGCAATACTTCCCGCGAATCGCACGTTCCATCACCATCGGTATCTCGAAGAAACAAGATCTCAGGAGCCGCAGAAACCAATACCCCGTCGCGCCAAGCCAGTATTCCGTTCGGAAAATTTAGATTCTCGGCAAACAAATGGCTTGTCTCAAAAGCCCCATCTCGATCTTGGTCCTCCAAGACGCGCACCCGCCCGCCCGCTTTGCCTTGGCCATCCATCCCCAGCGGATAGTCGGCCATTTCGACCACCCAAAGTCGCCCGGCTGCGTCCCAATCAAATGCAACTGGATCCAAAACATTGGGCTCCGATGCAACCAGTTCGACACGATACCCTGCAGGGACGTGGATGTGCTTCAGCGATTCAACAGCGGACATAGGTTCGCTTTCAGGTTGCATCGATCCACTTGCAAGCTTCCTATCCTCATCCATTCGCGACTCCCTCCAAAAGGTAGCGATTTCTTGGGTCGTAAGCGCTCGATCGAAGATTGCCACCTCGTCAATTTTTCCTTGCAGCCCTTCACCGATACTAAATCCACCGAGTTTCTCTTGTGAAGTGGAAAGCGTCGTTGCATCAATTGGGGTGGTTCCGCCATCAAGGTAAAGTCGAATGGAGCTTTGCTCCCGCACTACCACCAGCATGTGCCATAGATCCGCCGGCACTTTACGACTGCTGTTGGAAATGGCTACTTGATGGTCCTTCGACTGCTGCGAACCGATGTTCACTGAATTGCCATCACGAAATAGCGTGCCGCTCCGTTCGCTAGCCCCACTCCTTTCGCCGAGCCAGAACCACATTGAAACAGAGTATACGTCCGCGATCGCCATGCGATCGATAGTCAAAGAACCACCTGCTAAGTGCAACCCGCGATTGATTTGTGTTGCCCCTGAAAATGCCGAAGGCCTCAGCTGCTCGCGGCTTCCGATGCCACTGCCACTGGCAACACCTGGCAGATACCATGCGAAGCCATTTAAAACCGTGGCGGCAGGGCGATGCTCAACCGCATTTTGAGCTTGGTCTCCACGCATCTCGTTGAGGCGCCAGTAGCCCGCCGGTTTGGCATCGAGAATGGCGTTCGCGTACGGTCCATGCATGTCTTCAATTCTTCGACTAGGTTGTCCAGAGACTTCCTCAAGGGCTGCGATCAAAGCCTCAACGATTTTCGGCTCCGCCTGTACTTCTAAGCCGGCGGTGCGAGCCGGCCAGGTAGTATATCCTCCGAGGTTGTGCTGTTCGGGCGGAGGTATGTACCCCTCAGCCCCATTTGCTAGTTCGATGTTGAAGTGATTCTTCAGGGGAGATTGGGCTCTCAATTTCAAGCCAGTGATTGCGTACACTTCATTAGGAAGGGTGCTGATTGTCAAATCACCGATTCGAATCGCTTGCAGTTTGAGCTCCGTCGATTTTCGAGCATCGAGGATCACCGCTTCCATGGCGTAGACTTCGGTCACTGACTTGGGCAGCTCGTTTTCAATTTTCGATGCGATTGGTTTTGCCCATTCAAGTCGCGATGTGTCTGGAACGCGGTAGTTGAGATTCAATTTCCTTTCGACAATTTTCAAGGGCACATCGTCATGGTAAACGATGGATGCAATCGCCTTTTCCGCGTAGCGGGCGACCGATTCCGCGTATCGATCCAACGTGATGGACTTCGCAGGCGAACCGTAGTCCATCCACATCAAGTCACCGCTTGTACCCTGAGACATGGCGCAAACAAAGGGACCGTTCCCGTCACCAGATTGATTGAGAATGGTGGCGACGTACTTGGAAAAGAGACCGTAGTAATCAGCTGAGACGGCAGAGGCTCCGAAATAATGTTGTGAGTAGTTCGCGAGGACAGCCAATGGCCTACCATCGATCGCTTGAATTGAAATCACTGACAAAGCAGGATCGAC
Organism: Pirellula sp.; assembly: GCA_031361585.1. Lineage (GTDB taxonomy): Bacteria > Planctomycetota > Planctomycetia > Pirellulales > Pirellulaceae > JBKCUI01. Next base: position 682 of record JANLRK010000680.1, on the reverse strand, counting down.
AGGTCCGGATGGCCCTATGATGTCTGCACTCATGTACCCCGGGTGCATGTGCGCTAGCCCAGTTGCATTTCCGAATGGATCGACAATCTTCGTTTCAGGTCGTCGAATCCAACGTCGATTGTGCGTATGTTCCCAATCATCGATAGTCGCCCATCCGATACGAGCCCGTTCAAGGCGTTCATTGGCGGCGACAATGGAATCCGCAATTTTGGATGGAAGCAAGGCGGCATACTCCTTGTCCACCCTTGTTCCCAAACATGCCATTGCTGCCGGTGCAGAATGGGTGTGGGTTGCAGAAACCATCATATGGTTCGTGGCAATTCCGCACCTTTGACTTGCCAATTGCTTGGCTTCATCGATGAGCGCTTGGGTCATCATGCATGTATCGACAACGACCATAGCAATCGTTGCTTGGGAATCATCCAGCACGATTGCACGAACGTAAAGCCGGTCGTGAATCTGCGTCGATTTACCCTCGAGAAAGCCGCCTGCAATTATGGACGTTGGTGTTGTTGGAGTGATATCGACTGCTGCAGCCCCTGCCCGAAACTTGCCTGTGGCCTCAAGTAGAGGCTGCGCGATCGCCAAGGTGTTACCTCGCGTCTGCCAGGCAAATGCAAACAGTATCGCGACAAAGGTTAAGTTAAGTCTGCATTTATCCATAGAAATCACGTCTGCTGAG
>JANLRK010000676.1:0-2727 GCA_031361585.1 Pirellula sp. | reverse complement strand
CCTCGTGCCTCTGTGGTTGAAAGGAACCAATTGGATTGTGCAGTCGCGGAAGGATCACCACAGAGACACGAGGATCACAGAGAGGTGCCGCAGTTTGTCTACCGATTCTCTGCGTGCCTCGTGCCTCGGTGGTTGAAAGGAACCAGTTGGATTATGCAGTTGCAAACTTATGTGCCGATTCTCTGTGGGCGTGGGAAATGAGGCGATCGTTCTGCTAGATTATTGGCGTCGGATAGTTTGCGTATCTTGTTCCCCTTGCGGTTGAGATGATCCAATGGAAGTGAGTGAAGACAGCCATTTGACCGGCATCGTGATTGGAGCTGCAATTGCAGTTCATCGACAACTAGGGCCGGAACTGAAGGAAATTGCCTACGAAGAAGCGCTATCGATTCGGCTTACTAAACTCGGCGTAATCAACCGCCGACAGGTTCCTTTGCCACTAGTATATAAAAATGTCCGACTTGACTGTGGGTATCGTCTAGACCTGCTGGTCGAAGAACGGCTTCCGTTGGAACTCAAAGTTGTAGAACAACTCCAAGGTATTCATGACGCGCAACTTTTGACCTACCTTCGAGTTGGAAAATTCCCGCTTGGCCTGTTGATGAACTTCAATGTCGCAGTTCTAAAAGAAGGAATCCGTCGACGGATAGAGACGGGAGCATGGCAAATTCCGCCGCCAATTGAAATCGCGCAATTTCGTGGAATGGATCGATTCGACGCAGTTTCTGCTTCTGTAGTTATTGGCGCCATTGAAGTGCATCGCCAGCTTGGACCAGGGCTACTTGCAAGTACCTATGAGGAATGCCTCTGCTACGAGCTGAACCGCATTGGCCTGAACTATCAAAGAGCCAAAGTGATCCCTCTCATGGTGGATGGCGAGCCACTCAGCGTGGAAGCTGAGGTTCCACTCGTCGTTGGCAATGAATTGCCAGTCTTCTCCGCATGTGCTAAGTCGTTGACTCCACTTCACACCGCAACCGCAATTGCTCGACTATGGCAAGGCGGATGGAAGCAAGGACTCATTCTGAATTTCCATGAAAAGACAATGATACAGGGGGTTAAGCGAGTCGTATTGTGAACGGCAAGTTGCGACAAGCCATTTATGAACCACAGAGGCGCGAGGTGCACCGAGGTGTATCGAAAATCTATTTGCCGTTTCTCTGCGTGCCTCGTGTCTCTGTGGTTCCAATCCTTGCCCTGTTCTTTGGGAATGATAAGCATTGTATTCTTGCGTCATTCAAAGACTGGACTATCCGATCGGCGTCATCGCACATATCGATTGGAATATCGAGAGCCCATTTTGTCTTCCGAAGCACTAAGAGTATCTGCGTTTTGCCGCGTCGGGTACTTTTGGCTATTTCTTTAACTTTGCACCACGACGTGAGAAAGTGGCCACACAAATAGCCGTGCTCCCGGAACTCAATACGATCAAATCCTGCCAAAAAAAACCAGTGCAGGCTGCTTGCAATGCTATAACCAAAAAAAACGGCAACGAGTAGCGAAAACCAAAAAGGAATTCCTCTACCGGACATAAGTAAGGTCGCAAGACCGAGCTTTAGAAGAAGGCCAAAGATTGGCATCAGTATTGAGCGTCGCATTGTCTGAATGGCCAAGACCAGCTTTCCTGCTCTAGCTTCGGCTCTTTTTCGGCGGCGGTATCCCACGAACAAACAGATGGAAATCGAGACGAACATTGCCAACCAGGAAACACTTAGCTGAATGAGATCTGCTTTCGATTTCGATCGCAGGTAGATCGATACGAATGGCATTGCCAGTGCAGTGGCAATAAGGATCACAAAGATATGCTGCAAACTAATTTGATAAGCCTGTTCGGTCGACCGGCCTTTGGTTGGAAGATAGTTCACGCGGATGGGTACTTCCATGGCCCTCGATATTCGCGACGCAGAAGCTTATTCGCATCGTCATCGCCGATGATATTCTCGTTTGCCCCGTCCCATAGAATGCTCCGTCCCAATTTATACGAGACCATGCCGAGTAAGCTCATGTTGGTCGCTAGATGGCCTATTTCAATATCGCACGTCGGTCGCTTACCAGATTCGATTGCATTGATAAAGTCGGACCAAAGTAGTTTGATACTGTGTCCGTCTGGCTCTTGATGCTGCGCGTCCTGATGAACGATAGCCTGCTTAGAATCGGCGGGGTAGAAAGTCCATCCGTCGCGCCATCCCATGTGAAACGTTCCCTTGGTACCATAAAAATAGCAACCAACCGAGTGTTTTTCAGGACCGGTGCCAGCGAATTTTCGATGCTCCCAGGTGGCTGTAAACGATTCGAATTCGAAGACCGCGATCTGCGATTCCGGCGCATCCGTCGTCTGCTCCTTGGGGTGCAATACGGCTGCGCCCGATATCGGTCGTCCACCCGACGAAAAAATCTTTTTCGGGTACTTCTCATCGGACCACCAAAGAACTTGATCCAACCAATGGACTCCCCAATCTCCAAGTGTTCCGTTCGCAAAGTCAAGGTAGTTGCGGAATCCTCCTGGATGGATCTTGCGGCAATAGGGACGCATCGGGGCGGGACCACAATACAGGTCCCAATTCAGATTGGTCGGTGGTTCACTGTTCTGAGTCGGTTTTTCTTTGCCGCCCGAACTATGAACAAACATTCTCACAGAGCCGATGTCGCCGACATTGCCTTCCTTCAAGAACTTCATTCCTGACACATAATGAGGACCGATGCGGCGATGCAATCCTACTTGTACGG
>JANLRK010000665.1:0-1108 GCA_031361585.1 Pirellula sp. | reverse complement strand
CGAAGAACTCAAGGGCGTTCTGCCGCGAACCTACACCAAAATCGACAACTTGATCCTTGCTTCGCTACTGAAAAACTTCTCGCAGATCGCCGTCGATGCGCAAGGCGACAAGTTCGGCAAGATTTACGAATACTTTCTTGGCAATTTTGCGAGGGCTGAAGGTCAGCGGGGTGGTGAGTTCTTCACGCCCACGACGATGGTGCAGTTGATCGTGGAAATCATCGAGCCGCATCATGGTCGGTTGATGGATCATTCGTGCGGCTCTGGCGGTATGTACGTGCAGAGTGCCAAGTTCATTAAGGCTCACAAGCACGATCCGAGCCGCGAAATTTCCATCTTTGGACAGGAACGGGTTGAGGAGACTCGCAATCTGTGTCTGATGAACTTGGCGGTCCATGGGTTATCGGGCGACATCAAGCAGGGGAACAGCTACTACGAAGATCTCCACGGCAGTCTTGGCATGTTCGACTTCGTGATGGCGAATCCACCGTTCAACGTGGACAAAGTGGACAAGGAAAAAATCAAGGACGATCCGCGATTTCCGTTTGGGATGCCACGCTCGGATAACGCCAATTACCTGTGGATTCAGTTGTTTTACAGTTCGCTGAATGCCGCGGGTCGCGCCGGGTTTGTCATGGCAAACTCTGCCGCCGACGCTCGCCAATCGGAGATGGAGATACGCAAGGCACTGCTTCAATCGCATGCGGTCGATGTCATGGTCGCCATCGGTCCGAACTTTTTCTATACGGTCACGCTGCCTTGTACGCTCTGGTTCTTTGATAAAGGCAAGGCAAGTCTTGCGCCCATCAGCCGCAAGGCGTTAGCTTCCGGTTCTTCCAAACTTGCCTCCATCAGCCGCAAGGCGTTAGCCTCCGGTTCCGGCAAACCAGGCAAAAAACCGGGGCTAACGCCCGACGGCTTTCAAGACTCCGTTCGCGGCTGCGACACAGTCCTCTTCATCGACGCCCGTCACACGTTCCGACAAATCGACCGCGCTCATCGCAAATTCAGTCCCAAGCAAGTTGAGTACCTCGCCAACATCGTGCGGCTCTATCGCGGCGATAAGCCCGAATTCATCGCCGGTGAAGACGAAGAGTTTCCAGGCGAA
>JANLRK010000650.1:0-3390 GCA_031361585.1 Pirellula sp. | reverse complement strand
CGTTGAACGCATGCTAGAGGCCGAGAAGGAAGACGTTGGGCCGGGCAAATGCAATGTCACCAATATTCATAACCCATCCATTACCCGGTATTTGGTGGAGAAGATTACAACGAACAATGTCAGTTCGCCAACTGCCGCCATTCTGATTTGTCCAGGCGGAGGTCACCGAATGCTATGCTTGGGGCATGAGGGCTACGATCTTGGTCAATGGTTTGCCGAACATGGTATCGCAGCCTTCGTTTTGAAAAACCGATTGGCCAAAGAGGCAGGTTCGAAGTATACGGTAGATGAACACGCTATGGCCGATACGCGTCGAGCGTTGCGAATGATCCGGAGCAAGGCCAAGGAATGGAACATTGACGCATCGAAACTGGGCGTATTAGGTTTCTCGGCGGGCGGCGAGTTGGCAGCACTTGCCGCGATGGATTCGGACCAAGGCAAAAGTGATGCCTCCGATCCAATCGAACGCGTGGGATGTCGGCCCGATTTTCAAGTGCTAATCTACCCAGGCAGCTCAAGCCGATTTACTGTAAAAAAAGGGATGCCACCCGTTTTTATTGCACTAGGAGCCAAAGATCGCGACGATATTTCAAAAGGAATGGCGCAGCTTTACTTGAAGTACAAAGAAGCTGAGGTACCTGCCGAGTTGCATGTCTATTCGAATGCTGGTCATGGATTCGGATATAGACCCAATAGCACAGGGGCAGCCGGGAATTGGCCAAAGCGATTGCGGGAATGGATGATCGACAGCAAGCTTCTTCCCTAATGCACTATCTTTTACCCTCGAAGCTTTGCAATGAACAGAAGTCAGGCCTTGACGCTCCTATCGGAATGCACGGGTGATGACATTTGGTCGATCGAATATTGTCGCCTGCGTCACGTTCCGGACGATTGGATCGAAGAGCTTCAAGATGCCTACGAGAGCGGATTCGACTCAAACAATCAAACGATTTACTATCGCAATGAAATAGTCAATCAATTCGAAGGAATTCGAGACGTGGATCTTGCATGCAAGATAGGCCAGCTATTGAAGGTAAATGTCGCTCGAATCGTACAGCAGCAGATTTCTCGCGTCGGCGTCGTTCGCGAGATAAGCGAGGCAATCGAAGAAGGCAATTATTGAATTATGGAGGGCGCTCTTGTCGCTTCACAGCGGACGGATGGCGAACCCCACTGATACCAAGTGCGGTCTTGTTGGCGCAGAACTTCTTGGAGTGCCTTATGCGTATAAGCTAGCGTTGGAATTACCTGAAGGGTTCAAGGAATTAAGGGTCGCGGAAGAAAGTTTTTCACACGACGGAACGATCATTTATGAAAGAGTAAAAGCCCAAGTTTCCTTAAGCAAACGCCTGCGCATGCATTTAAGGATTCTAAAAGCAGTTCGGCAGAACACGCGTCCGCAGCGTTGCCCCCTGCAGCCGGATGCAAGCCAGCACGGACGATCCCCGCATAGGACTTGAACGAACATTGCTGATTTGGCACGTCGACATTTCCGAGGGATCGAATCGTAACTTGGGCGAAATCGGGCTCTCTTCGATACTTGTCCTTAATGGGGGTTTGAATAGCTTTCAATTGGTCAAGATTCATTGTGCTTTTGGCTCTTGTGTATGACAGTGATCGTAAGACCCGCGAAGCGGCGTGCAGTTTAGTATGTTTAACCCGCGAAGCGGCGTGCAGTTAGCCATTTTGCCGTCGAATATGGCTCGGGGTTAAACAATTCAGGGAAATTCAAAGCGGACTCCACCAATTTCGTACTTTAGCCAAGAATGATCGCAATCCAGTCGTTTTTGCCTTGTGTGCCGTACCCACCCTCGCTAAAATTTGCGACCTTCCCAAAAAATTACACTGGTTGTCCTTAGGAGTAAACGAATTTATGACTCTCGATAAGAGCTTGAAAGTCCGCTCTGGGGCGATCAAGAGCCGGAACGAAATGACCCGCGCAGAACGGATTAAACGCCTACAAGATCTCGACAAATGGTCGGATAGTAGCGTCGTTCTTGGAATGGCCAAAGTTCGCGTCCCCAAGATCTCTTTGAAGAAAAAGAAGAAGGTCAAGAAAGAGGACGATGCCGACGACAAGAAGAAGAAGAAGAAGTAGAAGCATCTACGAAATCTACCTTCGATGTCATCGATGGAAGTACAAGAGCGGGCCGAAAGGTTCGCTTTTTTTATGGCTCGAAGACAGCCGCAAGGCCCCCAGGGTAACGCGGTAGGTCGCACGTGCCGGGTGCGATTGAGAATCGCAAAGCTTGGCTTTTTCAATGATTTCATTGACGCAAATGCTTCACGGCGTCGCCCCCGCGGCCGTGTCAAGCAGCATGGCCCCGCCGTATTGCGTTGAACTGCGGTTCGCCTAATTGCCGGTTTGAGACAAATGGTCTATCGTGGGCATGTGTTCCTTTGGAAAAGTTGGGAAAGACCGTTTGCGGTGTGCACCGTCTATTCTTTCGGTGACAAAGGAATGCCGACAGATCGGCAAATCGTTTATGAGTGGCATACCCTTTCTGAAACGACTTTGGTACCGCAACGTAACCAAACCACATCGCAATGGGTTCCAAAATCCGGGATTCGATTCGAGACCGTTCCATTGGCAAAGGTTCCTGCTGAAAAGACGAATCGCCAGAAGATCGAAATGAATTCCATTGTTTCTAATTTCGTAATCGACTCAATGGATCCCCAAGGGCAGCGGTGGCCCTTGAGAGCGTTAGGTAAACCGCTTTGTTCGTATGAGACCGAAAATGGGATTGGCGCGTTGATTGGTTGGATTGGCGATACCTGCAACGAACCAGAGTTCATGATGTTGCTAGAAGTACGAAAGCAGGCGAACACTCGAAAGTGGTGCTATGCTCCCATTAGAATGACAGACCATGAGTTGTATGTTCGTGTGGACGATGAATTGATATGGCAAAGTGTTCGCTCAGCAAACGACACTGGTACACACGACGTTGAAAACCACTATTATCGCTTCCGCGACAAGGTTGTGCCGTTGCAACTGCCAGCCGAAAACGCAAGCTCTCGCCGATAGTCCGTCGGGCGAAAAAAGTCTCCACCGAAGATATATTGGAGGGGACAGACTTGCAAAACAATCTTACATTATTGCAAATGGTCAAACGTATGGCGGGCCGGGTGTGGCCCCGCTTGGCCGTGTGAATCTCGGGCCAGGGGCTCAAGCTACGGTAAACCAACTCTGGCCGATCGCCATAGTCTTTACTCTAGATCTTCTTTAAATTCGACATGCTCAATTGAATGCTCTGGACAGGGTCCGGCGATTGGTCTTGTTCAACGTGGCATTGATCAACACCGATCTTTTTCGAGACTGCCAATACTGACTTCATATCGATTCCCCCGGCGCCCACTTCCTTGAACGCCTCCTTCGGTACTTGGCCCTCG
>JANLRK010000644.1:0-10720 GCA_031361585.1 Pirellula sp. | reverse complement strand
TGAGGGCCGACCCTTTGTGGATCGCAATATGGTCAGTCGTGTCGCTCTTGATGATGTACTGCGGCTCCTCTTTGGAGGCATGATGCTGGTAGCCCTTGAAGGTGATCTCCGAGGTTACTTTCTTCTTAATCGTCCCTCGGACTCGGCCGGCTTCCGAGTTCCACGAAACGTGATCGCCGATTTTGAAATCTTGTGCCATTGACAGCTCTCCTTTACGAATTGGCGACCGTTTCTTGGGTGAAATCTCATCTGTCCGATTCGGTTCGGAACCAGCCGCCAGCGGATACTTGATACGTTTTCCCTTCACAACGGCCCACGGCCTGAGCGTGTGCTTGTCGCAGTGGGTCGCCGTCATTCGGCGAGTCCGGGCGCGTATGCCGCAAGCCACCCAGCCCCGCCATGTGCGTATAAGTGAGGCCGACGGACTGCAACGCGGTTGGCAAGGTGTCCATGTTGAATTGAGGGTTGTTCCGCGAGCGTGGTATCGTCCGCACATCCACAAGCCGCTTCGCGCCATGAGCTTGCAATAGGTTAATGAAGATATTGAGCTTTCGCGTGGAATGTCCAATGGTCAGCACGACGACGGGGGTTTTCACGGTGCTTTCTTTCAAGTAACGCATCCCGCAGCAAAGGTGTACATCATCTTGGAGACCATCCTTGGTTTTTCGTGCTAATCTTGGACCGCAAATACATAAAATTGGTTATCTGCCCTCCCTCCAAGCCAATTTCGGTTTATCAAACCCCATGTAAAGACTTCTGCGGAGTCCGTGGAGTCTGACGTAGGTGAACGCGAGAATATGGTCGCTGTCTAGACAGACGACTGGATTTGAAATAGGTAAGTCTCGCATTGGCTGAAGGTTGCGTAAATATTCCAGGAATTCATCGGCTACAGAATCTGTTGGTTGAACCGGCGGTTCAGAACCAAGACTGCATCGAAAGTTATTCAGCAACAAAGATTTACAGCTATCCACTAAAAATCAACGCAATGGTCAATCGAAGGTTGCAACATTTGGCTGTCGAGGCGACTTCGATTATTGACAGCAATCGCACTGCTGGATTCCCGCTCATCTTGCTTCCTAATGGTTCACTTGAGCGGTACATCTACGTCGCTGCCGGACAAAGCAATCGAAAGATCATGCAAAACGAAAAACCCCAGCAAAATGGAGTCGATCCTTTTGAAATGGCACACGAATCGCGTTGTCAAACGAACTGCTAGTTCAAAGCGATTATGTCCAATCAAAAAGCTAAGTCGGAAGAGAATCATGATTAGTCCAAGACGAAATGCCCTGATCGGTATTGGCTGGCGGCTGGGTATTCGAACGTTAATGGACAGGTTATTGCTTTGTTGCCAAGCGGCAATTCTCCTAATGGTCGTAACTCCGATTGCAAACGGTCAGCAGGCAAGCAGTAAACAAGAAAAACTTTCCGCAACCTCGCAAGATCGGGTAGATGTCTTGAACAAGCCGGTCGAAAATCAAATCCAACTGGCTTCGAAACTTCTTCAAACAATGTTAAAGAAAGAGGATTCGCCGCTAGGGCGCATTGGAGATCTTGCATTCGATCTTGAGACGGAACATCTAGCGGTCTTAGTCGCTGCGCGAAGCGTTGAGGGAAACCAAATTGAGTGGACACTTTTGCCATTCATTAACGGCGACCGGCTTGTGAAGTTTGAGTGGGAGAACGACACCAAGTTAAAGACCAGCCCAATGGCACTGACTCGCATGCAAGCGAATGATGTGTATCGACGCTATAAAGAAGCCGTTTACTGGAGTGACTTTGCAAAGCTCCACGAAAAAACATTTGGGGCGAAATTTGACGATCAGGATTTCAAGCTAAGCTTTTATAGTAGCATAAGGAAGACACTAGTCGCCGATGTCAATGGCCAAGTCATTGGAAGAATTAATGACGTCGCAATAAAAGCATCCAACGGAACGATATTGTACATGGTCATGGAGACGGAAGGCCGATTCCGAGCCATTCCACTCGGCGCCTTCGTAGCCGATGTCGAGAAGAGCCGATGGTTTATCGAACTGGCTAAGGATCAGATTCTGAAGTTCAAGACTTTCGAAGAAAAGTCACCGCCCGCAAGAATCGATCGCGGCTGGCAAGAGTATGTAGCGGTCAAATACGGACGAGGCGGACTTCAGACGAGAAAGAACTAAAGATGTCGCGAATCATTGCCTTTGCTGGAAGTACACGAACAGCGTCCTTCAACAAGATGCTCCTACGCATCGCGGTTGAAAGCGTGAAGAAAGCGGGAGGCGAAATCACGCTCGTTGATCTTCGCGACTTGACGATGCCGCTCTATGACGGCGACCTTGAAGAATCGGATGGACCGCCACCCAATGCAACGAAGCTATACGAGTTGATGAAAGAGCATCAAGGATTGTTGCTGGCGTGCCCCGAGTACAACAGTTCCATCACGGGCGTGTTGAAGAACACCATCGACTGGGTTTCGCGACCGCGTGAGGGAGAATCGGCGTTGGCCGCGTTCACCGGAAAAGTCGCAGCGTTGCTGAGTGCTTCGCCGGGTGCACTGGGTGGACTTCGCGGCTTGGTGCATGTTCGTTCCATCCTTGGAAACATTGGTGTGACCGTGATCCCGAATCAAATCACCGTGCCAAAAGCGATGGAGGCGTTTAGTGCGGAGGGTCTGCTGAAAGACGAACGACTGGCCGGAAAAATCGCGGAACTTGCAAGGGAACTGGTCGAGATGACACGGAAACTCCACGGGTAGCCGAGTTAGCGCTCAGCGTCTTCCACAAGTTGGTTTGAAGTATGATTCACGGCCTGCACATCCACTGTGAATATGTCGTCAACTGCAGGATTCACGCCCGCGTCTACCGCTTCCACAGGTTGGACTGAGGTAGGGTTCCGGCTAGCTCGCCAAAAATGGACGCTTCGTACGTGTGGAGAACTATTGTCGAGTATAGGTTGGGCAAGTACTGAGGGCCGTGGAGTTCAACTCCGCGGCATTTGTCCATCAGCGGATTGCGTCTGTAACGCAGGATTTTTGCGATTCGCTTGTCGCTTTCGGTCACGTGATAAACGTACCGGTGAAAGAAGCGTGTCAACTCTGGGGCTGTCTTTTTTATCGAATGAATTGCACTGACCGTTGATTCCTGACGATCCGCTATTGGAGGATCAGCATCTGAAAAGTTCCGCTTTGTTTTGCTGGGACTCCTTCATCTGAAGATTGCAATGCCGAAAACTATCACTGGTTGGCACGTCCCTGATGCGTTTTCTCGTTTGCATCACAAATGTGCTGGTGAACTTTAAGAGCCAGGCGGATCCAAAGGGCATTGTTTTGGAACGCAATCAACAGCAGTCGTGTAGAGCGAGCTTTCCTATCGTAAATCGCTAGTCATGATGGACTGATGGAAAGACATCTTGAGGGCGGTTAGCTCCGAATGGCTAACTGCCCTTTTTTTCTTAGGTTCGACGCGTATCGGTAAAGAGCGTTGCCCTTAGACATGTAGACGCAGCCGAAGCCGCCTTACCCAGCGTCCAGCGTCTTCCATAGTTTGGTTCACGATCGGGAATTAGACCGTATCCACAGCGTTGTCCCAACCAGGTAAACAGCGTTGCGCCTTCCGCAATCGTGGATTCACCAAGCATTTTGCCAACTAACGCCGCGAATACTCGCCCTAGAATCACTTTCCCAATACCCACTGGAATCCGTTCGCTACCACTCGTCAAACGTCACGAGACGGATTTGAACAGCGAGTCTGTGAGTTTGGAAGCGTCCGCTACCCTTCCGACACGCTTCTGCGATTTCCACAAGGTTGTGTCTAGCTGCGATGCATGCTAACTCATCAACTGTTGAAGCGTCGTACTCCCGCTGCTGCAGCCACGCTAGCTGGCAGTTAGGTTCTCGAATTGGTTGGCTGTTTATTGACGGACGCCGTTCTGTTCGGTGAACGACTCAGCACTATGGGGAGCAACCATAGCAGCGGTGCAAACGTAAGTTTCACAGACGGTAGCGTTCGATTTCTAGCCAATAGCACCGAGCAGAATGTACTCAATTCGCTCGCGACTCGTGCGGGAGGTGAGATTGCGAACTGAGACTAGTTGGTTAGCAACACAGTCTACAACTGTCGCACGCCTGCCTAGCTCTAGATAGATCCTATGTCCCCGAATGGACTACTGCCGACCTTTTGACCCAATTAGTCAAATCCGAGCACCAACTCTGCACTTCGGATTTCATGCTTGCCGAACTTGTTCGAGTCCTAAGCCAAATACACGGCCTTAACGTTCTTAACGACGTAGAGCTTCTGAATGTTCTTCGAGCCTCGGTATAGAATACTTTTATCAGCATCCAAAGAACGATTCCGAATTCACCGGTTTTCATTGCCTCAGGTAGTTTTGTTTTGTACTTTGCCGCGATTCGAAAAGTCGTTGCGGGCGATTTCAACCGCCTCGGCGATCTCCCCCGTCCAAGGATTTCCGTGTCCTGGCAAAATCGTTACATGTCCCATTTCTATTAGCTTGTCTAGTGAGTTTCTCGCTTGTCGATCTGATGTGTTAAGCAATCGATGTGGAACTTGCGGCCCACCATCAACACCGGTGAACAAATTTCGCGTTACGAGTGTGTCACCGCAAAAGGCCACTTGCCGTTCAGGAAGAAAGAAACACACTTCGCCTGGGGTGTGGCCGGGGACGTGGAGCACTTGTGGGCGCCCCGGCACTTCCAGAATGTCTCCATGTTCAAATACAGTGGCCTTTGAAACGGAAGGCAGCTGAAAAACGCCGTTCCAAGTTGCATGGAGCAACATCGATCGAGTGTACGTTCGCCATGCGTTTGAAAGCAGACCATACCAAGGCAGGTTCAGAGGACGCATTACGCCTGCCTTGTCATCGCGGTGAATATAGACGGTCGCATTCGACTCGCGCCGCAAACGCTCCGCGAAGCCCGTGTGGTCAGCATGGGCATGTGTGAGAATAATCGCATCGACGTCCTCAATCGACTTTCCTATCTCCTTGAGTCCGGCAATGAAGATCGAATAGTGGCCAGGAAACCCTGCATCGTTCAACGTAATTCGCCCTGCTTCCTCCAATACATACCAGTTGAATGGGCCCGTATCGAATTTGAAAATGCCTGGTAAAATCTGCATGAGTTGCCTTTGCCTCGATTGTATTGCGAAATCTCTTCCTCGTTGTTGTATCCTAGTGCAGCTAGTTTTCGCTTCAAGAACGCACTTTCTGGATAGATAGTTACCAAACTGATACTGGGGACAAAAATTGCCAATAAAACGCGAATGTGAATATGATGAGTGTCCCGTCGAAGCTGCGATTGATCTGATCGGCGGCCGCTAGAAGACGATGATCGTGGCACTGTTACTGGAAAAAACTCTTCGTTTCAACGAGCTTCAGCGTCAGCTCAAAGGCGTGACGCATCGGGTTTTGAGCGCTCAGTTGCGTGATCTTGAACACTGCGGTCTGATTGGCAGGCAAGTTTTCGCAGAAGTGCCACCCAAGGTTGAATACTCAATTACTGACTTAGGGACTTCACTTCGTCCGCTCATAGCTGAACTGCGGAGATGGGGCACCGATTTCGCGATCGCCGCAAAAAGGAATTCCAGAAAAACCGATTGATTGCCTACACGTCGTAGACATTGCGATTGCGTGTCGCTCAAGCCCGTATCATGGTCTTCCCTTCCAAGTACGCAAAATCAGACCGAAAAGCTCTTCAAATAGATCTCTTGACTTATTTCATTCTGTTACTATTATAGTCACAGTTATGGCAATCAACACACAATTCTCGATAGCGGTTCACATTATGGCCGTACTGGCTCACCTGCCGGACAGGGACATCACCTCGAGCAATCTGGCTACGAGCGTGAACACCAGTCCGAGCTTTGTGCGACGGGTCTTGGCTAAATTGTCCAGAGCGGGGCTGGTTGATACTGCCATGGGAAAAGCCGGTGCGTGCTGGCTCGCCAGAGACGCGAAGGCTATTTCCCTGCTGGATATTTACCGGGCCGTGGATGCTCCCAAGGCCTTTTCCATTCATGGCTATGCTGAGCACAGGGCTTGTCAGGTGAGCCGTAACATCAAGGGAGCATTGGAGAAGGTTCTGACAAAGCCTCAGGAGGCGATGGAGGCCCGACTGAGTAAAACCAGCTTGGCTCAGATTACTTCTGACATCATCGAAAACTAATTTTTTTGACCTTATCTGTTACTTTGTTAGTAGCAGTTAATGTTAGCCAACCAAACACAAACGAGAAAGAAAAAAGACATGAGTACAAAAATCGCACAGGAACTGGCTAGCAAAGTTGCCGACCCAGAGGGCGCTCCTATTGTGACGAAGACAATCGTCATTACCGGCTGTAGTACCGGCTTTGGCGCATTGACGGCGAAAGCACTGGCCGCGAGGGGTCATCAAGTCGTCGCCACCATGCGCAACTCAGCGACTCGAAATCGGACCGCGAAGCTCGAACTCGAATCCTTTGCAAAACACGGCGACTTCAAGCTTGAGGTTGTCGAGCTCGACGTTACCGACGACTCCTCGGTCACGGCCGCCATCGCTTGCATTAAGCAGTCGTATGGGCGAATTGATGTGCTCATCAACAACGCGGGCGTGATGAATGTTGGTGTCACGGAGGCCTACACAATCGATGAGCTAAAAACTCAATTTGACGTTAACACGTTTGGTCCTGCCCGCACGATCCGCGCTGTGTTGCCCACCATGCGATCCCAGGGCTCAGGTCTAATTGTGAGCGTCACTTCGTTGGCCGGAAGACTTGTCTTCCCATTCTTCGGAGCGTACTGCGCGAGCAAGTTCGCTCTGGAAGCGTTAGCCGAAGCGTACCGGTATGAACTCTCTGGCCTCGGTATTGATTCGATCATCGTCGAGCCGGGAGCATTTGGAACAAGTTTGTTACCGAGAAGCCCAGCTCCACTTGATCAGAAGACTGTGCATGCATATGGCGACATTGGGAAAATCCCGGAGGCTATGAAGGCTGGCTTTCAAAGCATGTATGACTCAGCCGAGCCGCCTCGCGCTGAAGATGTCGCTGAAGCCATCGTGAAGCTGATCGAACAAGACGGCAAACGTCCCTTGCGGACGGTCGTCATGCCCAAGGGGATGGACTTCGGTGTGGATCGGCTAAACTCAGGGGTTAGCGAAGTTCAAAACGCGCTGCTCAAGACCATGCAGTTTGAATCGATGATCTGAGCAGCTTGGATTCCTTCGCCGAGCGAGGACGATGCGTTGTCGAATAGTCGCTTGATGCGTTTCTTAGCCGCATTTGCCTGACTAAGCAGACCCCATTGGACAGAAGACTGTGAATCGCGAGTGCCCAGTCACTGCAAGCGTCGATAGTGTCGGTCGCAGTCTTCTTGGATTTGCATTAACGGTGATGGTCGGCGAAAAGCGGTTTACCACCGTTAACGTTATCGTGGTACAATCCCAGCATTAGAGGTAGTGACAAGCCGATTGCGGGTTTTACCAAGATGCTAACGTGGGTAAACAAATAGTTATATCGGAGGAAGGTTTTGGACGAAATTGATTGGAACACTCGCTATTCGGACGACGACTTCATCTACGGTACGGAACCGAATCCCTTTCTTGTCAGAAATGCGTCCAAGCTCATTGGACCGGTGCTCTCTCTGGCTGAAGGCGAAGGACGAAATGCTGTCTTTCTGGCTGCGCTCGGGTTTCAGGTTCATGGTGTTGACGGATCTGCGGTAGGGCTTGCCAAAGGGCGACGATTGGCCTTCGAAAAGGGCGTAGACTTCCAAACCGAAGTTGCGGACCTTGCAACATATGAACCGGCAATAAATCGTTACCGGTCTGTGATTTCGATCTCAGCACATCTTTCAAGCATCATAGCATCATTAGGAATCGACTCTATCGGTTGGTTGAAAGATGCCTCTTGCCCAATGGAATACTTTTGCTGGAAGCGTACTCGGAAAACCAACTGTGTCACAACAAGGGCGGACCAAAGATGTAGATATGCTGATGACCGTGTCCAAAATTGAGGTTGAGTTCCCAAACCTCGAACCGATCCTATTGCATGAGATTGAACGTGAAGTTTGCGAGGGCAAACACCACACTGGCATGGCTTCAGTTATACAGTTCATCGGTAGAAAGCCCGCATAAAACAATGGCAATGGAGCGAAAGGCCACGAATTTGCCAAAAGTTACTTCCACCCTTGTTCATGCAAAGGAGCATCTGAGCTTCAACCGGCTGTTTTCATCTGACCGACGCGTTTTCTAAAGGAATAAAACTGCAGTGATTGGCTCAACAAATACCCCAACGCGCAGCAGCCAACCTGCACCCGTTTGACACGCGTTTGACACGCCGGAGCGTCGGTGTTTACTCGGTTACCAGCCAAACCTTCACCTCCAAGCAGCTCGCCGACCCATTCAACCATCCAAATGAGGTGCAACGGTTTGAGTTATTGAAGCGTTTGCTTCGCCGTTCTTACTCAGTTTGTAATTCGTAACATGCGGCTTCCTCAGCATTGCGAATGAATATCTGCCTGCCTACTACAACTGAGTGGTTCCACGACTTTCCTTCGATAGCTTGAAACTTCGCAAGTTCCACCATCTTGTTGGAGTCCGTTTTAAGTAATACCAATTCGCCTGCCTCAGATGTCACTATCATTTGTCCTGCGTCGCAGAGCATGAGTACTTGTCCATTCCCATACCGACCCTTTTTCCATCTTCGCTTTCCAGTTTCCAAATCGATGCATGCAAAGATGTTGCCGTCAAAACCGTAAAGACTCCCTTGATGTTCTACAAAGTCGTTGAAATCCGACTTCATGTCACGCGAAGCCCAATCTTTTTTAATTGACCACGATTCTCCATCCCGCGTTACGGTAAGCCTCACAGTTCCTTCGCCCGAGTTGCTTGCTAACAGGATCGAGTTGCCGAAAACCAAAGGTTGCAACGACCGATAATTTAGAATAGGCGAATCGAAATTCCAAATCACCGCTCCATCCTTTGCGTTGATGAACTGGAGACCAGCGTTGGTTTCCATGAGGACTCCCGGCACCCCCATCAAGTTTGCCGCTTGCGCAGAGCTGTAGCTGTGATCACCAGAGGCGATAGACCAGGAAAGTTTGCCATTGGTTGCCTGATAAGCCAAAATCCCTTTATCCTTCGCACCGCCAGCATGAACGATCACAACTCCCTCGATAACCAATGGTGACGATGCGAAACCCCACATCGGTGGTTTCCGGTCTGCATCGACTTGGATATCTCTTTCCCATATTTGTGCGCCAGTACTTGCATTGAGGCAGGTAAGAATCCCATTCGCCCCTAATGAAAATAGCCCCTCATCTGCAATAGTAGGAGTTGCTCGTGGCCCTGCACCTGCAACGGATTCCCAAAAGCGGCTTTCGTATTCGTAGTCCCAAATGGTTTCGCCAGAATTTGAATCCAAGCAAACCACGGCTTCATTTTTCCCTCGTTGCTCTTGCGTAAACAAGCGACTTCCCGAAACGGAGAACGAAGACCATCCGGGTCCAATCGCTGATTTCCATTTCAATTTGGGTGGTGAATTAATCCAGTCTTCGCTCAGTGTTATTCCGAACAGCTTCCCGTCTCGCGATGCGCCTCGAAAACCGGGCCAAACAGACGAAGCCAGAGAAACAAGCGACTCCTCAGACACCGGCGATTCTGCAAACTTCTTGCTCGACCGACCCTTGAGGTAATTCTCTTCGGGTGTTGCTTCCCATCGCCAGGAAAGGTCTGCACCAAATTGAAAGGAAAAGCCACCCAATTTCAAAAGATCGCAATATCCAAACACGATCGTTGCACTCACAATCGCAATTGGCAACCGCAATGAAGGGCGATTCGCCAATAAGACGAGTGGCATCGCGAAAGCAAGTATTCCGTAGGGGACAATGAAGATCATCAAACCCAGACTTCTCATCGTATAATGACTGAATACAACCGAAACCAATCCAATAAGCGCGATGGCGACCGTGCCGATCATTTTCTCCTTCCAGCGTGCTCGACTTGCTCCGATCCACCAAATCATGAGCAGCATAGCTAAGCCAGTTGGGACCACGTAGGCAATTGTTAAGACAATTGGACCTGGCGACTCGAATAGGACTGGCAGCTTACGTAACAAGGCCATGGAAGCGATCAAAATTGCCGCCGGCCACCACCGCAATGTTCGTTCAATAAAGTTCCTTGGTGGCAAACAATCGGCGTGAGCTGAATTACTCATGCGGATATCACTTTTCAAATTCGTTATAGTGTGGTGGCGATTGTCGAAGACATCATTTTACTGACACTATAGCAAAAACGCGGAACATCGTGTCTTTGCAACTCGGAGTCGACACACGGGGCATTCTCTTCAACAGTTGTTAGATCACACCCGTAATCTTGGCTTGGAGTAAGTAAACGAGGACGCCAGCAAAGTATCCAAGCAAGGCCCAGGGGGCGACCTTGCGCAAGTACCACATAAAGTCGATATGCTCTAATCCCATCGCAGCGACGCCCGCCGCTGAGCCGATGATTAAGCAGCTTCCACCGGTTCCTGCGCAATAAGCCAACATCATCCAAAAGAGATTGTTCTCTGGCAACGAGTACATTTCTATGCCAGCTGCAACGAGTGGCACATTATCAACTATTGCTGAAAAAAGCCCGATCAATATCGACACGACAGCATGCGATGGGATCGCATTGTCTAAGTATCTCGCTAGATCCCCAAGCAAGCCAGTCGCGCCTAACGCTCCGACGGCGAGCAAAATCCCCAAGAAG
>JANLRK010000633.1:0-2141 GCA_031361585.1 Pirellula sp. | reverse complement strand
CCATGATCCGAAGTGATCACGAACGCGGTCTTGTCCTTGTGGGATGGTAGAGACTGAACCGTGTTCCAAAGTTCGCGAATGAAAAAGTCATTCTGTTGCGCGGTCAGCAAATAGCGGTCATATTTCCCGGCGTGTGCCCAGCTGTCGGTTTCACCGAAAGAGACAAACAAAACTCGCGGTTGATTCGACTTCAATTCTTCGATGGCTCCGCTCGCGGTGAGAACATCGTACCGATCGCTTTCCCACTGATGGAATAGTTGTTGCGATACCAAATTCAAGACCTGCAACTTGTTAGGGTCGCCAACTCGAAACGGTTGCCAGCCTGCGTTGACAGGGATCTTACTGCGTTGATCGTTGATGACGTACGGGAAAACATCCCAGGTGCCATAGACCGCTACCTTGCCGGAAAACTCCGGCTTATTGTGAAGCCATTCTAGTACCGTCGTATTGAGGTTGTACTTCTTGTCGTTGCTATCGACTTTGGGATCTGGAAATCCGCATAGAAGTTCGTTGTAGCCTGGGTACGAAAAGTAAAGACCGTTGGTTACGCTAACCAAGCTCTCGACTTCCAGATCACCTGCAATCCATGCTCGCCCCTCTTGGCACTGACTCCAAAGAAACGGCAGCAAGATCTGCCGCCGTTTATCTCGGTCTTCAGCCCAGTACTGTGCTTTGAGCTCGTCGGGTTTTTCGACTCCAT
The DNA here is from genome assembly GCA_031361585.1 of Pirellula sp. Classification (GTDB taxonomy): domain Bacteria; phylum Planctomycetota; class Planctomycetia; order Pirellulales; family Pirellulaceae; genus JBKCUI01. The sequence continues at coordinate 1,441 of JANLRK010000633.1, read as the reverse complement.
TGTCCTTGATCATTAATCGCTGGTCGGCCCCACCAAAGACTTCTTCGCCGCGGAGCCCGTCGAGCGTGATCAAGACGACGTTTTGTGCGAGTCCAGGTTCTTCCGCCTTCGTGTTCGCGGAAAGCAATACGCAACAAATGTACAGCCAAAAACGTAAACTGTTTTGCATTTACAAGTTCTCCCCCGAATTGGACAGTCAAAATATTAAAAGATGATTAATCATAACACGCATGGCTTCCGAAGGTGGCGTATCGCGACGACTCGTTCTCGCTACACGGTGAAAGCAGGGCATCCAGGTGCACAGCTTTCGTAGTGTGAAGTGATGACGTCAGCGGTTTTGTTTTTCGCCAAAAAATTCATTGGAAGATCTACGTTCAAAACGGATGCAGCTACAATATCAGCCTTGTTACTTTCGGTTTGAAAATCCAATCACCTATTTTTTGTCGGTAAGTTAATTCAATGAATGCAATCAGTACCAACACCATCGCGACCATCGCTTACGCAAAGCAGATTTTGGCTGACATCGACGACGGCAGCATGTGCCAACAACCGATGGGCTTAAACCATCCGGCTTGGCTTATGCTTCACTTGGCGACGGCGGCGGACTATGCGTCGACCCTTCTGGGTGGCACTGGTGTTTGTCCAGCAGGTTGGAATGCGCTGGCAGACACGAAAAAGCCTCAGACTCAGAACCGCGGCGACTACCCATCGAAGGAAGAACTGATCAATACGTTTGAGGCTGCGTTTAAGCATGCGGCGGAACTGTATCAGAAATCAAGTGTAGACGACTTGAGCAAGCCGCAAAAGCTTGGTTTTTTTGAGTCGGAATTGCCAACAGTAGGTGACATGGCAACATTCCTGATCGTTGCGCATACGAATCTGCACTTGGGGCAATTATCGGCATGGCGCCGGGCAACTGGCAAGGCTCCTTTGTTCTAGCGTGCCTTTGGTAGGTCGCATAAGCCGGATGCGACTTCTGAAGAGCATTGCGTCTTCCAACATACAGAAGTCACTCTGGGCAAGAGTGACTTACTTCAGAACATCGCAACAGGGTTCTCACATGGTCTTCTTGACTCCATCTCTGCTTCTCTTCATTGCGGTTTTCAGCAATCCTGGCAACAACGTACAAACACTTGAAACGAATCTCAGCGATGACAAATCCATCCGTGTGATGAGTTTCAACATTCGATATGGAACGGCCAACGATGGCGAGGACCATTGGAGCAAGCGAAAAGAGTTTTTGGTCGAAACGATTGCGACCTTCGGTCCAGACTTGTTGGGAACGCAGGAGACATTGGCGGATCAGCGCGATTTCATTGCCTCCAAGATGGCCGGTTACGAGCCGTTTGGCGTGGGCCGCGATGATGGCAAGGATCGAGGTGAGATGGCAGCCCTTTTCTATCGGTCAGCTCGATTTGAAAAATTGGCGGGTGGTCACTTC
>JANLRK010000627.1:0-1971 GCA_031361585.1 Pirellula sp. | reverse complement strand
CACGAAACTTGGGTTGAGGTAGATCTGCAAGTAGAGTCTGTAGTTCCTCAGTACTTATGTCTGCTCGCTTTTTGCCGGTGCCTCGGAAAATAGGTAAACCCTGTTCAATCGACAAGACCTCGCGACGCGATCGGCCATGCTCGTCTTCCGGCCATCGACCTTTGACCTCTTCCCATTCAAAGACTCGGCCCATGATGCCGCAAATGTAGTCCCAGTAGTCGCGCTGGTCCGATTGCAAAAACACTTGTCCGCCGGGTTTCAAACACCTATGCATCAGCCCGAGAAAATCGGGAGTTAGCATGCGGCGGCTAGACTGCATGCGATCGGCAAAAGGTTGCGGATGGTAGATGTGTATTTCCTGGACCGAGTCCGGTGTTAAATACGATTCGAGAAATCGCCAGCCATCGCATACAGCGAATCGCAAATTGGATAGCCCGCGCTGGTTGCCTCGCCGCGTTCCGTATCGAATGACAGCCGGCAAAATATCGAAGGCAACGTGGTCCCAATCCGGTCTCCTAACTGCCGATGAAATCGCGAATCGACCATTGCCGCAACCGATGTCGATAGCAACGGGCGCATTGCGACCGAAGACAACCTCGAAATCGAGAGGAGCATTCTCGGGCAGCTTTTTGATAGCGGTCTGAACCCATCGCTCTTTTTCAAGGATGATTCCGGGAATGGGAATACCCATTTCGTATTCGATATCACCCGCGATTAGTTCGGTAGGTGCGGAATTGTTTTCGTGTCGTTTGCTCATGACTCAGTTGCTTTGTAGTGGTGGCTGGTTTCGACATAGTGTTTCCATCCATGCTGGATCATCTCGGCATCGACAGTGTTTGTTTCTCGAACCACCTTGCCCGGCACGCCCATGACGAGCGAGTTTGGTGGAATAACTTTTCCTTCCGGTACGAGGGCACCGGCGGCAATAATGGATCCTGTTCCAATGACCGCGCCGTTGAGGACGACAGCTCGGATGCCGATCAAGCAATCGTTTTCCACGGTCGCTCCGTGAATGATCGCTCCATGTCCGACGGTTACCCTATCGCCGATTTTGCACGGGAATCCCGGGTCGCCGTGAAGGCAGCAGAGGTCTTGGATATTGGTTTGAGCACCGATCTGGATCCCGACGCAATCGCCGCGAATCACAGCCCCGAACAGCACGCACGATTGGGAACCAATCTTGATATTGCCTCGGAGGGTTGCGTTTTTAGCAATGAAGCAATCGTCTGAAATGAGTTCGCGTTGAAATTCAGTGTTCATGAAGGCTGAATGGTTTGTAGAATCCTATCGGCTGCGGGGCTATCATACTCCCAAGCAAGCAATTGCTCCATTGAGATGTGAACGAATCCGACGAATCGGCTCAGATCTCCTCATCTCTCCTCATCGAGAAAAACTTTTTGGTTATCATGGGGAGCCCAAACGACCATCGGCTTCGTCGAAGGTTTTTATCCCACCCTCAATTTCTAGTCCTACCCAGAAGTAGAAAGCCAGCGCTATGTCCGACAATGATTCCAACAAAATGTGGTGGAAGGGGCTGACCGGCTACCATTGGTTCGTCTTCTCCATGGCGTCGTTAGCTTGGTTGTTTGATTGCTTGGACCAACAGATCTTTTTGATAGCTCGCAATGATGCGTTGAGCAATCTTTTGCCAAAAGGAACGACTCCCGAAGTCATCAAGGAGTATGGATTCACAGCCACAAGTATCTTTTTGATTGGTTGGGCAACAGGTGGCATGATCTTTGGCTCGGTTGGGGATCGAATTGGTAGAGCCAAGACACTGACACTGACCGTGTTCCTTTACTCTGTATGCACCGGTTTATCTGCGTTTTCCACCGGCTGGCTCGACTTTGCCGCTTACCGATTCCTGACAGGCTTGGGGGTTGGCGGCGTGTTTGGGTTGGCCGTGGCCTTGGTGGCCGATGGTTTGCCGTCGAAATCCAGAACCGGCGCATTGGGCACATTGCAAGCTCT
>JANLRK010000589.1:0-3241 GCA_031361585.1 Pirellula sp. | reverse complement strand
CAGTCGCCATCTGAACTGTTACAACAAGCAGTCTCCGCCAATCATCTCCGGAACATTCGCGCCCTAGCTTTGAGAGATTTCCAATGCGTCCAGTACTGCTCATCTTGCTCGTATGCGGACTGGCTACGCCCGCTAGTGCTCAGCAGCCAAAGGAGATTACCAACAGTATCGGGATGAAGCTGGTGCTGATTCATGCGGGGTCGTTTACTATGGGATCGCCGGAGGGGGAGGAAGGAAGGACTGACTACGAGTTACAACACGAAGTGACGATAAGCAAATCCTATTATCTTGGAGCATACGAGGTGACCCAAGATCAGTACGAAAAAGTGATGGGAGAAAACCCAAGTCACTACAATGGACCCAAGAACCCTGTGGAAAAAGTGAGCTGGGAGGACTCGGTATCCTTTTGTAAGAAGCTATCGGAAATGCCGGAAGAGAAAGCTGCTGGACGGGAATATCGATTACCGACAGAAGCGGAATGGGAGTACGCATGCCGCGCTACTAGTCCGACTTCATATTGTTATGGAGACAAGGCGGATGCACTCGGCGAATATGCTTGGTTTAAGGAAAACTCTGAACGCAGGACCCATCCCGTGGGTGAGAAGAAGCCGAATCGAAGAGGCTTGTATGACATGCACGGAAATGTAATTGAGTGGTGCCAGGACCTGAATGCACCCAATCAATCAGGTGCGGCAACCATTCCTCAAGGGGCATTTCAAGGCTTGTCCCGCGTGACCCGCGGCGGCAGTTGGTACGATGACGCGGTCTATTGTCGTTCGGCGAACCGGCGCGCGAACGACCCGTCGTCCCGTACGAGCAACACCGGCTTCCGCTTGGCCCTGAGTGCGCCAACCAAACAACTGGAGTCGGCATCATCAAAGTAAAAGTGGCAACGAGAGCTCAACAGCTTCACTGTCCACAGGCATCTGCTCGCCAACTTCTGTTAACCAGTTTGTCGCGATCTCGCAAAACCCATCCTCTTAACAACATCACCCCTCTGTGGACATGGAGCTAGCCGAATCCGTCGGCTCAGACCGATTCCCATTCCACAATTGGCCGGGATGCTTACGCTGCCATATTCACAAGCGTGGGTCTTCTCGCCGCTTGTTAACCAGACTGATGCTGGTCGAAGCAGATCAAGTGACCACTTGGCGCTGTCCAGCTAATCGACTTGTTTGTTATCAAGGCTTTTGGAATGAGCAATGATTTCTTCCGCTGTCATTTTTTCAAGCATATCCGCGACCCGATTCTCCTGGACCCCGTTATAGGTGAAGGATGATTCCCTGATCTCTCGCTCTCTTATTGTCTGGATCGCCGACTTTAAGTCATCTTGTTGTTCCGATGCGATCGCTTCCGTTTTTGATGCGATCACTTTACTTAGTCTATCGCGTCCGGCAAACATGGCGTCAATGTCCATGCTTTTCCTCTTGTTCATCGTGTTGGCTGCGATGATTACTTCTTCATAAGTCAGGCCATCAACTTCTTTAAATGTTGTGCCGTTTTTCCACGTTCCACTTCCCAAGTAGTTCACCCCGATCATTCCGATCGCGAAATCTAGCTTCTGTTGCTTGGTCGGATGTTCGGAAAGGGACTTCTTCATCGCCTCAAGAGTTTCTTTAAATCGGGTCTCCGTAGTAACATCAATTCTTCTCGGGTTTGAACAGCCGACCGATAAAATCAACAGCCCAAATAAAATACACAGCCGATATTGAAATGTCATTACAGGACTCCAACTGGAAGGCTCTTGGGTCAACAGGATCCGTGTCAGCATACATGAACTGTGTTTGGTTGTTTGCAAGTTACGCCCCGAATTCGTTGTTTTTTAGGGTTTACGCCTTTAGTGGTTTACTGGATGTCCCGAATATCACGGACCCGCCGACAAATACCGTCCAAGATCCTGCGTCGCTAGTGGTGTGGTCGGTGTTCTGGGGTGTGTCGTCTGGCCTTGCAAAGAGGCGCTTCCGCCGCCGTACCACACCAACCGCTGTTAATCAGCCTGTCGCCTTCCGAGATAGGGTTGCATTCGATCCGTCGATTATTCGTCTCCGCACATCGCATGCGACTCGTCGCCTACCAACGAATTCCCAAATCCACACGCTCCCTATCGCCGATTTCTGTTAACCAGTCTGTCAGATTCCCGCCAACAGTTGCCGAAAACCGAAAGCACCACAATGTGGACAAGAAGCTAGCCGATTCCGTCGGCTCAGACCGATTCCCATTCCACAGTTGGCCAGGCTTCTTCCGACGTCAGTCGCCACTGTCCACAGGTATGTGCTGGTCTACTTCTGTTAACCAGTTCGTCGTAATCGCACAAGAATCTGACCTAACAACAATGGCACTCCTCTGTGGAACTGTAGCAAGCCGAATTCGTCGGCTCAGACCGTTTCACCGCCCACAGTTTGGAACAGTTCCACGCCTTCAATTCAACGCCCACCAACGTTTTCCCACGTCCACAGGTTAGTGCTGTTCATCCCTCTGTCGCCGTTCGCTATCGAGTTGCTTCCGAAGCCTAACTCCAGCGAGTCATGGCGGACACCCAAGAATATACAGCGTCCCTCTGCTCGTCCGCCCCCGAATTGAGCTGCGTCCCCTTATTCCTTCGCGCTTCGCGTTGCTTCGCGATTGCTTCGTATTGCTTTTCCTGATGAGATTGTATCGCCACAGGGTTGCTTTGCAGATTGCTATGGGTTAACCAGTATGTCGTAATCTCGTTAAATCCGTCCAATCAGCGACAGCACCCCACTGTGGAAATGGTCCCAGTCGATTCAGCTGGATCCGACCGATCCCCAACGTCCCCAATTATTTGCCTTCAGCCTTTCAAACAGTTACAACAAGCTTTCTCCGTCAAACATCTCTGGACCAATTTCGCCGTAGCATCGAGAGACTCGAAATGCGATCTGTATTGCTATGCATCATTCTAGTGGTCAGCTTGCCGCAGCCCGCGCATTGTCAGCAGCCAAAGTCAATTACCAACAGCATCGGGATGAAGTTGGTGCTGATTCATGCGGGGTCGTTTACGATGGGGTCGCCGGAGTCGGAAATAGGAAGGCAAGAAAACGAGACTCCTCACGAAGTAACTATCAGCAAATCCTATTACCTTGGAATTTATGAGGTCACGCAGGAGCAATACAAAAAAGTGATGGGAAACAACCCGAGCCAATTCAAAGGTACGAAGAACCCTGTAGAAAATGTGAGTTGGGACGACGCGGTATCTTTTTGCAATAGGCTTTTGGAGTTGCCT
>JANLRK010000549.1:0-5724 GCA_031361585.1 Pirellula sp. | reverse complement strand
ACAGTTTGCCGGAAGCGTCCGCCAGCAGTCCGGAAAAGCGTTTCAGTTGCAACGCGAAATTACGAAGCTGTTCTGGGTCAACAATCGCTTGAGCCATGTCTTACTCGATTCTGATTTTGAGGCTGTGCGGATGGCCGTCGCATACGGCTCGGGGTTAAACGATTAGCACCTGACAATTATTTGGCGACGTTGCCAATGCAATAAAGAAACTCCTGTCGTTTGTCACCGCTAAGCGATGCAGCACGGTAGTATATGTTGCTATCACAAATCACCATGGTGGAAAGCACTTGATCACCAAGATGGTTTTTGCCAAGCAATGAATATTCCTTCGGGTCAGCACGATAAATAAACGTATCACCCGCTTCATTGGTTGCATAGATCGTATCGCCGACCAGAACGGGCGATGACGAAAACGTCCCACCTAACCGTGCTTTCCAAAGCTCTTTTCCGGTTTCAGCTGACCAACATAGGGCGATCCCCTCATCCAGGACACCGTACAAGTACCCATCTCGAACCAGAAAAGACGGCACATAAACTCGGCTATTGTTTTCCCATTCAAGCTTCCCAGAGCCGTCTGCCATCACCGCAGACATGTGATTTTTGGGGTATCCGCCACTCGAAAAAACACGTTTGCCGTCGGTTACAGTCGATGTTACGCATTCCGTAGTTGCACCTGGCACCTCCCAAATCGTTTTGCCCGTCAATGGCTCGAAGCTCGAAATCAAGTCGCAGCCCGTCATGACTAGTTGATCCTTGCCAGCAATATGAAGCAAGATTGGAGAAGGATAATTTGGTAGCTTGGGACGTTCTCGGCTCCAAACGATTTGTCCGCTCTTTCGGTCCAATCCCGCGATGGCGCCACCTGCTTTATTGTCGGCTGAGACGATTGCAAGCGATTGATAGAGAGCCGGGGAAGAGCCGTAGCCTTGGTGTTCAACGTACTCGCAAATTTTGGTCTGCCAAATCTGCTTGCCTTCCAGGCTGAGGGCTGTCGTCCTCAACGCTCCGTTGTTCGGAAAGTTGACGATGATGCGTTCGCCATCGCAGGCCGGCGAACTGGATGCGGCTGTCGACTTGTTGTTTTTTCGCATTCCTCCACTTGCATGCACTACCGACATCCAAAGCTGTTTGCCGGTCGAACGATCGAGACAGATCACCATTTGAGCACCGTTGGACTCATCTGCAGTTTGAAGAAAAATACGATTTCCCATTAGCGTCGGAGAACCGTGTCCTCGCCCGGGCAAAGGCGACTTCCAAGCGATGTTGTCATGTTCGTCCCATGTTCCAGGGGGAGTTTGGTGGGGTGATGCCGTTCCATTTCGACTTGGTCCTCGCCACCAAGGCCAGTCGGTTTCTGCAATCGTAAATCCATCGTTTATTTTGGCGAGGTCATCGGATCGAAGTACCTCTACGCCAAGAAGCGAGCACAGGGCAAAAAAGGGTAATCGCAATTTCATTTGGAATTTCGAAAGTTAAGGAGGGAATGGTCTTACTTGCTCTCATCAGCAGAGCATAGCTATTAACCCGACTATTCGTATATTGGAAAAAAGCAACCAAATGCACTTTCGCAGAACGCGCCTGGGTCATTGAATCGATGGTTTTTGTCGAGTGAACTAATGCAGTCCATTTCAGACTGAGTGAGTTCGAAGCGGGCAAGGTCAATGTTTTCTCTCAACCGCTCGAGCTTACTTGTTTTCGGGACAATTGCCGTGCCTCTTTGTACACCCCATCGAAGAACGATTTGGGCCGCAGTGCGATGGTGAGCCTTCGCGATCTGTTCCACTACAGGGTGAATGAGGACGGAGTCGCTTTCGATTGCCATACCAATTGGAATATAGGATAGGGCACCAAGCGGCGAGAAACCTGTCACCGCAATCGACGACTCGCGGCAATACCGAAGAAGCTTAGACTGTACGAGGTACGGATGTAGCTCGACTTGCAGAACGCTAGGCCGGATCCTGCATTGCGAGAGTAGGTCCCGAATGAGGGAAGTGCCAAAATTGCTTATTCCAATGGCTCGCACCAAGCCTGCATCCACGAGTTCCTCCATCGCTTGCCAAGTATCTCGAATGGGGACCGAGTCTGCAATCATTCGTGGTTTAGACGCATTGGGATCGGCGAACCAGCCAGCTGGATAGCGAGTCTCGAACGGAACATATTGAAGCACAATCGGGAAGTGAATTAAGTAAAGATCAAGATAATCGAGTTTTAAGTCTTGGAGCGTTCGCTGCAACGCGGGTTTGACATGCTCTGGTTGGTGATACGTATTCCAAAGTTTGCTGGTCACCCATAGTTCATCTCTCTTGCACAGACCTTGGCGTGCCACCTCAGCGATTCCGTCGCCGACATTCGCTTCATTGCCGTAGTCCGAGGCACAATCCAAATGGCGATAGCCTGCTTTGACAGCTTCCACGGTCAATGCGGCAGCCGCTGCCTTTTCCACTTTCCAATAGCCGAGCCCAACCGCAGGCATTGGCTTGGAGTTCGAAACTGCCACAGAAAGGCTATCGGTTTGTGAATCGGGTTTCGTTTGACTTAAAATCGACATTCTCGACACTTAAAAGAGAGAGGCAAAACTGGATACTTTGGGATTCGAAGAGAATGCAGATCATAACGAACCCCGTGCCTACTTGCCACCGACTTCGATCCGATAGAAAATGTTGTCCTATTCGAATTTAGGTTGAAAAAATCCATTGCGGCGAGAGGACTGCACAATTTATGGCCGCGCTTGGGCAGATTGATTTGCATGCCGCTCTGAATCGTTTTGGCCTGGAAGACTTCCGCAAGGGCCAACAGGAGGTCATCAGCCACATTATCGCTGGCCACGATTGCCTGTGCGTTATGCCCACGGGTGGTGGCAAAAGCCTTTGTTACCAATTGCCCAGTTTAGTCCGCCCCGGTTTGACGATCGTTGTGTCGCCACTGATTGCCTTGATGAAGGACCAGGTGGACTCGCTCTCCAACCGTGGTATATCTGCCACTTTGATCAACAGCACCTTGTCCACCGCCGAGCAGAACCAAAGGCTGGAGCATGTTGCTGGCGGTCACTATTCCATGGTCTACGTCGCTCCCGAGCGTCTTCGGAATTCACGATTTTTGGACGCGATTCGCACGACACCAATCCAATTGCTGGCCGTCGACGAAGCCCATTGCATCAGCGAATGGGGCCATGATTTTCGCCCAGACTATCAACGTCTCGGTCGTTTTCGAGAAGCGTTGGGCGGAGTGCAAACCGTTGCCTTGACAGCGACAGCGACGCCGAAAGTGCGTCAAGATATTGTTGATTCACTGAAGCTACGAGTTGCCAAACACTTCATCACCGGCTTTGCACGCGACAACCTTTATCTTGGCTCGATGCTCTGTATGGGTGATCGCGACAAGGACAAACAGCTCTTGGCGTTTATCAAGGATCAGCCTGGAGCCGGAATCATCTATGCCGCCACACGAAAACGTTGCGAGGCGCTCGTCGAACAAATTGGAAAGGAATTGAAGATCAGTGTTGGAGCATATCACGCCGGCTTGATGCCCGATCAACGCAAACTCATCCAAGAACAATTCATGGGAGGGCAGCTCAAGGTCATTATCGCCACGAATGCATTTGGCATGGGTATCGACAAGTCGGATCTCCGCTATGTAGTCCACTACAATACGCCAGGCACACTCGAGGCATATTATCAAGAAGCAGGGCGTGCTGGACGCGATAGTTTGCCATCGCAATGTGTACTGCTCTACAGCCCTCAAGATCGCTACATCCAAGAGTTTTTTATTGAGAACGCGAATCCTCCACGTGAGCTCTTGGAATCGGTTTATGATCTTCTCGTCAAAAGAACCGAAGACCCAATTGAATTGACGGCTGAAGAAATTCGAGAACTTACCAATGCCCCGGCTACCACGGAGGCCATCAACTCTTGCCTTCAGATCCTTGGACGTACGACCGTAATGGAGCGTCTAGAGATGTCAGGTGGATTGGCCATGTTTCGAATCGATACCAAGCTGCCTACCTTGCTCGACTTGTTACCCAAGTCTGCCAATGTTCAACGCAACGTTTTACGAACGGTCGAAAAGGCGATCGGAGACCGACGCGAAGAAGCGGTTTACATTCATCCAAGGTGGTTGATGCAGCAATTGCAAATGGATCGTGACGCCTTGAATCGCACACTGCGAGAACTCTGCAAGCTAGATAGTTTTGAGTACGTACCTCCGTTTCGCGGGCGAGCGATACACTTTCGAAGGCGCGACGTCCCCTTTAGCGAACTCAAGATCGATCACGAAACGCTAGCGGCTCGAAAAAAGTCCGACTACGAAAAGCTTGATCGCATGGTCGCGTATGCGCAGAGTCGGTCTTGCCGGCAACGAACCATCCTGGAGTATTTTGGTGACGCATCGGCATCGAATTGCGGCATCTGCGATCGATGTCAAGGTAAGACGGGCTGGCCGAACATGCCAAGAGTCGTTGAGGGCAACGCGAATAGCCCAACCAAGCCAAATAAAACTAAACCAAAACCCTCTAAAACATCCCAGGCCGTCGAGGTTAGAAATGACTTAAAGGCCGTGCCCGAGCACACTCCAACTGCAACTCTGCCAACTGCTATTCTGCCATCTCCTATTCTGCCATCTGCAACTCTGCCATCTGCTATTCTGCCATCTGCAACTCTGCCATCTGCTATGAAGGCTGCAGTCGCAACGACGGCGAGCGCGAAGCCTTCGGAACACATCACGTTATCCGATCCGAAACAAACGATCCTCTTGCCAAGCGAGACCAAGCCCGCATACGATCTAATCATTACCATTTTGAAAGCGGTTGATCGAACGCATGGATACTTGAGCAAAACGCTGTTATCACAGCACCTTTCTGGCATCGAGAGCAAAGCGGTACAAGGCCTTCGATTGCAACGTCTTCCAGAATTTGGAATTCTCAAGACCTGGAAAAAATCCCATGCGTCCGGTTTTCTAGACCAGACACTCGATGTCGGATTGCTTTGTCTTTCTGAGTTGCGAGTTGGTAAGTTGACTGTCTCCATTTCCGAAACGGGGAGGGGGTGCATCGCGGGGACACAACCAATACCCGCACCGTTGATGCACTATGTGCACCAATGCATTCTTGCAGCGGACAAGGCAGCCAATCAAGTCGCAGTATTGCCAATGAAGTCGATCGAACAACGTCCGCCGACAACCAAACCGGTCGCGAAGAGTGAGGGCGTTCCCCGCCCCATGAGTCAAGTTCCCATCCATGAACCAACCTCGTTCTCGAACGATGAACTCGTCCGATCCATTGTTCATCTTCCTTTAGCATCTGCAACGGACGCGAGTTCGGGTCGTGATGTGACCGCGCCGATGATGGAGGATTGGCGTTGGACAGTCAGGCTAGTTGAACATGGCTATCGGCTTGGCGAATGCGCACTAATTCGGGGCAAAACACCTGACAGCATTCTGGAAGATTTGACTAAGGCGCTTCAGGATGGAAAGCGATTTACGATTGAGCAGTTGTTTGACCGTAGAACACAAATTGCAGTAAAAGAACTGCGAGACAATTACGATAGCAAGGCAGGTCCACCGTCGATCTTTCAATCTTATCCATCACTATGGCGGTTTATACAACGATGGCTTGAACTCGACGCGGGATAGACCAAGTACAGTCCGCCTAGCAAATCATTAGATACAACTCCGACAAAGTACTGTCAGAACCCGTGCAACCGAGTAATTCGGTGCGGTTTATGGCTTTTT
>JANLRK010000542.1:0-1711 GCA_031361585.1 Pirellula sp. | reverse complement strand
GAAGGCTGTATTGGATGTTGCAGGGTTGCTCGCTGTGGTGATCGACGTTGGCTGCTTAGTCGATTGAACCCATGTTGGGTTCATGCCTTCCACTACTTCGTATGTGCCTGGATCCAACTGGGTGAACCAGAATTCGCCATGCGTATTCGATGTCGAGGAGCCAACCTTCGACCAGTTGTAGCTCGTAGTTGTTGCGCCGCTGACCTGCTTTTGCGTTGTTGTGTTATTGAACTTGTACAGATCAAACGCTATGTTGGGCAAGGCTGGTTCAGCAAGTGCACCGGTGAGGGTTCTATCCCAGGTCCCGTTGGCGTTGGTGTCTTGGAACTTCACACCGTGGATCGATCCATAGATGTAGTCTGCCCATTGGTACTTGATATTGATGACATCGCCACTGGCCAGTGTCACAGTCTGCTGCGTTGCATCCAGGATCATTTCCTGCTGAACATCCGGAGTTCCGTCATTATTCGTATCGGTCAGAACGCTTTCGGAAACGGTGTATGTTCCTGGAACAACACTGCCGAACGTGAACTTTCCGTCCGCTCCAGTTAGAACAGTCGACAAGACGGACTTGCCAAGAATACTGGTACCTTGCAACAACATTTTCACGTTGGGAAGACCGACGTCGGCTCCGTCAAAAATGGCATTGCGGTTCGTGTCTTCATACTTGAAACCGGTGACGGTTCCCAATCTTAGGTTGCCGAACCACAAATCCTGAGACTTGTCATTCGCGCCTGCGACCAAGTTCGGAGCTAGTTCGGGGTTCGCGGGTGTGGCCAGCACTTCCTTCTTCATGGCGGCATTGGCGGCAGCGACTGCAAACTCATCTGGACTTAACTTGCCATCGGCATCCAAGTCCATTGGACGAGCGGAGGCACCTGCCTCCCAAACGAATTCTCGTCGGCTAATGATCGAAAAAGCCGTTGTTGAGGCTGCAGGATTGGAGCTGGTGGTTGGAGCTTTGGTCGGCTGGCTGGTGGTCTGAATATAGGGGCCGCTTTGCTCGACGACTTCGTAAACGCCTGGATCGAGGTTAGTGAACCAGAACTCGCCGTGTACATCCGATTTCCCGGTTTGCCTGTCCTTTGTCCAGTTGTAGTTTGTTAACGTGACACCGCTGACGAGCTTTTGAGTCGTCGTACTGCTAAACTTCCATAGGTCGAACGAGACATTTTGTAGTGGTAACTCACCACCAGCCTTGTCCCAAACTCCGTTCGCATTCAGATCCTCAAACTTGACACCGTGAATGGAACCGGTAATGAAGTTGCCGAACTTCTGATCATTCAATACGTCGCCCTGTGCTAGAGCCTTGGTGGTGATGTCAGGCGTCGATCGACGAAGCCCTTGGTCGACTTGGTACGATCCGATGAAGAAACCTCGGTCAGGAATCTTGTCGTTATTGACATCGCTCTTGGTTAGGTCTTCGGAGATCGTGTAAGTACCCGCGGCCAAATTGTTAAACCAGAACTCGCCTGCGGCGTTAGTGATCGAGGGCGGAACGGCTTTTCCAAAAATATCAACTGCGCCGGGAAGTGTTATTGCAACACCTGGCATCGCAACATCACCTGCGTCTTGAACTCCATTGCCGTTCAAGTCTTCGAACTTGAATCCATGGATTTCGGTCCCGCGAACCAATTGCAGTTTATAGTCTTCGACTTCACCGTCGTTGGCGTGACCGACCGGAGGCAGAATCTGAGGGTCCATCTTGCCA
>JANLRK010000539.1:0-5312 GCA_031361585.1 Pirellula sp. | reverse complement strand
TGGGCAACAGGGATGGAAACACCAACGTTGTCTGTTTGGATCAAGCAAATGGTGAAACGGAATGGACCACTCCGTTCACCCCTGCAAAAGGTGATCCGAATTGCAGCCCAACTATCGACTTGGCGAGCGGGCTCGTGTACGCCATGTCTAACGACGGCGTCCTGGTTTGCTGCAAGTTGGATGGAGGTGAAATCGTTTGGCAAACTAGCTTCACCAGTGACTTCGGCGGCAAGATCGAATCGAGTTGGGGTTATAGCGAATCCCCTTTAGTCGACGGTGATCTACTGCTATGCACCCCTGGAGCGCGCGATGCGATGGTCGTCGCCCTCAACAAGAAGACAGGTGACATTATATGGAAGGGCAAGGCACCGGAGGGCAAGCTACAAGGGAACGATGGAGCGGGGTATTCCTCTATAATTATCTCCAACGCAGCTGGCGTCAAACAGTATGTTCAGTTGATAGGTCACGGAATGGTTGGCTACGATGCCAAAATCGGCACGCTACTTTGGAATTATGACCGCATAGCCAACCGAACCGCAAACATTCCAACACCTATCGCCAAAGACAACTACGTTTTTTGCTCGACTGGCTATGACGATGGTGGAACCGCTTTGTTAGAGATTTCCAAGAAAGGGAAACTGCTGCAAGCCAAGGAAGTCTATTACAAGACCAGTAAGGAACTCCAAAACCATCATGGTGGGATGATCATGATAGGCGACTATGTGTACATGGGGCATGGCCACAACAATGGCTTCCCCGCCTGTGTCGAATGGAAGACCGGGAAGAACCTTTGGGACAAGGCTCGTGGCGCGGGCACGGGTTCGGCCGCAATTGTTGTCGCGGATGGCAAACTTTACTTTCGATATCAGGACAGTACGATGGCTCTCGTAAACACGACCAAGGATAAATATGACTTGATCAGCAAATTCAAATTGCCAACGCACAACGGCGAAAGTTGGCCACACCCTGTGATCGCTGGCGGCCGATTGTACATTCGAGACCAAGACGACCTCGTGTGTTTTAAGATTGTCAATTGAAAGTTGATTGCTGCGCATGGCCCCTGTGCCATGCTGTGAAGCATTCCTGGACTGTTGGGGCTTCCCCCCACAATCCAACATTTTTTTAGAAAAGCGATGCCGCGATCAAATCTGCGATCGTGCCGGGATTCCCTCGATGACGTTTATCACGCAACCGATTATCCAATCGATGCCAGGCGACCTCGTACTCAGGGCTTCCATACGGACCCGAACCAATAACCTCGCTAGCTTGCGACTGCACATCTTTGGCAATGACCAGACCTTGCTTTCGCTCGATGAGGCTGTCTACGCGTTCCGATAGCAACTCGACCTGAAGGCATCGAATTGAATCCAGCTTGGACAAGCCCGACGCCTCTTTGATGTTGATGCGTCTCGCGATTGCAAAAACCAATTCAAAACCACTAACGTATTGAAGTGCAATATCGTCCCAACCAGCAGCGAGCCTCATCGCATCGAGGATATTGTCAGGGGCTGATTCTCGCAAATCCATCGACATCGATTCACCTAGGCCACCTGGCTTCGCAATTCGTATTGCCTCGTAAATGGTTCGAGAATCGTCGGGTGTTAGCTGGATTAGCGTTTCTCGAACACTCGCCTGGAGCGAATTCTCTTCGATTTGCACTTGGGCCATGCGACTCGCAGCCACCACGAGTGGTGCCATAAGTAGAATCGTCCCTAAGCTTGTATTGGTGCCAGTGGTTTGGATCATCGCGTGCACGCACTGCAAAACGATCTGCCCCACCGGTTGGCCATGGCAATTGTCGACCCTTTCTCCAATAGCCTTGGCGGCAGCAACAAACTGTCCGTGGTTCAAATCGCTAAACGAAGCGTAGGGATGTACATTGCCAGCTTTGATAGCGGAGCATTCTGTTTCGATAGCAACTCGTACTCTACTGCCGAGCGACATCGTCATCCACCAGTTTTTGCAGTTCCTCCAGGACCTCGGTCGGCGCTTCTTCCATCACATAGTGCCCAACATCCATCAATTCGCGTCGAGACGCGTTGGGCCAGGCGAGATTCATTCGCTCCATGCATTCCGGTCGGAAGCACCAGTCTCTCATCCCCCAAACAAATCGAATGGGTAGACCACTTAGTCTCGGCAAACTGCTCTCGAGTCGCATCAGACCATTCCAAGTCGGATGTTCTGGCGACATCGGGATATCCCGCACAAACCCATCGATTGCAATTCGATTGTGAGGCGAATTGTAAGGGGCGAGCAAGCCATCGCGAGCGATGGAACTCAGTTTTGGCAGTCGATCGATTGCCATATAGATCGCCGCCCGTGCAAAGGCGTTTGCGTAGCGGATTGCCCATGAGCCGAGCAGGGGTATTCGGCAGGCAGCGATTCGACGAGGGACATAGGGGGGCGGGAAGGCTGCCGTATTGAGAACCAACAAACCACGAAAGCGTTCGATTCGCTCGATAGCAGCCCCCAGTCCAATCGCTCCGCCCCAATCGTGGATGACTAACGTAATTTTTTGCAAGTCCAATGCGTCAATCAATCGAACCAGGTTGGTCGTGTGTTGAGCCAGTGAATAAGAGTAATGCTGGGGTTTATCGCTGAGTCCACAGCCAACATGATCGATGGCCACGACGCGATGTGTATGGCGGAAGCGTGAAATGATCGATCGATAATAGAAGGACCATGTTGGGTTGCCATGGACACATAAAATCGTTGACGCATCGTTGTCGTTCGGACCCTCGTCTACGTAATGCATGCGAACGTTTGGCTCAAGTTCTAGAAAGTGTTGGGCAAACGGGTACTCGATGCGCCAAGAGTCTGCTGTCAAAGATCGGCTCATGCGTAACTACGCGCCCGCCTTGATAGCGTTGGACGGCGCGAGGCTATTGCGAATATCCGCAAACGTTCGCAAGTCGTAGGGCAAGCCGACGTAGTCAAGCAGGCGACACAATCCCCGGAACGCCACCCCGAAACCATCTGGCCCACTAAAACCGCCGAACTGACCGCCACCTTTGACGTGCGGCTCAAGGTCCAGAAATAATCCGGGTATTCCGCGCTTGCTAAGCTTGACTAGCAAATCGGAATAGTCTCGTTTCACGTCGCGGAATATGGCCTCGTGACCTGAGTCTCCCTGGTCTGCTGGTACGAAGCCCTTCAGAGACTCTTCGTCAACGTGCGAGGAGCGAGTGGTAGGCCGCTGGTAGTCTTTGACGTGAAGCCAACCCATCCCATCTTTCATCGCCAAGTACTCTTCGTATACCTGTTCGGTCGACATACCTTGGCAAACGAGATTGGCTCCATCGAAGATGAGTAGCATAGCTGGATCAGCCACGCCGTCGTAAAGTTTTTTGAGCAGCTTGCCAGTTTGGCCGATCAAGTTGGCTTCGACCTCAAGCCCAAACGTTAGACCAAAGGAATCGCAAACTCGCGAGATTTTCCCAAGCCGATCGATGGCTTGGGTTAGATACGATTCGGGATCTGTGCCGCGGGGATGGTAAAAGGAGAAACCTCGAATGAGTTTACAACCAAAGGTATTGGCCAGATCGCAAGCCCGCCGGACGTCCTTCTTCACGTACTCTTCGAATGGCACGTATCGGTTTGCCGTTCCATCCTCGACATCCAACAGTTTCACTTTTCCGATAGGCGAGCCTAAGGAGGAAACCTGGAGGCCGTATTCTGCTTGCAGGGATAAGATACGGTCAATGGACTCTGGTGCGAGCAACATTGCATTCTGGATGCCAGCACCAGCGTCGATGAATCGCAACGTATAGTAACGGAGCCCTAAGGCAGCAAAAGCGCAAAATTGTTGCTCGGCGGTTTTTTGATTCGCGGCTTCGTCGGCAAAGCCGCTTAGCAAAACCGGTTTAATTGAAGTTGAAGGTATTTCAGTCGACATTTCATTTTGCCTTTTCGTGTGTGACAGTAATGACCGACGTGATACCACCACGTGCGCCCCAGCGACTTTCCAACGTTAGTCGACGTGGCTTTACTATCGTGACAAAGTCATCGACGATTCGGTTGGTAACATTTTCGTAAAAGATCCCCTCGTTTCGGAATTTCTGCAAATACAGTTTGAGGCTTTTTAGTTCAACGCACTTTCCATCCGGCACATAGCGGAAAACGAGGGTTCCAAAATCGGGCTGCCCAGTCTTTGGGCACATGGATGTAAATTCTGGGCATTCGATTTCAATGTGGTACTCTCGGTCTGGAAAAGAGTTGTCAAAGCATTCGAGTTGATCTTGGAAAGGAGTGCCAGGCACAGAAAATTCTCCTAGGGATAACGTCAAGTCAGGGTACGCACGGAATTGGTTTTTGTGTATTCTGATGATTCGGCAATAGATTAACAGTGCATTTTGCCATCGGCGACGCGAATTCGAGGCCTGTGTGATCCGGATCTCAGAAATTTTCCATAGCGTCCAGGGGGAAGGTCGATTTACGGGGACCCCCAGCGTGTTTATTCGCACCAGTGGCTGCAACTTGCGATGCTGGTTTTGCGACACCCGCTATGCGTCCTGGGAGCCAGAAGGGGATTCTTGCACCGTCGATGCAATCATCGCGTCGGCTACGAAATGGGGGACGCAGCACGTTGTGATCACGGGCGGTGAACCGATGCTTTTTGAAGAGCTTCGGGAACTTTGCTCGGAACTTCATCGACTGAAGCGGCACATTACCATAGAAACAGCTGGGACCATTCATAGGGATGTCCTGTGCGATTTGTGGTCGATCAGCCCAAAGCTGAGCAATTCAACGCCTATTGGTTATGCCTCGGACGAATGGGTCAAGCAACATGATCAGCGGCGCAAGAAACCGGACGTCGTTCGCCAGTTGATGAGCCAAGGAGACTACCAACTCAAGTTCGTCGTTGGCTCCATTCTCGATGCCGAAGAGGTGCTTCAGTACTTGAAAGAGCTTGGACAATGGGATCGAGACCGAGTGATGTTGATGCCTCGAGGAACGACCGCCGAGGATTTGCGGATGCAGTCGACATGGTTAACGACCTGGTGTCGCGATCACGACTTAAGATTTTGCGATCGCTCGCATATCTATTGGTTTGGGAATCGTCGTGGTACGTAAGGGTGACATTCAGTAGGTCGCAACTGCCTTTGCGACAAAGCGGTGCAAAGTATGGTCCCCTCTGGGCCGTGCGCATGACAATTGCAGAGTCACTCTCGGCAAGAGTGACCTACGTACATGGCGGAGTCCGATCGGCGACATTCATTCGGAGTTGCTCTCCTTCATCCGCGTTTCCCAGAATTGATTCGATCGTTCGATCCATTCTTTGTATCGTTTCAATAGGTCCGGGGATTCAGCGA
>JANLRK010000505.1:0-17080 GCA_031361585.1 Pirellula sp. | reverse complement strand
AAGTGTCCAACCCGATCCGCGTTGGAAGCATTGCCCGCTGCAAGACGCACTCTTGGCCGCTGGTCTGTCAGTAAAGTACGAAGTGAAAACGGCGGTCATGGATGCCGCCGATTGTAAGGCTGGGATGGCATGGATGCCAGTCTGATTGCCATCGGCAGGAGAGCGGACACAACAAACGCTCTCTCCATCCCAAACAACCACCGAGCCGATTATACCTTTGACTAGTCATCGTTATAGCGAAGCCGATAGCGATCAGACCGAGCGATTAGCGAGTCCCGCCACGCGGAGGCGGAGCACGAGCGCAGGGCAAGAGTGATGGTGATCGAATCACAAGGCCCCGCGTCCATCCATGGCAATACTGGCACGCCATGTTTCGCATCCACCGCAAGGCTCTTCATCATCGCGACGGCCCACCGCGTGTCTGTAGGCATGGATGCCGGAGGACCGTGCGTAGCCGTAGCCAGGGCAGGACGCCCGCGTGAGTTTCGATGAGACACGATGTCGAATTCCGCTTAAAGTGCGTAGTAGCTCGAGCCCCCAAAGGCCCGAGCGGGACACGCCAGCTCTGTTGCAAGGCGGCGGTGTAGCGTTGATGTTCGGCGATCCGGTGGGCCAGTTCTAAATGCCAAACCACTCAATGTCTTGCATCATAAGAACGGTAAGCTGGGGTCAAGAATCTCGCCGTACATCAAAGTGTCATTTCCGATTAGAAACTGAGCCAGTGTTGCGGTTTGGCTGGCAGATCGGTTGCTAGATTGGTGGCCGCTACGATTGCGTTTCTTGGGTGCTTGATTTCGTTTGTCACTGTGCCTTCAAACGGTTCTGTAACTCGTGGGCGGCGGCGTTTAGATCTTGCTTGTAGTACTTTCTCTAAAGAACCAGCACGTCGCCACCCTCGTCGCATCCGAAGCACTTGAATAACTTGCGACTTACATGCACTACGAAATGACGTGCCTTGGGTGATTTCCCGTCACCACATAACGGGCAACTCCCCCGAAGATATTCTCCTTTCCGAGAATTCGAACGCCAATCCATCCAGCCCAACACCTCTTCCATGTCCAATCGGCGACGCAGTTCGCCGTAGTCAACCCATGGCACGATTTCACCCGTCTTTAGACAGCGTTTTGCGAGAAGGATCCTTAGATCAGGCCAACCTGAATTAAATGAGATTTCCCCAAGCCGCTCTGACCCACCCACGCCAAGTTGTCCCGTCGCTTGATAAACTCGGCACTAGCCAGTTCCCTCATGGACGCCTTGTTAATCGTCTTGGCATTGAACTCCCAGTCGAACGATTCCAAAGTGGCTGTCGTTGGGAGTCCCGCATTCTTGATGCGACAGGATGCGTTCCAATGAGCTGTAACCAAACGCCCGATAAGTTACCGCCCGTTGCATGGCTGCTAATACATCGCTCTTTGGATAAATATTGAGCAACGTCAGCACCTTTTGAGCGTGATGCTTCGAGTAGCGAGTCTTGGCTAATATTCCTTCAAGGAATTGAATTGCAACTTCGCCCAATGCTGTGTAACGCTCGCGAATCGCTGTCATTTGGGCTTCATGATCTCGCGGAGGTAGATGTTCAGCCAAGGTCCGACTTTGACCAGTTTGCCCAACGACCAGAGCGTGACGAGCGATCTCCAAAAGCGAATGGTTGTAAACCACCAGTTCATCTTCAAGGACTCGAACTGGCAGCAGTTCGGCCACCAACTGCCAAGGAACCGAGTACTTTGCAGTTCCTCCTGAAGTCGAATCACCGTGATGCTGGGATATCGATCCATGAGCTGCAGAATTCGCGACTCGAATACATCGAGTTTGCTTGCACGCTTTTCAATGGGACGTCCAAGGCTTTGCGGAATCGTCTCTTGACGTGACGTAACTTGGGACGAAACCACTTGGGACGAGCCGAGGGTCCCAGTGATGGATGTGATGATCCTGCGATTGTTGCAAGGCCTGACGAGGTTTGTCGAGGACAAATTAATGGCAAGTAGTCGGACCTGGTCGCCGATGACTCTGTTTGAAAGGGAGTCATTTTGGTCTGGCAGCTGAGATGAATTAAGCATCGCCGATAGCCTCTCACGTTTTTGGATCCCGTACGATCGCACCGGAAACGGCTCGAGTGCGATGGATGGACTAAGCGTAGAGAGGCTTGGCAAGATCACCTATGCTGGTCGCACGAGAATCGGTGCATCGGGTGGTTTAGGAATTTTTGGGCGTTTCGATTTTTTTCGCAGTGCAAGGCGATTTTTCCATCTCGTCTATCGCACGAGAACTCTTCGCATGGCCTTGTAACATTCAGGTCCGCAGTATTTTTGATGGGGTGCGCGAGGATGAGGATCGAACTGTTCGTAGCAACCGAGCCGTTGACAGCAAGATTTTTTTTGGATTTTTCTTTGTGATAGCCCTCGCGAGGTTCGTCGTCGGCATGTTTTTTGGGTGGCTCGGTCATTTTATTGGCTTTCTCCTGCTCGATTCGATCGCGGTAACGCTTAGCTTGATTGGCACGGGTCTGCTTCCCCTTATCGCTTTCCCGATACTTTTTATTGGCCAGTTTACGATTCCAAGCCTTGGCAGCCTGGATGCAAGCCTCGGAACAATAGCAATCGGGACGTAATATCCGGGGCCGTGCAATCGCGCGGGCCAGACAAGTCGGTTGAACTCGGATTCATTCGATTCATCGCGAAATCCTCCCGAAGTCAATTTCAGCGGAGAATGGCGAGCACGGAGAGTAATCCCAGATAGCGAATAGCAAATAGAAGATACAGGATACAGGAGACAGGAGACAGGATACAGGATACAGGATACCTGATACCTGAAAAAGTGTTAGCGAGTTGCGTCATCGCTCGCCTTTCGAAGATTCGATTCTTTGGATACGCATGTTTTGAGTTCTGCAACAGTTCTACCGAGCGAAATTCCGGATGTCAAATTTCAGATCGGAGTTTTCGTTAAGGGGCTTTGTTGATTGCGCGCATCTTCGAGATGCTGAGATGTCCGCTTCGGAAATGCGAACCTACGTGAACTCCCGCTTCGAGCTCACTTCACATCGCCAAGTAGTGCCACAGTCGGCTGCTTGCTCGAATACCTCGGTAGTAGTCTTCCAAACAAAACTTTTCGTTTGGGCTGTGAGCACCATCGTCATCTAACCCCCAGCCTAATAGCAATACGTCTGCCTTGGTGGCTTCGACCATTTGGGCCACGATGGGTATGGAGCCCCCCTCGCGTATTAGAACAGGTCTAACATCGAAGCCGTCCTGGACTGCTTGCATCGCGCCCCGCATGAACTTGGAGTTAGGATTGACCATGACACCCCGGCCGCCGTGCAAGTCAATGATGTCGACCCGAACGCCTGGTGGTGTATGGTTGCGAATGAATTCTTGCAACTGTCGGCTCACCGTTTTTGGGTCTTGATTTGGCACCAATCGGAAACTTATTTTGGCCGCGGCCCAACTTGGGATGATCGTCTTGCCCCCTTCGCCTTGGTAACCTCCCATCAACCCATGGACATCCAACGTCGGTCGCGCCCACCGCCGTTCCAATGTGGTGTATCCGACTTCACCGGAGAGAGCATCTACGCCTAACTGTTCGGCGAAGGCTTCATCGGAAAAATGCATGTTGGCCCACATCTCGCGCTCACTCGCTTCGAGCTCAACCACAGAGTCATAGAAGCCCGGCAATTGAATCCTGCCGTCAGAGGTTTTCATCTCCGTGAGAATGCGAGCCAAGGCTAAGGCTGGATTGGTGACCGCACCACCAAAGGAACCGGAATGCAAATCGGCTTTCGGACCAAGGACCCGAAGTTCGTAATACGCGATCCCTCGAAGTCCGTAGGTGATGGCTGGTTGGCCCTTGGCATACTGCGATGAATCTGAAATCACGATCACATCGCAAGCGATTTGATCAGTGATTTCGGCCAGCTTCGATTCGAGTACTTCGCTCCCATTTTCCTCTTGCCCTTCAATCAAAAACTTCACTTGCAGCGGTAGCTGTTGTTTGCACTCATGCCATGCAAGTACACTTTGAACATGTGTGAGCATTTGGCCTTTGTCGTCGGTCGAACCGCGAGCAACAATATTGCCATCCTTCAAGACCGGTTCGAAGGGTGGAGAATTCCAGAGATGAAGCGGATCGACCGGTTGAACATCGTAGTGGCCGTACACCAAAACAACCGGTCTGTCCGGAACCGGTTCGGATTCGGCGTATACCAACGGAGGGCCATTACCATGCATCTGCTTGGTTTTTAGGCCTCCCGAAGCAAGTTTGGCTTCAACCCAATTCGCTGCCTGAGTCATTTCTGCACTCTTGGAGCTATCTGCACTAATGCTGGCAATGCGGAGCAGTTCGAAAAGCTGATCCAAGTGACTCTGACGGTTGTTCCGTAAATAGCGATCGATTGAGGGAAAATCTGCCATTGAGGATTGTAAGTTTCGTACGATTTGTTCTTGCAAAGACTACCGGGTAATGGATTACAATATACAACAGTTGTAGCGAATTTGTTTCGTATACACGTTGTGTTGATTTTGGTGCACAAGCTTCTCCATTACTTTCGCATTGCGAACAGAATCCAAACCGCAAGGCAAACGAAAATGTCTTTATCCAACTCTGCAGTCGCAGAACCCGTCGTTCGGCCAAAGAACACTCCACCGAAGAGCAAGAAACAGCCTCGGTATAACGTCATTCTCTGGGATGATCCAGTGCACACGTGGGAATACGTTATCGAGATGATGCAAAACTTGTTTTATCTTTCGCCTACTCAAGGTAGAAAGATTGCGGACGAAGTAGACCGCACCGGGCGAGCTGTTTGCTTAACGACAACACTTGAGCATGCAGAACTCAAACGAGATCAAATTCGAGCATTTGGGATGGATCCTTATAGCGCCAAGTCGACTGGCAGCATGTCTGCATCAATTGAACCAGAGTTCTAGCGAACACAGTTGTCGCTTAGGAAATGGTTCGAGCATCGCTGTAGCTTGGCCCCGAGGTTCGCACGGCCCGAGGTTCGCACGGCCCAGGGGGCCATGCTACGATTCGATTTTAACTTCTGGCTTTAGGATACGATCCTAGGAAATCGAGTCGAATAGCTGTCTTGGCCAGTGTGTCCAATGCGGCTTGGACGTTAGGTTGCGATGCGTGGCCCTCTAATTCCACAAAGAAGAAATACTCATTGGATTTGCCGGGCACGGGAAACGACTCGATCCAGGTCAAGTTCAAACCGTTATCCCGAAAGAGAACCATAACATCGGCAAGAGCTCCGGGCTGGTGAGGAACTTGGAACATGAGCGATGTCTTGTCGTCGCCTGTCGCTGATACTTGTTCGTCGCCGATGATCACAAATCGGGTTGCGTTATCTTGATTGTCTTCAATCGATTCTGCGACGATGTCTAATCCGTGATGGATACCTGCTTCTCTGGATGCGACGGCAGCAGCGTTCGGAGTCGTAGAAGCGATTTTGGCCGCAACAGCTGTGCTCGCGACCTCGACCCACCTCGCGTCGGGCAGATGGTTGGTTAGCCACGCCCTACACTGCGAAAGAGCTTGTGGCTTACTGTATACTTCGCGAATATCCTTGCGGTCCCAATTGGAAAGAAGGTTGTGGTGGATCGGCAACAGAATCTCGCCGCAGATGCGAATTGGTTTGCGAATAAACATCGTCAGTGTATCGACAATGCGCCCGTCAGTTGAATTTTCGATCGGTACAACTCCATACGTGGAATGCGAGCTCGCAATTTCTTCGAAAACCGCACCTATCGTGCTGACCGCCTGCAGGCTGTCGAGGTCGCCAAAGTACTTGGCTGCGGCAGAATACGAATACGAAAATTCCGGGCCCAGGTAAGCAATCGAGCTTCGCCTGATTGCCGTCTGGAAGGTCAATCCGACGAGGAATCGTTGAAGTCGGTCTTCAAATCCGTCCTTGGCGGAACCGGTGAAAGTCGCTTGGGCTGCTCGTAAGGACAATGGAGCAGTACCGCTTTTCATCGCTTGTGCCTGCATCTTTGAAAGCATTTGGCAGCGGGTTTTGGCAAGGGCAAGGATCTGAGCATCAATTTCCTTCAATTGGTCGAGCAATTCCTAACTCCTGAACTTTCCGTATTGTAGTGTGGATTTTCTGCTGTCAATTTGGCGTTCGAACTATCGCAAAGGCGGTGGCGGCCTGCCTTCTGAAAAATTGATTCAACCGCAAATCATTTGGCTGCAAACACTTAAGTTGCGCAGCTACGATTTGGCGACCCCGTTGGCACACCAGTTGCTAAACAATGTCGGCGTAGTCGCCGAGACAACTTAAAAATCTAAAAAACGTAATCGCAAACCACCCGACACATCCTAACGCAGAGGAATCATTCATGGCATCAGGCGAAAAAATTATTGGTATCGACTTAGGAACGACCAACTCGGTCGTGGCTGTGATGGAAGGGACTGAGGTCAAGGTTATTCCCAACGCAGAAGGGAATCGACTGACTCCAAGCGTGGTTGCCTTCACGGACAAGAGCGAGACGATCGTTGGCGAACCAGCGCGTCGGCAAGCCGTCACGAATCCTCGTCGCACGGTTTTCTCCGTAAAGCGATTCATGGGACGACGTCACTCCGAAGTCGAATCGGAGGAGAAGATTGTGCCGTACCAAGTTGTCGGCGGTGCCAACGAATACGTTAAAGTCCAAATCGGCGATCAGCAATTTACGCCACAAGAAATTTCCGCCAAAGTGCTCCGCAAACTCAAGGAAGCTGCAGAATCGTATCTTGGGCACCGAGTTAGCAAGGCTGTCATCACGGTCCCTGCCTACTTTAACGACGCTCAACGACAAGCTACTAAGGACGCTGGCCAGATCGCCGGCCTCGAGGTTGCTCGAATCATCAACGAACCCACGGCTGCAGCTCTTGCATATGGGTTGGACAAGACCAAAGACCAGAAGATCATCGTGTTTGACTTGGGCGGAGGTACGTTTGACGTATCCGTTCTCGAGGTTGCCATGAGCAATGACGACGAAAACAATAGCAAGGTTTTTGAAGTCATCAGCACGAGCGGTGATACACACTTGGGTGGTGACGACTTTGACCAAGCCCTAGTCAATCATGTGGCTGGCCAATTCCTCAAGGACACCGGTTTGGATTTGCGGAAAGAGCCCATGTCATTGCAGCGTTTGCAAGAAGCTTGTGAAAAGGCGAAGAAGGAACTCAGCAGTCTTCCGCAGACGGACATCAACTTGCCGTTCATTACCGCCGATGCGACAGGCCCTAAACACTTGCAGATGACCATCACGCGCAGCACCTTCGAAGGGCTCGTGGATGACTTGATCGAACGTTGTCGCAAGCCTGTGTTGCAAGCCCTTCAAGACGCCAAGATGAAGCCATCGGATATCGATGAAGTCGTCTTGGTCGGCGGATCGACGCGCGTTCCAAAGGTCCGTCAAATCGTAAAGGACATCTTCGGCAAGGAGCCTCACCAAGGAGTGAATCCCGACGAGGTCGTAGCTGTTGGCGCTGCCATTCAAGGTGCAGTGTTGTCGGGCGATCGACGCGACGTACTGTTGCTCGACGTCACGCCGCTAACTCTCGGCATCGAAACCGAAGGCGGTGTTCTAACGGCTCTCATCGAACGCAACACTACTATACCGGTAGAAAAGAAACAAACGTTTTCCACAGCTGCAGATGGGCAAACCGCGGTGACAGTTAGCGTATTCCAAGGGGAACGTAAAATGGCTCAGCAAAACCGATTGCTAGACCAGTTCAACCTCGAGGGCATCGATGCTCAAGCTCGGGGGGTCCCGCAGATCGAAGTCAAGTTCGACATCGATCAGAACGGTATTCTCAATGTCTCCGCCAAAGACCTCAAGTCGGGCAAGCAATCGAGCGTTAAGATCGAGCAGTCGAGCGGCTTGAGTAAAGACGAGATCGAGCGAATGCGAAGGGACGCGGAATCGCACGCTGACGAAGATCGCAAGTTCGTGGAAATTGCGGAAGCAAAGAACAGGGCCGAAAACACTATTCATGGGCTGGAAAAGGCCATCAAAGAGCAAGGTGACAAGCTCAGCGCCTCGGATCGTGAACCTTTGGAGCAAGCGATCAAGAAAGCTCGCGATTCAATCGCGACCAATGATGCAGCTGCCATCAAAGCAGCGACGATGGAACTCGATCAATCGGCTCAAGCGTTCCGTTCGACATTAGGCGCTCAATCTGGTCCGGCCCCAACAGGCGAGCCTGAAAAGAGCCCGGCAGATGACGACGCAATCGATGCAGAGTTTGAAGTCAAAAAGTAGTTCGAATCGTTTAACCCCGAGCTGCAGCCGACCGCTGCCGCTCGGGCGTTAGCCTTCAAGAAGCCGCGGGCAAATGCGTGTTCCTCTGTCAAAATTTGATCGAAAGTCGTTCCCAATTCATGGATTCATTGCCTCGTATGAATCGATCAATTGTGAAGCGTTCCACACTCGAACACCAAGGGCAGGATTCAGGTGTTCCGAATGCGACACCTTCAGAACGAATTGCATTGGTTTGGCCTCTGACGCTAACCGCTTGGGCATTTAAGGAACCTAACGTTGCTCAACCCCGACTTCAAAGTCATGTTGTCCGGATTTACCGATTCGGGCGTTGAGTTTCTGCTTGTCGGGGCTTATGCCATGGCTGCACATGGACATCCCCGTGCGACAGGAGACCTCGACATCTGGGTGCGAGCCAATCCGGAAAACGCGGTGAAAGTCCTTGTCGCATTAAGCAAATTTGGAGCACCACTTCATGACCTCACTATTGAAGACTTTTCTCGGCCCGGGATCGTATTCCAGATCGGCGTTGAGCCATCTCGCATCGACATCCTGACCGAGATTTCTGGAGTGAATTTCGCGGATGCATGGGAAAGGAAAATCTCAATTGAAATGGATGGATGCTCAATGAGCGTTATTGGACTCGAGGATCTAATTGAAAACAAACGTGCAGCAGGAAGAGCCAAGGATATCGCGGACGTCGAAACACTACAGAGAGATTCGAGATAGCTTCGCTGCACCAACTCCATATCCACCCACGCCCGCTCGCTCGAGCGTATAACCGGATTCCAGTGCTGCACTAGGTCATTTAGAACGAAGCGTTGAGCTGGTTGTCGTGACGCTGCTAACATCTCTTGGGTGGCCTAATCACGGTGGGGACCACCGTGCCACACTTTTTTCAGCCGTTCGTTTAGAGAGCTTGAACCTGATTCGACGTCGGCTCGAATGTCGGATGAATCAACGACTCCGTGGGGATTGATCAGAAAGGAGGTTGGCGCGGCGACAACTCCGAACTGCTCCACTAAGCTGTGGTTGGCGTCGCTTTCACTATCCCAAAGTTCCGTCCACTCGGACTTTTCGTAGTCAGGGCCTTTGACCATTAGGCTTTGGGATGGGGTCATGCAGATTCCAACAATTTCAAAACCGGCATTTCGATGTGCGGCGTAGATGGCCTTGAGCTTATGCAGCTCTGCACGACATGGAGCACAGTAAGCACTCCAAAAGCGAACCAGCACCCACTTCCCTCGAAGCTCGCTGATATCAAAGTGCTTCCCGTTCATTCGCTTCGACTTCACGTCGATCGTGCTTCCGGTCAATTCCAGCTGTCTCGAAATCGATTCAAAAAACTCACTGCGTTTATTTCCAAGCTTCGAATCAAGCCGGTTCTTAAAGGCAGCAGCGAACTTCGAACAAATCCATCTCGTTTCGTCTTCGCACCGATTCAATTTCAATGTCATAGCCCACTGCGTTGCGAGCGCATGATCCTCGAAGTTCAACGGCACATTTGCCGAAAAATATTGGTCGAATTGCTTGTTAACGCGTGCTACCGCTTGATTGATTTGGTCGTCCGGCAAGACTGCAACCACATTGGCACTGCAACAGAGTTGGTAGAACAGAGCGCGCCGTTTGTCGACGTCAGAAGCTCCAACCGTATTGAGGACCCGCTCAATGCTTACCTTTGCCGCTGACTCGCGCCGCAGTTCGTCGGTCAGTTTGTGGTACTTTATTTCATGAAGCCGTTCGAGAAATCGCAGTTGGGATTCAACGTCCACGGTGATGGGAGGAGTGAAATTACTTTCTTGAACGCTCTTTCGAACGGCTCCGTCTAGAAATAGCGCAGCACCGCCTATCGCTATCAAAGCTCCAATCAGACAGCTGATGTGCAACTTTCCATTTTTTAAACCGCGCGCATTGGCTCGTGTTTTCATTTCGGCTCCCATACTTATTAAGCGCGACCCTCACGGATGAACCATAGACTGCCCATCAAGAATCCAATAATGCCCGCCACCAATCCAGCACGGCCGCTTTGATGCAAAAACTCAAATTCCTTTGCTTCGTGGCCCAATGCGTAATTGACGAGGAAAACGACGTACATGATTAACAATGGGGAAATAAGCCCGAGGAGAATTGGTGCTCCTGTACCGTTGGCCATGCTTGAAATACACCATGCAATTCCAATCGATCCCAAAAGCAAGAATACAATGTCCACAACAACTCCCATCGGTATAACTCTATCAGCTATGGCGGCTTCAACCGCAATCCGATTGGCCAGGAAGGCTACCAGCGTATTGATGGCGACGGAAATCAAAAGGGGCACAGCGATAACAACTGCCTTGCTCGTGCAGCGTTGCATTCGGTTCGGTGGTAATGCGTCCATGAATTCGCAAGAGCGATCTTGCCTTTCCTGCGCAAACGTATTGCCCGCAATCAACGCAAACAAGAAGAACGAGCAAACGAATGCGCAATAGCTGCAGCCCGACAATACGACCGCAATCCGTCTGTTCGCGAAGAATTCGTTGAACTCAAGCAGATGATTCATCCCCCACGCGAGGAATGTGTAACAACCAAGCACCACGATAGCCAAGCCAATCAGGTAATGCCGCACTAGTCGGTAGTCTTTATATAGGAGGTTACGCTGCATCTCGCCGCCCTTTGACTAAGTCCTTGAAGAGATCCTCAAGTCCGACGGAACAGATTTCGAGCGACTGCACAGCTGGATCCTTGGAAAGCTCATTCACCTCGATATCGCACGCTGGATAAATCGTCACGATCCATTCTCGCCTATTGAGGTGCTGCCGAACCATGTTCTTGACCGGAACCGTCGGAAGACAACCGTCGTGCAGAACGGCATGAACCCGCTTGGCTTTTTCAGATAAAACTTCGACAGATGCCGTCAGCAGCAACTGGCCTTGATCCATGATACCAATCGTATCGGATAGCCGCCTAACGTCATCCACTTGGTGGCTGGAGAAGAGGACCGTATGCTCACCGTGCCGTAACGATGAGAGTATTCCATCCAAAAACTCTTCTCGCATTAACGGGTCGAGGCCAGAAGTGGGTTCATCGAGGATGAGCAACTCAGGGTGATGCGACAGCGCCAACAACAAACCGAGCTTGGCTGTCATCCCTTTTGATAGCTGTTTGACCTTTTTGCTTATCGGCAATTCGAAAGTATCCAATAGTTGGTTTGCGAGACTATCATCCCAATGCTGATAGAATGGTTTACAGAAACGAACGACCTCGTCGACTCGCATCCAGCGATAAATCTGGTGAATCTCTGGCACATAACCAATGCGACATTTTCGCTGGCAAGAATCGCGATCGGCAGCTACATCATTGCCCAACACGTTGACTTCGCCTGAATCGGGAGCGATCAAACCCATGAGCAGTTTGATAAGCGTACTTTTCCCAGCACCATTGGGTCCGAGCAAACCAAAGATTTGACCAGGAGGTATGGAGATGCTTACTTTGTCGACCGCAATCTGTTTTCCAAAGGACTTCATGAGCAAGTGCGTTTTGATTGCGAAAATCGATGCTTCATTGGCTGCGATGGCTGCATTCATTTCTTTGTGACCTTTCGCCAAAAGTGATCTTGCACGGCTTGTTCGAATGCTTGACGAAGACGCTCAGGAGTCATGCCCTTTTTTGCCCCAATGGCGATCGTCTTTTCGAATTGCGAGAGGATCCGCTGGCCGATCGCATCGTCCATGGTCGGAGGTTTCGAAACAATAAACATGCCGACGCCTCTCTTTGCGACGGCAATCCCCTCGCGTTCCAGCTCATCGTAGGCCCGCTGCACGGTATTTGGATTCACCGTAAGGTCGATTGCCAAAGACCGAAGCGAAGGGAGCATTTCACCTGGCTTGAACAGGCCGGTGTCAACTCCACTGCGAATCTGACGAACGATTTGCTTGAAGATCGGCGTGTCGTTTTTTGGATCGATATGCATACAGTGAATCCGGTCGACAAATGTGGCGATGAAGCTGCTACTTTGGTGGCATTGGCTTCCAGAGTGTGAATGGACGCCCACGCTGGAAGCCTATGCCGCTTCTTCCGAGCGAGGTTCAAAAACCATTTCCGAGAGAGGACTAACTTATCTGCATTAGTGCACTAATTCAATAGTCCATTTAGAATATTGGCATAATGGGATTCCACGAAGCTTGCGTCGGCAATAGGCAATAAAAAAGCCCTGTCTTGTTTCCAAGGCAGGGCTTTTGATTTCGTCGGATGCTATCCAAATGGCTAGTCGGCCAACGAAACTTTCGTTCGCGCTTCTCGCAAGCCGCGACTGAGTATGTCTCTGAGCAAAGGTGAGTAGTCCTCGTATCTCGCTTCATCGGCAGGACCGTCGGCATACTGGTAAATCGCGTCGCGGGGTTTTGCCCCTAACGCGATCAACGTGCTCGATACGGTCCCGTAATCTGCGCCCCTTAGCACCATGTTGGCGCGTCCGGTCGGAGAAGGCGATCGAGCGAACACTTTGCTAGCAACCGCTAGGAACTTCACAGGTGAGTCTAGCGTTTGCAGAGTAAGTAGTCGATTTGCAAGTTGAACACGTTCATCTCGAGGATCGTTTAGATTTCGACCTCCGATAATATTCAGCCCAGATTGCATCTCGATAATTTCGTTTTCCGTCTCGTGGTGAATCGCAAAACCAGCGTCTCGGTCTACAATCACAAGGTTGCAGGCTTCAAACTGGTGTTTGTCAAATTCTTCCAAGATCCGTTCGAGCGCTGTACGCGAACAAGTAGCTTTCAAAGCTTCCTTGCACAACAGCCCTCGCGAACGATTGCTACCAAGAGGCTCCATGGTTCGGCGATTGCAGATACCTACAAATATGCCATGCTGATTGACTCCTAGCCACGTTCCGCCATTGCGTTGATCGGTGGGACATAGGATTCGCGGCTTACCCGATTGAATGGTGGGTGCCGTGCTTCTTCTATCAAAAAACTCCTCTCGATTAGCAGCGACCAGGATCGGACTTTCGGAAACCACGCGATATTGAATGGCTAGTAAGCACATCGCAACATCAGCACTTTCTATGGTTGGAGTTTGCGAATCGAGCCGTGCGTAAAGGCAAAAAATCACACATACAAAGTGCAATCCTGCGGCTCGCAAGTTCTCTAAATTTAACGTCCAACAATGCTCGCAGTCACCCCCCAAAAGGATGTCTTGAGATAAATTGTTGAATACTTGTCAATAAAATTAGCGAGCCTAATCTATTGGTGTTTTGATTGACCCGTTGTTTTGCCCAAGCCGCAGGGTTTGAACCTAGTCACAATGCCAACGCCTTCGGGGAACCCAGGAGGCAACGTCGATTTGCCGACCGAAGCGACTATTCGAAGTTCGTTCTTGCCATCAAGACTGCTCGATCAGCGTTTAGTTGCTATACTCTGAAACCGAAACTCTGAAACCGAATACCCGAATAAACAGAAGTCGTTGGATCTTCGGTGGGAACACCAAACCCTTCTTGGGCCTGCAAATACCTAGATTTCTAAACCTTGTTGACAACTGAAACATCCTTTTCATTGAAAACCCCGTTAAGCCTTAGCGGCCGCGGTCGCATCGGAACGTGCCCAGGAGTCACGATTGCAGCCACCGGATCCTACGTCCCTGACCAGATCGTTACCAATGACGACCTAGCGATGGTGGGTTGTGATAGCGATTGGATCGTACAGCGAACAGGCATCCACCAGCGACGAAAAGCCAGTGTCGATCAAGCGTCCAGTGATTTGGCCTATCAGGCAGCATTGAGGTGCTTGGCGAGCGCTGGAGTGGAGCCTTCTGAAGTGGATCTTGTGATTTGCGCAACGATGACACCGGACTACGTATCTCCTTCGACGGCCTGTGTGCTTCAAAAACGCCTAGGCTGCATTGCTCCCGCGTTTGACGTCAATGCAGCCTGTTCTGGCTTTATGTACGGATTGGTGACTGGCGGGCTATTCATTCGAAGCGGTTCCGCTCGTAACGCGCTGATTATTGGCTCTGAGATAATGAGCCAAACCGTAAATGTTCACGACAAGAAAACGTATCCTCTATTTGGCGACGGTGCAGGCGCCGCGTTGATGCAGCCTTGTCCAGCAGATCCAAAAACATCGTCCGGTCTCATCAGTTTCACCCTAGGATCAGAGGGAGACACCAATGCATTGTGTATTCCGGCTGGCGGCTCCCGAGAACCAACGAGCGTGGAGTCGCTGAGCCGCGGTAGGCAGTTTTTGACCATGGACGGTAGAGCTGTCTTTAAATGGGCTGTTCGGATAGTGGAGGACAGCTCCCGAGATGTTCTAGCGGCAGCAGGCTTAACGCCCGAGGACGTTGACCTAGTGATACTGCATCAAGCCAACATTCGAATCATCGATGCCGCAGTCGAACACTTCGGTATATCGAGAGATAAGGTCTTCGTGAACCTCGACAACTACGGTAACACATCGGCAGCCAGTATTCCAATGGCGCTAGATGATGCCAATCGACAGGGTCTTTTAAATCGAGGCGACATTATCTTGTTATGCGGTTTCGGGGCCGGCCTATCGTGGGGAACAGCCCTGCTGCGCTGGTAGAGTAGAACAGTTGTCCTCAACGTTATCCTCAACTGTTCCCGCCCTGCGCCGGACAAGTTCTGCCAATTCGCAGCGACTAGAGTCAGCGTGGACGGTACGAAATCAGCGTTCCTTAATCGTCAATCTTCGCGGAAGCGATAGCCAACTCCTCGCACGGTTTCGATCGCGTCAGCTTTTTCGCCGATCTTTTTGCGGAGCGCACGGATGTGGACGTCGATCGTTCGCTCTAAAACTAGCGTGTCCTCACCCAAGGCCGAGTCGATTAGCTCAGATCGATCAAAGGCTCGTCCGGGCTGACGGATCAACGTATCGAGCAACTTGAACTCGCTCTTCGTCAGATCGACGTTTCGCTCGTCCACTGTCACGCGATATCTACGTCGGTCAAGCATGATTCCGAATCTCGCGACCGTCTCTGAGTCTTCTTGTGTAGGCTTCGATTTGCGACGGGTTACCGCTTTGATGCGTTCCAGGAGCACACGCACGCTGAATGGCTTGGTGACATAGTCGTCCGCTCCCACCGAAAAGCCGATCAACTGGTCTGCCTCCTCGGATTTCGCGGTTAGCATGATGATCGTGGCAGAAGCGGTCTCCGGCGTTGCGCGGAGACGACGGCAGACTTCGACTCCATCGAGAACAGGTAACATCACGTCCAGCAAAATGATATCGGGCAATCGCAATTGCGCTTGATTCATTCCGTCCCGACCATCCATGGATTTCAGAACTTCGTATCCGGCCTTCTCTAAGTTATAAACCAGGATCTCAGACAGAGCTCGATCGTCTTCTACGACTAGTATTTTGCTTTTTGGCATCGAGTGATTTGCGTACGAGTATTGTGCAATAAAACTAGGTAGCGTTGGAACGCAGCTGTATTTTTCGATGGCGAACGATTACGCCATCGACCATATAAATGAGGTCCTCAGCGATGCTGACCGCATGGTCCGCGATCTGCTCCAGATGACGAGAAGCCGAAAAACAATGCATGGCGGCAGTGATTTGCGCATTGTCTCGCGACATGAGTGACGTAAGTGTTTCGATAACCTCGACGTTCTTTGCATCGACGCGATCATCTTCTTCGATCACATGATGAGCCTGCTCCGTGTTGCGTTGAACGAACGAGTCTAGGCTTCGCCGTACCATCGAGGTGGTCATCATCGCCATCTCATGGATCCCGGGTGGAATCGGAAATTCGGGATATGGGACCAAGCTATCCGCGCGTTGAGCAATATTGCAGGCTAGATCTGCGATACGCTCTAGGTCGTCATTGATCTTCATCATGGTGGTAATTCGGCGCAGGTCAGCGGCGACTGGCTGATGAAGCGCAAGCATTTTCAGACACTCCTCCTCGATTCGCACTTCGATTCGATCGATCTGACTATCGCGGGCGATGACCTCCGCCGCCAAGGCCCCTCGCCGTTCTACCAACGAACGTACAGCCGAAGCAATCATGTCCTCAACGCTACCAGATAGCCTGAGTAGTGAATTGTGCGCTTCGGATAAGTCGTGGCTCAAATGCAGTGACATTCAGTGTTCTTTCTCGCCGAAGGATACCCGCCAATTGTTAAGAACAGATGAATATAGCGTTAAGAGAGCGTGGAGGTCATGCTAAAATCAGGCTGTGGATACATTGGTCTCCACATACGCTTTCAGTCCGTCTGTAAAAAGCATTTGCCAACCGGAGCTTAACGAATTCACAAGGCCATCCGATACTCTGCCGTAAAGAGAATCGGATATCTTCAGCAACGTTCGATTGGCTGACTTTGCCGTGAGCGTGCGTTGAGCATCGTCGTTGCCGGGCACAACGTACCTCGGACCATTTTGTGGATTCTGCCACGATCACTTCCTCTTCGGCGAATGGGATAGAATAGAACTCTCGTCGATTATCGATTTCAGTCGAGTCATAGATCTAGCAAGTCGCTTTACGTGATCGTTAACCCAGCGTTGGCAAACCTGTTCAATGGGAATCGGGTTGAGATGATTCCAACGCGACAGATCCTAGACGGCGATGTTAATCGCCTGTAATCGAGGCTTGCTAGTTTGATCCGTGAACATAGCCGCGAGGTGAAAGTTGCTTGACACCGGTCTTGTCCTTGGTCCAAAGTCCGGTTCGCGTCACAAACGTACCGATATGAGTCAATGGGACTTCTGCTATTTCATTTGGCATCTTGGCCAAACGCTCCTGTGGCACGGCCAGCAACAGTTCAAAGTCCTCGCCATCTCCCAAAGCATGTTCGAGAGGGCTACGACCGGACCTCTGAGCACAAATCATTGCGTCATTACTAATTG
>JANLRK010000459.1:0-3484 GCA_031361585.1 Pirellula sp. | reverse complement strand
CTTGCAAGAAGTGCATCCACAGTTCACCGGCTAGTGAGTACGCTCTGTCTCGAAGACTACCAGACGGGCTACCGGCCACTATCCCAAAGTCGAACACGAGCGAATTGTTCGCTAATCCTTCATCCCCAAACTTTCCGTGTGGTCTGTGTATTCCGTGGTTATTCTAAATGCGTAAGCGACCACGGAAGACTCGGAATACACGGAGGGAGAATCGCAGATGTAAACTCAAAGTGAATGAAATTTAAATGCCGATGGACTATTCGCGTCGAATGCTGAAGGTGGTGTAATGCAACCCATCCTCTTCTTCGACGACGAACGCCCCAGATGGTGCCAAGTATTTTGATATTACCTCAAACGGAGGCAGACGTTTGCCTTTGAGTGCGGCGACCAAAGCTGCAAAAAACGGATTGTTTTCGGACATGGCCTCTAGCCGAGCTATGTTTTCCTCGTCGCTGGCCAAATCGTAAAACAACCTTAACGATTCCTCTGGGCGTTGATAAGACATGATGGACGTCTCTCTATCGCCAAGTTGCACTTTGATTTTATCACGAATAATCTTGTACTCGATCGACTCGCTCAAAAGATCATCACCACTTGAAAGCGTTTTGATGGCTTGTTCGATCGATTCGGTAGAGTCGCTCGCCAACAAATCATCGCCGACCACCGCAAACGACGGTTGTTGCACGCGAACGGTTGGATTGTCGTTTTTTAAATCGAGAAAGTAGACCGTGGAGTCGCCAATCACCTTGGAACTCCAACGGACTTCGTTGGCTTTCAATTTGTTGAATAGTTTAGGCAAAACGTCCGTCTTAATGCGTTGCGTATCTCTGACGTGAATTCCAACCAGGTTGCTCTGGCTGTTGATGCGCTTGGTCGACAGTATCAATTGGGTCAACGACAATCGATCGTTCAACAGCTCCAGAAAATCCTTTCTTAGATCAATACCAATTTGGCTGCTGCCGCTCGCGATCACATTGTTTTCAAAAGTGTTTTCACCGCCAAACGAATCCACGATCTCTGCGATCGCTTTCAGCGTTTTTGCAAAATCCCAGTTCATGGTTCCGTAGCTAACGACTTTGTCGTTCACCCAGGGTTCTGGTTCGGTCGAACCACTCTTGGGCCGCACCGCACGCAAAGCCCCGCGACGATTGGTATCCATCAGCAAATGCGCATGCACGATCGAGTCGAAATCGTTTGGAGCAAAAATAGCACTGCCACCGATGCCCTTGATACCGTCGATGCCTAAGGTCTTTAAGGTGGCTAGCACCAAAAGACTTGACGAATTCGACTTGGATAACTCTCGATAAAGAGCGACTGGGTTAGCGTAAAACGAGGCCTGAGGGCGTTCGCCAGCGGTTCCTACGCATCGGCTCAAAATCGTGGTGAATTCCCGGTTGTCCGCCAGAGATTTGTGATCGATGCCACTGCCCTGCCAGATCTGAGCAAGCGTTTCAGCGTATTCAGCGTTGTTGCAGACGACCAAAACACCTGACTGAAGAAAGAACCCCAATTGTCGGTCTTCAGCAGTGCCATTGCGGATCTGATTGACAGTGATCTTACCTATTTCCTTGCTGCTCTTGGTACCGCCACTGGCGGATATTCGACTTTCAAGTCGTCCAATCATGAGTTCAACGGCAGGTAGTTCGTCACCCGCTTCGAGCATTGCACAAAGAACCGGAGTTGTTTTCGTCGGCACAAGTGCAATCGCAAGCTCGCCGTTCGGAATGGACAACAACTCATCCAAATTGACTCCAACGGCATCCTGCATCCCCTGAACTAAAGTCGAAAACGTGGAGTAAAAAGAACTTATAATGGGCTTTAGTTGCGGATCGTCGGATAGCCTGCCCATTGAAGTTTGCGCAAGCTTCGCCTTGAGTTCCCGCGTGTCATCCACGCGAGCATAAAGTAACGTTTTTTGAGAAAACAGCTTGGGGGCAGAGGGACGTTGAGCCAATGCCAGCGATGGTAAGAAAGTGGCCAGGAAAAAAGGAACGAGTATGGCTAGTTTTTTGTGCATGATCCGGAGAGTTCGACGAATGAAGTGATTTCTTGGAGATTACTTCTGATTGTATTCAGGAAAATGGGACTTTGGTTCGTCATGCCTAAAAAAAGGGGACTAGAGTCTTGCACGGCCCAGGGGGCTATGCTATGGAGTTAGCTCCAATCTTGCCCTGCTTCTCTGCCCAATTCGACCAAGCAAATGTATTGGTCATCGCAAAAACGGTCGGTCATTCCGGCCAAATAGATTGCAACAGTGCGTTCGACTCCCCACTCGGAAACCCACTTTTGAAATCGAACAGGCATTCGTTGAGGATACGATTTCAGAAGTCGATACAGCTGATTCAATCGCGTTGCTGCTCGTAAGCGCACTTCGACAAGCTTGGGATGGCGATAGACATGCTCAAACAAAAAGGCTTCAAGCTCCTCTTTGTCGGATTGCATGTCCGGGGACATTTGCAATTGAATACCGACTTCCTGTACCGCCCGGCTATCCAGCTGCTTAGCCTCCGATAGCAATCCCATCGAGTACTGGAGGAAATTGTCCATCTGGATATCGATGAGGGTATGTACCAACATCTGTCGACGATTACTGGAGTTGCTGTGATCGAGAGGAGAAACTTGCCGTGCACGTTGAACCAGCCCCAACCCCGTAAGCTGTTGCCAGCTGAGAAGGCCGAGTTTGAGGGCGTCATCTAAGTCGTGAGCATCGTATGCAATGCTGTCGGCGGAATCGACGACCTGGATTTCTAGCATTGGGACCGTGCCAGAATCTTTGTGTGACCTAAATTGTTGGCCTGAGAGAACTTCTCGGGTCAAGTTAAGGCCCGGATAGGTCGTATAGCGTTGTTCGATACGAGTGGCCAATTCCAATGCAAAAGCGTTGTGCGAGAATCCTCCAAAGTCCTTGACGCAGGCCTGCAACGCGTCCTCGCCACAATGTCCGAATGGCGGGTGTCCAATGTCGTGCAATAGGGCCATTGCCTCGATCAAGTCTTCGTTGAGGCGAAGCGCCCGACCAATAGTGCGAGCCAACGATGCGACTTCGTTGGTATGCGTAAGTCGCGTTCGGTGATAGTCCCCCATGTCTCCTGTAAAAACCTGCATCTTGCCGCTCAGTCGGCGAAAAGACGCACTGTGCAAGATGCGATCGCGATCGCGTTGAAAGGGGCCGCGATAATCATGTTGTGGTTCGGAATGCTCGCGGCCAGCCGATTGCGACGAGAACATAGCAAAGGGCGCAAGCAAGATTCGCTCTCGAGCTTGCCATGACAACGATGATTCTATGTTTGGACTAGTCAGTGAACGAGGGGGTTGGGACATTGGGAAATTGAGTTCAAATACTTTTCGGGGCAATCAAATCCATTCGCTTCCTTAGTTTAACGCCAAGTGAACCGGCGGTTCGATAGCAGTCCCGCAGATTTTTGGAAATGTTCGCGGTATCTGGCCTCCGTCAAGTTAGTATCGGCTTCCAAGGTGGGATTGG
>JANLRK010000449.1:0-4038 GCA_031361585.1 Pirellula sp. | reverse complement strand
GGAGGTCGCCTTAACGCTCAATCCTTACATCGCAAAACGTTAGGGCGGCTAGGCCGTTTTCACCGAAAAGCAGGCTCTCAGGATTCCAATTGGCACTATCGAGGTATGTCACAGTCTTGGCATTGGACGGCCCAACCAACTTCAACACGACAAGTCTTCCGCTTGCAGAACCGGAAGCGATCTGCCTAGCTTCTCCAGACAAATGAAACTGGCTTGCTAAG
Organism: Pirellula sp.; assembly: GCA_031361585.1. GTDB lineage: Bacteria > Planctomycetota > Planctomycetia > Pirellulales > Pirellulaceae > JBKCUI01. The sequence goes on along the minus strand of JANLRK010000449.1, from coordinate 3,817 downwards.
TTATCGTTCCATTGAACCGCCTGATCGAACTCCAAATTTAATTCATCACATGTTGGTGATGTGAAGAACGCCCTCAACAAATTCGGCGGTGCGACGGGGCCATCGACATTGTGGAAATAAATTTGATTGTCGATCAACGGTTTCAGCAGCCGAGCGAATTCAGTATAGCCGTCTGCTGGAAAATGGCAGCCTCCGGGCGGTTTGATGCCGAGCGTCGACATGACGCTGAGGTTCGAGAAGTAGCTGGGCAACGTACGTTGCACTTCGCGCAGTCGGTTGTCCGAGCCATTGATGCCCATCGCGCAAGCTTTTGGCCAAATCTGAAAAAGGTAGTATCGCTGGATGTTAGGGAAGTCACCTTTCCAGGACGCAGCGAGGTCTACGAAGAATTGGCGATAGTTTTCATAGCCATATCCGCCCGTCGGTCCATCCGCTCCTTGATCGTTCTCGCCTTGATGCCAAATTACCGCCCGAATGCCGTGGGTCAACTTGGCCTGTTGGACTCGCCAAAGGAGCCGACCGTAGATGGATTTGACATCCGTCGGATCAGCATCATTGCGCTGATGTTGGTCGATGCGCGTGCCGCCGACCGCGCCATTGAAGAAGCAGATCGGCAGTTTCTCGCTTTCGACCAATTGCCGTCCAAGTTCCATGCCCCAATAACCAATCTCCGACTTGCCACCCGGACTGCGAGCTTCCGCGTTGGCCCACAACTTCAATCGTGAACCGTTGGGATCGCCCGTCGCCGCGCCAAAGGTGCGAACCCAATAGCTTGAGACGAGCGGGTTCTCCTTGCCAAAGTCGTTCGCTACCGCGTTGGACTGTCCGATGATGAGAAATGCGTCGCCGCAAACAATGTTCTTGGCCGAATGCAACACGGTCTCTTCATCACCGATCTTCGAGCCGAACTCGGTGCGGTATTGGATGAGCCCTGCTTTTAGCTTCACTGACAGTGAATACTTTTTGTCTGCGGTGGGCGTACTCGTCTCCGTCGCGAAAAGGTGTTCGTCGGCAAAGACCCTTACAACGACCGAGTCAGCGGCTTCGTTGAGCGTTCCTGCATATACCAAAGTACCTTGGCGAGGGCCGTCTCGATCAAGATGTTCGCGAGCGATGAACTGGTTGTCTTCCGGTTGCTCGTTACTCTCCGTTGGCCGCGACAGCCAACCTTCATTGGTTGGCGACGGTTCTTTCACTTGGATCGTAACCGACTGCGTTACCTTTGGTCCGCCATTGTCGACGGCTGCAGTAACTCGCAATGAGCCGCTGCCTTGTGCCCGTTTAAGGACCAGCTTATTTGCATCGACGCGTTTGATGACGGCGATATCGTCGACGGTCCACCGGACGTTCAACTGCCCGTTGCCTTTGAGCTGCATCGCGGCGTGGTTTTTGATCTGAGGCACGACCTCAATCGTCTCACGTCCATCCCAATTTTCAGGCGCAGTCAGTGTGAAAGCCGGCTCAGGAATGTCGTCGCTGATCGTGATTGCGATGTCTTTGGACCTCACTTCACTAGCGTAGATCGCCTTGAAGGTGAGCGTCGATGTAAGTTCATCGTCACCCATCGACTTGCTCACACGTCCAGCATCGAATGTGTAAGAGAAGCGATCCGTCGCTACGATCGACTCTTTGCCGGCGCGTTTCAGAATCCAGACTACTTTTTGGGCGCCACCCGCTTTTGCGGTGATCGTTGCGCTCTGCGCTTCAGCCAGCGAGAGATTCGGATTCGACACCGAGAACTCATCACCTGGCTGCACGAGAGGGCCAACCAACGATTGGTTGAGCTTTTGGTTTTCGTATTGCAGTTTGATCCACTCCGCCGAGCGTGCGACCTGCGAGACACGGACCTCGTCGATATCGCCGACGAAATCAAAATGGTTGTACCAGCCCCCTATCCAGAGTCTCGCAGGTGCTTTGATGTTGAGCGGTGGGCCTTGCTTGAGGTTGATGCCATCCAAAACGCCATTCACATAGACCTTCGACTCGCCATCGTGATAAGTGTGAACGACGTGTGTCCAATTGCCGAGGGGAATTCGGCTGTCACCACTGACATTGCCTCTGGAGAAGTAACAATCCATTTGGATGTGCGGCGGACTGCGGTAATGCATTACGACCTTGCCTTGCGCTTGCTCGTTGCCCCAGGCGATGAGCGTTGTGTTCGGTTGTTCGGGACGAAACCACGCTTCGGTAGAGTGAGGACTTGCACCGCTCGGATAGTTAGCAATTTTGTCGCCACCGAATAGGCCAGTACCGCCGGACAGATGCCTGGCTGATCCTATCATTCCGATTGTCTGCGTCGTGCCGGTATCTGTACTAGTCAGTGAACCGACTTCGTCGCGCACCGGATTGTTCATGTGCCACACGCTGAGAAATCCGTTGGACTGATTGAACACTGCCTTGCCATCGGACTCGCTCGTGGCGTTTGCGTTGCCCCAATGTAGCGTAATGACCTGCCTTGCATTTCCGATGATCTTGGGCACTCGCACCCAAACGCTAGCGATTCCTTTCGTCGCATCCCATTCCTCAATCTGGAAAGCCAGTGGATTACCATCGCCTGACGAAATACGCAAATCATCACCGTTGGACTTCGCTTGAGTGAAGTCAAAGAAGTCTCGATGCAGCCTCACGAGCACCGGAAATTGTTCGACCTTTGCATTGGCCGGCAAATCAGCACCCTCGGGAGTCGTGAGCAACCACATGGATCCAGAATGCTGCCAAGCATGATAGGTAGCCGCCGTCTTGACTGATTCGTCATCTGCAGGAACCGACCAAAGAGTCTTCAACAGCGCGAACATTTCGGGGTCGTGTTTTTCGAGTTGCTCGCGAGTGAACGGGAAGAAGTAGTTGGTTGAGAAGAAAGCTTCGCTGCATTCGGCAAAGTACTCCAATGGATTTGTGATGGCATAGGCTCGGACATTTGCCGAGCGTCCGTCGCCGAATCGTTGCTCCACACGATCGTACAGTCCCTTGGCTTTGGCATTCTCCAAAGCCGCTTTGATTTGGTGGTTTCCAAAGCCTTCGGAAAGAACTCGGTCGTGATACGCATGGGCAAGTTCGTGCAATGCGAAGTTAGGCATCCTCTTTGTTTCACGCTCGAAGATGCGAACGTTCGTAAATTCAACCGCCTTCGCCATTGAAGGATCGCGTTTGTTGTCTCGCAACCAACCGGCGCCTGGATGAAATTCGGCGCGCGGTTGTACACCGGGGTATTCGGGGGAAAACCAAAGTGGGACTTTGCGGAGGTCCATGACTGCCGACGCAGGAACCACACGAGTTATCTCTTGCAGTTGTAACGTTAGAAGTTCCAACGCCTTCTCGGTCGCGGCCTTTTCGTTGCCGAACAACTCGTCGCTGATGTATAATGTCCACCCCTCGATTTGCTGCGTCTTGCGGCCGGCAATTTGCAATAACTCGGTAGGATTTCCCAGACCCTCGCTCGTAAAAAAGACCAGACCAATCACGACAAGATAGAGCTTCATGGGTTGTCGATTCTCAGTTTGATTTGAAGGAATGATACGATGCAGGAGGCAAAGCCTCCTAGAGTAGAGTAGAGTAGAATCGTTGTCCCAACTGTTCATCGGACTGACTATGCTTTTTTGTCGAGGCAGAGCCTTCGAGGCAACCGGCAGCAACCTTGGAACGAGAGCATCGTCTGCCAACGCAAATCAAAGCCCCTTTTCAATCATGCGAGCAACCCGTCCCATGGATCCAGCCGCCCATACAGCATGATCCTTTGCGACATCTATCACATGAAAACCTGTCTCGGATAATGCGAACCATTTCTCTCCATCGGAACTCCAATCGCAGCCGCTCGGGC
>JANLRK010000408.1:0-12109 GCA_031361585.1 Pirellula sp. | reverse complement strand
CCACATGGTAAAGCCAGTGAACACAACGGAACTCATGAAAATGCTGGCGGAACTTTAGGGTTCCCTGCCGCCAACTTCCCATCCAAATGTGGACCTATCGTTGTAACCGCAGCAACCGCCAACACTCCTGCACGCGTTCGGTTCGAATGGCCGGACAACGCGATTCAGAATCGGTGGTTGGAGGTAAGAGTCTTGGCAAACGCTGCGTTCGGCGTCACAACCACCCAAGAATTCTATCTTGGCAATTTGCAAGGTGAGATCAACGATACCTTGCTAGGCGGAAACTACTTTGTTCAAAACGCGGACTTGACGGCAGCGTTGCCTGTCGGTGGTGTGGGCTCGGTGTCCAGTATTCGAGACGTCGACAAGAACGGCTTTATTTTGAACAGCGACTTCATTGTCATTCGTCTGGGGATTATCGGCGGTTTGGCATTAAGGAACATAACGATTCCTGCGACTGGATCCGGAGCCGCGTTGCCACGAGTCGATTCGGGCGGATTTGGAGCGCCTCTTGTGCTGCCGATTGAACTTACTTCGACATGGGTCATGCCCTTATCGAGTGGAACGAATCGAATGTCGAATGAGTCGGATCTAGGAAACATTGCGACTTTAAATGGCTCCAGTCGCAGCTTGTTGGTCTGCATCGCAGACTCGATGAGCGGGACAAAGGCAACATCGGAAACTGCAAAGGTGGTCAACTTCAGCGACGAAGGTGAAATCGCAGTTGGTCGTGTTCGGATTGCAGATGACTTTTTCGCTGATTTGGATCGGCAATTCAGGCGAAAGTAAATTGTTCGATGTCAACCGTACCATCCCTAGAAATCAACACTTCGCGCCAGTTCAGTAACTGGATGCACGAGCAAAAGCTAAGTTTAGGTTTTACGACCTATCAAGCTGGCAAGTTATTTCTGTTGGGTCTGCAACCCAATGGGCGGCGTACGATTCGTTTTGGAAGTTGACAGGGATGCCTATCGAGTTTGCAATCGCCCCTCGCGGTGCCTACCTTACCTGCCTACTTGGATTCCATGTTTACCGTTTGCGTGGATGGCGGCTTGTCGGGAGCTAGCAGCCTTGATTTGCTTTATCGCCCATTGGCACGCATAGCCCATCGGTGCAGGCAAATCCACATTGAATTTTTCTGCGGTATCCAAGCAATCGGCGTGGGCCATTTCGCCGATGGCCAGCATACTCGTGTAGCGAATCAAGTCGTGCTCAGGCGGCAGACCGGACGTCTCTGCGACCCGACTCTCCAAATCAGCTCGCAATTTAGGATTGTCTTTCGCTTTGTTCAGTTTCCCAAGGGACCAGACTGCAGACGCTCGGCTCACGATCCCGAACTTAAAGTTTTTCGGGACGTATTTGAGCAGCATTGATGTCGCTGGTTCATAGAGATTTTTCCCAAGACTTTCCAATAGAAAACTGAGCCTCATTTCATCGTAATCCACGACCAGGCCAGTCTGCTCAGCTACTCCCGTTAACACTTGGGCATGGGCCAAGATACCTGCCAGAATCTCTGGCTCGTTGGCTAACTCCATGAGAGCCCAGCCCGCATGAATACTGACGTCGGGACTAGGGTGGTCTAGCAATCGAAGAAACTTGGGCAACCGGCTATGATCTTTGAGTTGCGTTGCCAGCAGAATCGCCTGTTCGACACCTTGCCAAACCTGACAGTCAAGATTTTCGGTGATTAGGTCATCAACGATCGAACGCTGAGTGGCCGACTTTTCAAACACTAGCTGCGTGGCTAGTTTACAAACCTCAGGATTGCGGTCTTTCATCAATTCTCCTTGAATGCGCAAGCTCGGTTCATCGGTTACGTCGCGGAGTACTTCCAAAGACATCATTCGCAGCAAGTTGTCAGAATGCTTGGACATCGACGCCACTATCTCGCGCGCTCTTGAAGGGAAATTGTCGATGATTGTCCGATATGCAATTCGCTGTGCACTTGAGGAATCGCTTGCCATGATTGCGTTGCATTGTGGGAGTGTCCTCGCTCCCCGGTGCTTCGCAATCAGGTTAGCAGCAAGCAGATGACGCTGCTCCAAATTGGAGTCGAGTACCTCTTGGGCCAAATCGTTCAAGCCGTCTGAAATCAGGTCTCCCATCGCTTTGGTAGCCAATAAGCGGTTGGCAAGCGTTGTGGAACTATGGCGTAAGATCCTGTCGAGTCTAGCGCGATCCTCGGATCCCCCGACGACAGCGAGCCCCTCGATCGCCAAAGCCAATTCGCCAGCTGGAGCGCTAGGTTCGTCGCAACGGGCTCGCCAGACGTCGACCGCTACGTCACTTCGCCAGCGGATCAAGGCCCGCTCGACTTGGCGGCGACAGATGGAGTCTTCGTTGCTTGCTTCCCAAAGCTTGGGCGCATGGCTTGCGTTGCACAATAGTACCGCGGCTGAAATCATCGCACGATGCAACTGAATTTTCTCTTTGCCGGTGAGCAACTGTTCCAGCAGCATCGCAATCGCTTCATCCCGCTGGGTGAATTTGCGATTGTCATGTTCGCTACAAATCAACCGCGCCGCGTGCAGTCGTTGTTCTGCGGATGCAGATTTCAAGTCAGCTACATCAAAATCGATAACCCGTTCGCCACCGAATCGACGTTCCCAGTTGTCCCAGATATCGTCCTCAGTCAGCTTGGGATCAACTTCCCAACTATGTTGCATTGGCCGAGTTTCTTCAGACCATCCGCAGGTGACATTCGCGCAGACGACCAATGCAATAAGTGCAGCTCTACATAGCATCCCGTTAGTCCTATCGGTTGCATTATCAAAATTGGGTTTCATGTTCTAGTCTGGGCGAGTCAATCGCCACGTCCTAACTGTGGGAGCGTCGCGATGTTGCTTCGAGGTAGGGTTCGGCCCGCGACGGACAATTTCAAGTGTTTCAGTCTCCAACTGACGAATCGGTTTTGAGATTGAAGATCTTTAGCTTGATGGTTCGTGACGTCAACGTGAAGTTCGAGCCAACCATCGCTTAAATCGTTGAGAACCTCAGCGTTTTCAATTGTACCTCGCCAGGGCAGTGACGGTTCGTTGAGGTTGACGATATCGATTCGCTGGCCACCCTTGGTCCAGTATAGTTGGGCACGGCGCTGAGGCGCTTTGATGTCCCACTCAATATCAATCTTGGAGGCAGCAAGCGGTACGACTTCGGGTGGCAACGAAAAGGCAACAATGGCTTGGGTATCAAGAGAAGACTCCTCGATCCATTTGGCTCGGCTAGCGTTGTACATCGAGTTCGAACTCGTTGCCGATTGCTCAATGCGAATCAGTGGATAAGGAATGAAAACGTCCGTGCCCACCTCGGGGGTCACTAGTTCGATGGGTAGCGAGACCAAGGCTGATCCGCGTCGAACTAAATCCACATCCCACGTGGCACCTTGACCTTGAATATCGGTCCATCCAAATAACGAACGGGTGGGAGGCCTCCGCGGGTTTCGTACATTGAATATGTCTTGGTAAATGGCTGCCCGACGTAACTGCTCTTCGCTTAGAAATGATTCGCCGGTCCAGCGATCTCCGCCAGCGGGCAACGATCCGTCGATTTGCCAACTCCTGTTTCCTTGCATTGCTTTGCCGATGCTCGGCGTTCCTGGCGCGTATCCGATTATTGCATCCTCTAATGGGAATTTGAAATGGGATGGCAGTTCGACCGTTAGCCCCTGATTGCTCAACACCCCTCTTGCAGTAAAGTTTCCGCTATCCAAAGCCATTTCCGTGCTGTATCGCCAAGTTCCAGTCGGCCAAGCGTCGTTGGATAGGCTCCACTTCTCGAAGTCCGCGGTGGTCAATGAGCGAATACCGCTTTCAATCGTGGGAGAGGGCAGGGCAAATCCATCGGCATTGCCATGCAGTTCCATCTTGCGACTGCTGCTGGCATATACCGCCGCCTTCTCATTCAGGACGCCACAACCTTGTGAACTATAGGTTAGGATCTGCAGCATGGAAACCATATCGAACATTTCGCGTCGTTGGACGACTGCCACCATAATGAGCGGAACGGAAGCAATCAATGCCAGGGTTGGAGCCAGTATTCCCATCCATCTCAACTCGCCTGCCAACCAACGCCACACACCGATCAAGACTAAAACTGCACAAAAGGCAGCCAGAATCGTCGAGACCAAACTACGGGGAACGGTTGGGTTGCCTATGTGTGCCAATGGGTATTGCAGCTCGTCATCGACCAGCCGAGTATCGTGTTTGGGTTCATGAACCTTAAGCGCTAAGGGGTTCCCCCACACGGGCAAACTAAATTTGGAAGAATGGTCCGAATCCACCGACGTTAGAGTCTCCCGTGGAGTTAACCAACCATGACTCTCCAATGCGGTCACAAACAATTCGCCCTGGCTGACGGGCCACGCGATGGCTGCCGGCCAACCGTCGACAGCATGTGTCACACGACCGCCATGTTGTACGACGCGTTTCAGTTTTACAGGCTTATCGGAATCGATGGTTCGAGCTTCAGCGGAAAAATCAATGGAGCCGGGAATCGTGATTTCAAAATGATTCGTTTCAACCACATCCAAGGTTTGGCATTGCTGGTTTCGTTCCAGTAGTGGCTCAATGAGACTCGTATCGACTTTGTCGAGGATAACCCAAATGCGTCCTCCATGGTGCATGAATTGCTGCAATGCGCCGATCGATGAACTGTCCTTCAATACCTCTGGATTACCAATCACGATTACGTCGATGCCCTGCCAGTCCGAAAGATGGATAGGTAGTGGCAATCCATCCAGCGTCACGCATACTCTCGACAGACCCGCATCAATACGGCTTGCGAGCACCAGTTCATAGGACGCGTAGGTTGGGGTGCGAGGCCAACGCCAGAATAGTTGTTCAGGAGGATCGGCGTCCAGCGCAATTGCTGTCCGAGAAGAATCACTGACTAAGTCCATGACAACGGATTGCGAGACCGGGGCGTCGCCGCGTGTCAACAACACTTCGCGTCCATTCTCGATGGCATTCAAAGTTACGACCGCTTCGATCTTTTTCTGCCGATTCGATGGCAGAACCCTCAGGTCCAGTTCGTAGATGTCCGATTTTCCGGGAAGAACCTCAATCTTTCGTCGATCTTCTTCGCCGGGTTGGCCTTTGATGCGACCGACCAATTCTGCTGTTGCCAACTGCTGGCCACTGTTGCGGACATGCACATTCAGAGCCAACATGTTGCCCGCTTGAGGTCGACTATGCTGTGCTCTTGAAAGACCCGCGATCTGAAGAGAATTGGCGACAGTACCGGCTGAGTTGCTCGGTTGTTGCGCCAAAAGCCGATTCTCGCAGATGAACGCGATCGACAAAGTCCAAAGTGCTATTCGTGCCAAACCGTGAGTGGGCATAATTGAATTTTAATGCGGGGTAAATGATTAGCATCGACAGTGGTTCGATAGAATCGCCTTGGAAAGCAAATCGATGCCAAAATGTGCAGCCTAACGTTTAAGTTGGTCCTCGATTCATCCTTTACGGTGATCGTGGTTTTTGCCGGTATAAGGGATCGGTGCCAAGAAGAAAACACTGCCTGACGACGCGAGTCTGACCACAATCTCTTACGCCTCGATCCGTGCAGCGATGGCGGAAACTCTTGAAACAAGCGAATTCACTTCGGTGCAACGCAGAGTTAGCTCAAAGCGTCTTCCACAGTTTTATTCAAAACAAGGTGGAGATTGGCTCCGGCCGATTCGACTACTCCTGCTGGATCGGCTAGACTGAAGTTCAATAATTGAACTGGGAAGGGAAACTTCCCAGACTTCAGTGATAACTGTCCAACACCGGGATGATAACAAGTTATCCCGCTTAAGCTACCCACGAGGAAAATAAATGCAAAGATGGATTGCTCTCTTCCGTGGGATCAATGTTGGTACAAACAATATTCTCCCGATGAAAGAGCTAGTAAGCGATCTCAAAGCGTTAAAGCTTGAAAACATCCGCACATACATACAAAGCGGGAACGTCCTTTTCGACTCCGAACAAAAGAATGTAAAGGCCCTTGCGAAGACGATCACAGAACGGATTGACAGGCAACGCGGCTTCGGTCCTCAGACCTAATCATCAGCAGCAACGAGCTGCAACACGCCATCAACGCGAATCCGTTTCCTAATGCCGTTTCGGATCCGAAATCGCTCCACTTCTTCTTTCTCGAAAATCCACCGGCCAAGCCCAATGTCAAGGCGCTTGACCAAGCCAAGACTCCAACTGAAACTTACCTGCTTAGAGGCAGTGTGATTTTCCTTCATGCGCCAGAGGGATTGGGGGGTCAAAGCTTGCCACCTCGGCAGAGAGACATCTTGGGGTCGCGGCGACCGCACGCAATTATCGGACTGTGGCAAGAATCGAATCTATTGCGGCTCAAAGCTGAATCCAATTGGCATGGAGTTGTCCCTCGTTGCCTCAGTGGCCAAAGTTTGGCCAAGGTACTCGTCAACTTGGCTGACCATTACCGTACGGGCATTGCAAAGGTTCGTTTACGGGCGCGGTGGTAAATCGAAAGGGTTGACCTAGTCTTGCATAGGCTGGGCGTCGACTGGCGAACCCTCAAGAATAAATTGAAACAAGATTTGATAAGCAAATTTAGACCAATTCCACTGTGATGTCGCATCCATGTGAACATACTCGTTGACTTCGAGAGACAGGAAGGATTAAGCTTTCGCGAATTGGAAGGACTCCATATCCCCTCGGATGGTCCGACTTCGGCGAATTCAGGCGGATTCGTCAGCTTCCAAATAGGTCGCTAGTCAGATACTCCCAATTGGCGCACCTGATAAACCATCTGGAATTACAAGGTAAATGCTTTCCGATACACGCCAAAGGCCCGACAGCGGATAGCCGTATCATTCGGATTGTCATGAAGAGCAAGCAGTGCTGGAGGCAAGCACGTGTACCACCTAAGCTCATCATAACCTCCCTCCAAAAGGCCTCCGTGTCTGGCATCTGGAAACGCCAGTCTGAGGCCTCTCAACATCGTGTAAAATGAGCTGGGTAGATTGCCAAGCCCGCCAATAGGATCGCCCAGCGCTGAGTCTATGCCGACAGACCACAAAACCAAGTCCGGGCTGAAGTTCCTTACGATGGGAATGACCTCTCCAATAAATCGCTCCATAATCGTTTTGGACTTCTGCTCCCCTTCAAATTCGACGGACACGATATTCGGCCCGATGGCCATTGGGTGAGCCTCAAGTCCCCAGTCTTTATCTGGCCGCGAATATGGATACTCATTCCCGGCTTGAAGATATCGGTCTTGAATCGCATCATATCGCCCGTCAGTAAAGCGTTGCCGACTCTCGTCGTAAGAGGAGCGGTACGAAACATCTATCAGGAGTGTGCCCGCCTGATTGGCAAGAATATCAGCGGTTCCATTGCCTCGATGGTGATCGATATCGATAACTACGACCCTATTGTGATGGCCTGGACGGAGCTGAACTTTGTGATCCCTTGCGTAGAGCGCTGCGAGAGCGGCATTAGAGAGGTAACAGAAGCCCATCGCCAGATCGCGTTCGGCGTGATGGCCTGGCGGCCATACCAGCCCAAAAGCAGTATCCTCTTTGGGCGACTGCAGTAGGATATCAACGGTATCGTATGCCGCTCCCACGGCGAGCCGGGCCGCATCCAGGGTTCCGGGAGTAATATCAGCTTCTTTACCAAAATCAGATATGAATGGATTCCCTCCTGCATTGGCACAAGCCTTGGATCGAACGACGCTCTCCGCAAGGTTTCTAAGATAATGCTCATCGTGTCCACGCTCAAGGTCCTTCAGGTCTGGCATTCGGGACGAAGTGACCAAGCCTATCGGGTCAAGTGCTTTTCCATTGCCATCGACGATCGGCCCCAAAATTGTCGAGAACGCTTCTGGAAGGGTCCGACTCTGTAGCATTCTCGCCGCCTCAAGGCAACCGATTGCCTTCCCGGGATAATCATATTGAATGGAAGGATTAAATCTGTCACGCGTCCCGAGGTGGCGATCGCCGGTCGAATTGACGTCAGGATTAAAGCACGGCTCATTCGTGACGATCGTAAGGGACATAGAGCACCATGTGGCAAGTGGATTAATGCGGAGGGATTTGCGTCAACAATCTTGACAGGCCGGCGATACTGACTTGATCAAGGCACTTCTCGTCACTTGTCTTTGGATGATGCGAACGGGACATTTCACGTATTGGAGGTATTCATGGGTCGGATTTCGGTAGCGAAACAGCTCGGCAATAAGAAAAGGATACTTAGTACAAGCAGCATGTGGAAGCGACCAGTAGGGTGTTTCCTATATTTTCCGTCTTGAGAATTTCCTTGTAAACCATTTGAGCGTCTGCATGTAAATTGACCTCACTGTTTGGCCCTTTGCTATTCCCGAAGCCTCGATAGTCCATAGTCCAAACATCGTACCTCGCGTCTAAGAATGGTTGGATTTCGAATCGGCTTTGGGGCCATCTTTACTTTGCGTTGGGACTCCTAGTAGCCTTGGTTGCATTGGCTGCTTTTGCGCATCTTGGGCATGGAAACATCAGTAGACGCATGGTTCCTGCCTGTATCGGCTTTGCCTTTGTTTTCTCTAGTACGTGGTGCACAATGCGCAATAGTGTTTTCATCCTCGCGATTTTCGCCGTGGGTTATTTGCTCGGCGATTTGAGAGCCCAATCGCCACTACCGAAGCCTTTGAGCATTAGTATCAAGAAATTCAGGACGCTTTCAAATCACGACCAAAGGCTGATGACTCAGCGGGACGCGAAACGCTGCTCTACGAGGCGCTCTACCGCTATGATGAGAAAGGTTTGGGACAAAATTCCCTCCGGCTACTCGAAGGTTGTTGACGTCTGCGTTGATCGCTGCCTCGGGGACTCAATCACTCACCCCAATCCCACTCGAATCGCCGGAGGTCAATTCATTTATCGAAGATAAGACGCTTGCCCTTCAAAATGATGGATCCATTACAACTCTAACTAACGAAACTTTCAGCGGCATGTACGGAGTCGGAATTCGTGAATCCGCGATGACGTTGACAGTTGCAGATAAACTTCCCGCTGCTGATCCGAGCGGAAAATTTCGCTATCGCACGACGGTCACATCGCCTTCAGCTCCGCTCTCGAATACGGCTCGCCGGGGGTCGATGAACAACCAGCACACCGCGCCGATCCCGAATAGGCCGCTCAACAACAAGAGTGGGAAATTCCAGTCATTGAACCATTCCACCGATTTCGCCACCACGATCGGGCTGATCACCGCTCCAATTTGGCCGGCTGTGTTCATCGTTGCCCCAACCACAGCCGAATGCTCGCGCCCGATGTCTAGCACCGTGCCCCAGGCCGGCGCCGTGCTCAGCATGCAGAAGGCCGCCGCCAGCGCAATGAACAAGGCCGCCATCCGTGGCCCAGTCGAATACACCGCCATCACGACGAATACCGCCGCCAGCGAGTAGCCCAGCACTCCCGGAACCCGACGGCCCGCCGCCAAACCGTATCGCGCCGCGATCCAGTCTGAGAGCCAGCCACCCAGGAATTGCGTGCCCACGCTGAGGAACAATGGCAGCGCCGCCAGAAAACCAATCTCGGATTTGTCCGCGTGGTGATGCTCCTTCAGATAGGTCGGTAGCCAGGTGATACAAAAATAGAACGTCACGGCATTTGGCACATACATCAAACACAGCAAGATCATGTTCCGCTGGCCGAGCAACCGCGACCAGTACGGCCAGCCTCGCAGCAACTGGGCATCCATCTGCCTGTCCGCAAGGATTAGGTCCCGCTCCTCCTCGCTCACCGCAGGATGCTCCGCCGGCTCGTCGCGGAACCAACGATAAAACCAGTACGCCCAGACAAATCCGATCGCTCCGAAGCCGACCAGAATAGTCCTCCACGATAGGTGCCAGTCATTCATCAGATGCACCACCAGTACCGGTGTGACCGCTCCCGCCGCGTAAGCCCCGGCAAAGAAGACGCCCTTGATCGTGCCTCGCTCTCGATGCGGCAGCCAGCGTGAAAAAACCCTTGCCACACAGGGCCATGCGCCCGCCTCACCAGCCCCGAACATGAAACGCGTCACCAATAAGGCGGTGTAATTGAAAGCCCCAGCGGTGGCCATGGTGAACACCGACCACCACAACACGATCCGCGTCAGCACGGTGCGCGCACCGTGCCGGTCCGCCCACCACGCCGTGGGAATCTCGAAGCCAGCATAGGCCAAAGAAAACACCGCGAACACATAGCCCATCTGCGATTTCGTCAATCCCAGGTCGCGCTGGATCGCCTCGCTCATCACGCCGATGCAGGCGCGGTCGAGATAGGTGACCATGGCGAGTGTCACCATGAAAAACACGACGATGTAGCGGGTCTTGCGGTAGAGAGGCATGGAGATGTAGTTAGAACTTAGAAGTGATTGGCAAGAACATCTTTTTCAACCCATAGCCTACCATTTCGCCTTGCTATTTGTCACGACATTCAGGACTTTTGCGTACGAGAACTCGTCAAGCTGGAGTTTTGAACGCAATATCTCTGGTGGGATCGAAAGTCTATTAGCACGTCTTAATCCTCTCCCACATCCTCCACTGCACCCTCCAGTCCATCTCCCTAGTTCGCGGCCGTAGTAACCGCTCTTGGATCGGCGCTTTTCCCTGCATGACTTCTGCCAAGTAGAAACTCCGATGCCCACCGGATGCCCAATTCTACCTCTCCATCGAACCAAAACTGAATATCGTAAATTGCGACGGTTGCGATAACTGTTAGGTAGGCCGAACGCGATAGTACTGCGAACTGCCAACTACAAATCGCAACTTGAAGTGCCTGCACAATACGCGTTGGGATCGCCGCCAACCTAGGCAGCGTTGGGAAATAAGCTGATTTAGGAGTAACAAGTCCGAAAGCTTCCCTAGCGTCAATCGTTCCAAAGACCACCGAAAAACAGCAGAAATCCTCTAGACTGCATCGGTCGGCCCTTAGCACGTCTGCGATAGCAAGTTCACATTGATTTGAACCAATTTGTGGAAGACGTTTGACGCTAAGATCGGCTATGTCCACATTGTGGATAGGAAGCTTGCGGAAGCGGCTGGTCTGAGGGAATCGGACGCTTGCACAAGGAGTTAGTTATGTACTACTCTCTATTCGCTAAGGACTAATACTTTTTTGGCAACGCGGCCACTAGGATCTTGAATTGGTAGACAATGCATTAGCTGGCAATGCAGGGACAGAAGGGCCAGGCAAAGACGGTGGGATTCAAAAATACCGCAGGCTTGACCTGCTGGATTATTCTGCTCCAGGCTAAACAGTGCAAATCTGTTCCTACACAAGAATCTCTTTTACAACCCGTCCCGCTACGTCTGTTAGTCGATAGTCGCGGCCAGTATGCCGGTATGTCAATCGCTCGTGGTCCAATCCCATTAAGTGCAAAATGGTGGCATGAAAGTCGTGAACATGGACGGGATCCTTGGCCACATCGATGCCATATTCGTCCGATTCCCCATAGGTAATTCCCGGCTTTACTCCTGCACCAGCTAACCACGAGGAGAAGACCCAATGGTGATGTTCGCGACCGGCCGCTCCTGCGGTCGCGTTAAATGGCGTTCGTCCAAACTCACTGGTCCATACCACTAACGTGTCGTCCAGCATTCCTCGCCGCTTCAAATCTCGAAGTAATCCAGCCACGGGTTGATCGACATTCTTGGCCAATGGAGCATGCGTCATCATGTCACCGTGTGCGTCCCAATTGTTCGACGATCCAACATCAATCAATTCAACAAAACGAACTCCGCGTTCAGCCAACCGCCGCGCTACGAGACACTGCCAAGCAAAGCCACTAGTGCTGCCACGCTGAAGCCCATACAGAGCCAAAGTCTCATCGCTCTCTCGCGATAGGTCGAAAACCTCTGGCATCTCGGACTGCATGCCGAAGGCCGTTTCGAACGAAGTCATCCGAGCGGCAAGTTGCCCATCGCTTGCTCGAGACTCAAGGTGCCGTTGGTTCATTCGTGCCATGGCGGCGAGTTCTAGCTCTTGTAGCCTACTACTTGGCGCGCGACGCTGAATGTTGGTTACAGGTTCCGGACCCGGGACCACCAACGTACCTTGATGCGATCCAGGCAGGAAATCGCTGCCCCAAACTTGACCGCCCGCATAGGGCGAGTGCGGAGCGATCAC
>JANLRK010000370.1:0-2759 GCA_031361585.1 Pirellula sp. | reverse complement strand
GAAGGTCGCCGTGCCCGTGCCAAAGCATTCGCCGAACCTGCCTACGTCGCGATTCAATGACTTTTAATCGCATGGTGTATGTTACACTCCTATCCAATTCCAAAAATATAAAGATTCAATAGTAGCGACTCCCAATAAAATGTATTTTATGTTCTCGTCGTTGTCCGCGATAGCTTTTATCAACAAAAAACCTGAGAAGCGTGCGGTCCAGTGTCAGGCCCTTACCAGCGAAGTCGGGTTGGGCGCCACGGCCATAGAAAAAAAGGATCGTACCGGAACTGCGTGACAGCGATGTCTGAGTTCACGGTCGACATGCAACGAGACAAGGACAAGTTCGCCATATTCCTGCTGAAAAAGAGCGATCCGACAAAGCTGTATTCGCTAATTGCCGCGCGTTTCACACCACGTATCCACGTCCGTCGCATCGTTGGCCGACTAAATAAAACCGGCAAAACTAAGTACGCAGCCAAACGAAAGGATTTGTAAAACTTTCCGATTTTTGTATTGCCGGCCCTCCTTACATACGCTATACAATACACGATACGCAAATCGTGCTTTTATTGTCATGGCAGGAGGTCCCGGTTCATGTTCTCCAATTTTCGACCGAGAAAAAAATCCACACAAATAATGGAGCATCAAGCGTTTGGACGCAGTGCAGTCATTTCGCAATGCGAAAAGAGGCTTGTCAATCGCCGAGGAATACTAAGGACTGGCTTAGCACTCTGGGCGAGTGGATGGCTTGCGGGGAATAGCTGTGCTGGCGCTGAAGAAGGATTGTCCATGGATGCCTCGCCAGCGGATGTGTTGGCCTATCTGTATGCAGGGAATGCACGTTTTGCAAAGGGCGAACCATTAGCAAAGCATCGCAATATCGAACGAGTCCGAGCCGTAGCGAAAGAACAAAAGCCCTTTGCCGCTTTTCTAGGCTGTGCCGACTCGCGAGTGCCGATTGAGATCGTGTTTGATCAGGGTTTTGGCGATCTATTCGTCACGCGCATCGCAGGCAACATCGCTTCGAGTGAAAACGTCGGTAGTCTGGAGTTCGGCACGCTTGTGCTGGGAGCTAAGGTTCTCTTTGTACTCGGACATTCCAATTGCGGAGCCGTCACGGCAACCATCAAAGCCGATGAAGTGCCCGGACAGATCAGCGGACTCTTTCAGCACATTCGTCCGGCTGCAAAAGAAGCCAAGGGTGATCTTGCTAAAGCGGTTGAGGTCAACGTTCGAAATCAAGCGACGACTCTTGCCGAATCGTCCCCTGTGATCGCCAAACTCGTTCGCGAGAAAAAGCTCGTGATTGCTGGCGGTGTTTATGATCTGAGTACCGGTAAGGTCGCTCGAGTCGAATTGCCACAACTTGAAAGCTGAATTCAATCATGACACTTTTCCAAATGTTTCAGTCCAACATCTGCTCCCCGATGGTTTTGGCTTTTGCATTCGGTATAGTCTGTCGCTTGATCAAGAGCGAAATGGCGATCCCCCGCGATCTTTATACAACGCTATCCATCTATCTTTTGTTTGCCCTGGGCCTTAAAGGTGGCGTAGAGCTTTCCCATAGCCAGTGGCAGCAACTCTTATTTCCAGCGATCGTGACGATCGCCCTAGGGTGCATTACGCCCGTCAGTTCTTTCCTGTCGCTGCGCTATTTGGGGCGATTCTCGATTGCCGATGCGGCCGGCATCGCCGCTCACTACGGCTCTGTTTCTGCTGTCACTTTTATTGCAGCCGAGAAGTTCGTGTTTGCCAATTTGGGTGAAGGAGCCGTCGCCCCATTTATGCCGACGCTGCTGACTCTTTTAGAAATTCCTGGGATTCAAATCGCGTTGGCCATTGGTGTCCTTGGCATGGCAAAGTCAAAACGAGATAAGGACAGTGCTTCTGGAAGTCGTACACTTGATGCGACCAACTCTTCGCTCTGTGCGGTTTGGCATGAATTGCTGACGGCGCGTTCTATGGTTTTGCTGGTTGGTGGCATGGTCATTGGTTTCATTATTAGGTACGAAGGCTACGCTTCCGTGAAACCGTTTTTCGACAAAGGAGAATGGATGTTTAAGGGTGCCTTGACGCTGTTCTTGCTTGAGATGGGATTGGTGGCTGGTTCGCGACTAGCCGATCTGAAACACGCTGGCGCGTTTTTGATCGCTTTCGGAATCCTTGCGCCGATTGGTCATGGTGCACTGGGCGTCTATCTGGGATCATTGGCAGGACTTGACGCAGGGAGTTGTACCGTCTTGGGAACCATGGCAGCCAGCGCCAGCTACATTGCCGCACCACCGGCGGTGAGAATGACATTGCCCGAAGCAAACCCGACATTTTACTTAACAGCGGCTCTTGCGATTACCTTCCCTTTCAATCTTCTAGTTGGAATTCCCCTGTACTTTCGAATGGCTTTAACCATGGCTGGACATTGACTCTCCATGAACACCTCTACGCTGACGTTGTTGACGATTGTTGCTGAGGCTCTACTCAAAGATCGGCTGATTCACGAGATTCGCCATGCTGGAGCCAAAGGTTTCACTATCACAGAAGTTTCTGGCGAAGGATCTCGCCAGCGGCGAGTCAGCGAGATTCTCGGTGACAATATCAAAATTGAAGTCATCGCCAAGCGGGAAACGGCAGACAAGATCTTGACCGCTCTTCAGCAGGATTTTTTCCCTCGCTATGCGGTCATTGCTTTTATGAGCGAAGTCCAGGTCGTACGCGAAGACAAATATACCTGATACGCGTATACCTGAAACGCGATGGGCGATTAACGATTG
>JANLRK010000362.1:0-9008 GCA_031361585.1 Pirellula sp. | reverse complement strand
GAATATCGTCGTTTTGTTTGCTGATGATTGGCGGCATGACACCCTTGGTTGCGCTGGAAATCCTGTGGTAAAGACGCCAAACTTGGATCAGCTTGCAAAAGAGGGAATTCGATTTACCCACAATTGCGTGACGACTTCTATCTGTGGCGTGAGTCGCGCCACACTTTTTACTGGCCAATGGATGTCCCGACATGGCAACAAAGCTTTCGACGCGTTCGAAACGCCATGGTCAGAGACTTATCCCGGAATTCTTAGGGCCAATGGTTACACTGTAGGGCATGTCGGGAAATGGCATAATGGCAAGTTCCCAACAGAGCATTTCGACTTCGGTCGATCTTATGCGGGTACCCATTGGATGAAACAAAAAGATGGAACACCGATCCATGTGACGCAGAAGAATGAAAATGATGCAATGGAGTTCTTGCGTTCGAAGCCTACCGGCAAACCGTTCTGTTTGACCCTGGCATTCTTCGCTACACATGCCGAGGATGGAAACCCAAAGCAATATCTACCACAACCGCAAAGCATGTCGCTTTACGAAGGCGTTACCGTACCTATTCCGAAAACATCAGGAGACGAGTATTTTAAAAGACTACCACCCTTTATTGCCAATGAAAAAAACGAAGGACGAAATCGGTGGCATTGGCGATTTGACACCCCAGAGCGCTATCAGGAGTACATGAAGAACTACTACCGACTGGCTTCGGAGGTCGATGCGACCTGCGGCAAAGTCATCGCCGAACTGAAGTCCCAGGGATTGTACGAGAATACGTTAGTTATCTTCACAACCGACAATGGATACTTTCACGCTGAGCACGGTTTGGCTGACAAGTGGTATCCGCACCAAGAGAGTATCCGAGTTCCGCTGATCGTGCATGACCCTCGCATGCCAGCCAATCGATCTGGGCAGACACACGATGCGTTAACGTTGAATGCAGATCTGGCTCCAACCATCCTGACGGCCGCAAAGTTAGCCGTTCCGCCAAGAATGCAAGGCAAGAACTTTGCCGCTCTCTATCAAGGCATCGAGCAACCCGTTTGGCGCAACGAGTACTTCTACGAGCATGCAACGATTAAGGACATCGACTTTATCCCCAGCTCGGAGGCACTGGTTAGGAAAGACTGGAAGTACTTTTATTGGCCAGATTTTAGGCAAGAGCAACTATTCGATTTAAGGAACGATCCATTGGAGGAGAATGACCTGGTTGCTGATCCAATGCACGAAAAGGTTCTTGGAGAAATGCGAAAGCGATTTGCCGAATTAAAAGTCGAATCGCGATAATAGCGTCAGGCCGCAACAATGCCCTGAGGTGATGAAGAGTTTGTCTTTCGACGCGATCAAGGAGGAGCCGCGCCTTCCTGAATCAATTTTCCATAAAACGTCAGTGGGCGTCAGGCCGTCGGAAACTACGAGCTAATGATCGTAGACGAATCGATGTATGGTCTCATTGAGCGGTGCACCCACTCGACCCTCGTGAGAGACACCGAGGTAGCGAAAGGAATGCAACCGCTTAGCCAAGCTGGCCCCAAGAGTTTCAAGAGTTGACTCATACATGCGGCAGCGACCGTCGAAACCTATTCGTTGGATGCATCGCTGTCGCCGCCTGTTCAGCGCGGTGGCATTCTCGCATTCGCAACACTGAATCCCGAATCCCGAGTTTGACCCCAACGAAGGTTCCCGCAAGAGAAGTTGCGGACGAGAGACCGCGTCCGGTTGCATTTGCGAATCAAGTTTTTGAGATTCGTCTGCGATTTTGGTAACTTGGTTTGTGACGCAACAGCAAAACGGAATTCCATTACGGTTGTCGCTCTCTCATCAGTTCGGTTAAACTGTGTTCAATGTATCCTAATGATGCGGGCAGGCCGCAGAAACTGGTCTCATGGGAGTCTTCAGAATGTCGCAAGCCGTATCGGACCGGAACGTGCTGTTTGGCCTGCTGGCCCTGCAGAATGGCTTCATTACCTGCGATCAATTTATTTCAGCGTTCAGTGTCTGGATACTAGACAAACAGCGGGCGCTGGAAGACATCCTCATCGAACAGAAGGCGTTGTCCGCAGAGCGGCAGGGGCAACTGCAACAGATCGTAGCTGTGCAGGCGGAAATCCACGGACAGTACTCAGTCCAGAATTTCGCATCGATCAGTTCCATCAATCAATTGCTGGCAGGTCTAAAAGACAATGAGCTGAAAGCCGTATTGCAAACAGCGACACAGGACTATTTCGGGCCTGCAGAACAACTCACCGCCAATGGACAAAGCCTACCAGCCGATTCGTTGGATATTCAAGTCAAATCGATTTCCGCAGGATCTGGACTGCGTTATCATAGCCTACGGCCGCATGCAAAGGGGGGGCTTGGAGAGGTTTCGGTCGCGATGGATCGGGAACTGCATCGTGAGGTTGCTCTCAAAGAGATTCAAGCAGTTTTCGCCGATATTCCTGAGAGCCGAGAGCGGTTCGTTCTTGAAGCCGAAATCACCGGAGGTCTAGAGCATCCCGGTATCGTGCCAGTCTACGGATTGGGAAAATACAGCGACGGCCGCCCGTTTTATGCCATGCGCTTCATCCGAGGCGTCAGCTTGAAAGAAGCCATCCAAGGGTTTCATCGACGTGACAATCCCGATCGAAAAGACCCCAGCAAAATTCAGCTTGCCTTGCGTCAACTTTTGCGGCGGTTCATCGATGTATGTAATGCGATGGAATACGCTCACTGTCGCGGAGTACTACATCGGGACCTGAAACCTGGAAACATCATGCTGGGAAAATTCGGGGAGACGTTAGTCGTTGATTGGGGATTGGCAAAGCTAATCGGGAGGAAGGAGATTCAATCCGATGAAGGACTGCTGATTCCGCTGACGTCATTGAGAAGTTCCAGAGTGACCCAAGCTGGCAGTGCGTTTGGGACGCCTGCCTATATGAGTCCTGAGCAGGCGGCTGGAAAACTCGAAGAACTTGGCCCGGCCACCGACATCTACAGCCTGGGAGCCACTTTGTATCATCTGTTAACCGGCAAGCCACCATTCGACGGAACCTTAGAACAGGTTTTAATTCAAGTTCGACTGGGGCAAGTCCAATCGTTACGGAAACAACACAGCGCGGTTCCTCGCGCTTTGGAGGCAATCTGCCTGAAGGCGATGGCATTGAGGCCGGAAGATCGGTACTTAAGCGCAAAGACGCTGATGGATGACTTGGAACACTGGTTAGCGGACGAATCGATTGCCGCCGCTCCCGATACGCTCAGTGGGCGCCTCTACCGCTGGGGACGCAAGAACCGGGCTCTTGTTCAGATCGGAAGTCTTTCGCTGATCGTCGTGGCAACGGTGGCCACGTTCGCCGCGTTC
The DNA here is from genome assembly GCA_031361585.1 of Pirellula sp. Classification (GTDB taxonomy): domain Bacteria; phylum Planctomycetota; class Planctomycetia; order Pirellulales; family Pirellulaceae; genus JBKCUI01. The sequence goes on along the minus strand of JANLRK010000362.1, from coordinate 5,670 downwards.
TCGATCAACAATCAAAAGTCGATCATTACCCGACAAGCACTTGCTGCCACGATTTTGGCTAATGAGAAATCGATATTGGCGGACGAGAAATCTACACTTGCTGAAACGAGCCTGCGGCTTGCGGAGTCCGAGTCCAGGCAGAAGGTTATTGCTGAGCAAGAGCGATCTGCCGCCGAACGACAATTCGCATCCGCGACTTTGACGCTTGCTCAGAATGCTTGGGACACTCACGACTATTCGCGATACCGCCAATTGCTCGAACGGCTCGCGCCTGGGCAAGTGATCGCACGAGACCGACGTGGTTTTGAGTGGCACCTACTTCGGCGTATGGCCGAACATCAGCAAGCCTCGTTGATCGGTCATCAAGGTGCGATTCTCAAACTAGTACCTCGGGCAAACGGAGATTTACTGAGCGTTGGACAGGAGGGGGTGATTAGGCATTGGCCACAGGATAGTTCGGAAGGATCGCAAGTGGTGTGGAACGCCGGAGTGCCGTTCAGTCATTGCGCTGCGACTCGCGATGGTCAAGTACTGGCCGTGGCGTCACAGGAAACAAAGGTAATTGATGGTAAGTCGATCATTTGCGGCAGGGTACGTGTCTGGAGTGCTGCCGAGCTCAAGGTCTTTTTCGAGGCCGAAATCTCGGACTCAGGCATTTCCTCGATTGCGCTATCAGAGAACGCGGAACGACTGGCCATCAAGCCTGCCGTATCCTTCGCAAAACTGAGCAAGCCGGGTGAGATTCGACTTTGGAATTTGTCCGCGCGTATGACCGAGCCGACTATCATAACAACACCGCTGAATTCGGGAGCTCAATTGACATTCTCCTCGAACGGCGACTTGCTGATTGTCGCGGGCAATGAAATCCTTGTTGAAAATGGAACGACGAAAACGCTCCCCAAGTTGGAGGCCTACCAGGTGAATTCGAAACAAATGGAATGGTCGGTTGGAACGGGCGCATTGACTACCGGAATTTCAACTTCAGCGGAGGAGACGACTATCGCAACGATGACACTTAGCGGTTCTATTCAGTTTTACGAAGTCAACTCGGGAAAGCTGCGACGTGAACTTACGGGACATCACGGTGCGGTGTCAGCCTTGGCATTTTCTGCGGATGGCGGGCAAATGGCTTCGGTCGGTGTTGATCAATCTGTACGAGTCTGGGAGTTGGACAGTGGACGTCAGACCGCGGTTTTTCTCGGGCATCGCGGAGATCTCGCTACAGTTGCGTTCGATCGGCAGGATGGACAGGCGACCGTGGTTTCGGCTGGTAGTGAGCGTGTGATAAAACGGTGGTCACTTGCGGAAGGTGGCCGATCTTATCGGAAATTAAGCGGTCAAATTGGTGCGATCAATGCACTAGCGGTTGCTCCCAATGGTCCCGTTGTGGCGGGCGGAGGGCAGGACGGGCAGATTCGATTATGGGATTTGGCTCGAACGGGAAACGATCCCTTCCAAAGTTTTAGTGATCACCAGCAACCTGTGACCGCCATCGCTTTTAGCCCTGACGGACAACTGATCGCATCGGCGGATGGTGCGTTGACGAGAGCCTCGACAGTCGTTGTCCGTGAAATCGAGACCGGCCGTTTGCGATTCGTTTTGGAAGGCTTCAGAACGACCGTGAGAGCTTTGACGTTTTCGCCGGACGGTTCCGTACTGCTGACCGGTGATGGCAACGCGCCGTCATTCGGCGACGTGATCTATTGGGAAACTGCCACTGGTCGTCGACTTCGGATAGTGCCGGGAGAAATCAATGAAATTCACGGACTGACATTCTCGCCCGACGGCACAACTTTGGCGATCAGTGGAGGCTGGGCGGATCAATTGGGCCGACTTCGCCTATGGAATGCGGAAACGGGAAAGGTCAGGCATGACATCAAAGGCTTCGGACAGAAGGTTGCGCGAGTCGCGTTCTCACCAGACGGCACGCAATTGGCGGCTGGTAGCGGATTCTATTTTGCAGGTGGTGAGATTAAGGTATTGCAAACCAGCGACGGCGCTCAACGCCTTTCAATCCCCGGTCACGTAGGGCCGGTGATGGCTGTCGCCATCTCTCCAGATGGTGAACGACTGGTTTCAGCCGGTCGCGATCAATTTGTCAAGATTTGGGATATGGACGGGGGTGAGTTGTTACTGACATTACGCGGACATCAGCACCCAGTGACTACCGCAATGTTCTCCCAAGATGGCACGAAACTTATCACGGTCGGTGGCCCAGTTGTTGGCGATGCACCCTCCGAGATTTTCGTCTGGGACGCTGCCTTGACCGCCGATCGTATAGTGCTACGTGCGGAACACTGCGCCCAACTCAAAGACGTGGGTTTCATTTCTGGTGATCGACCACTATGGATTGGTCTGCAGTCGAATAATTTTGTGACCATCTGGGATGGCGTGAACGGCAGCTCGATCCGCAAATGGTCCATCCCAGGTGACTTCACTCAGTCACTGGCGGTCGCTGCGGATGGTTCACAAATGGTGACCACCGGAACCGAACTCATGCATTGGTGGGATCCGCGATCCGGCGAATTGATCCATAGTTCAAAGTTGGGCGATTCCGAAATTGGTTGGAAAGTCGCATACTCTGCGGCTGGTGACGCGGTCGCGCTCGCCGTCGGCATTCCGTTCGGCACACAGCAGGTTCGCGTCTATGACTCGCAAACAAAAAAATTGGGCATCAAATCAACTACGGAATTCGTGGCCATCAGCAGTTTAAAGTGGTCGCCAGATGGCCGAATTCTAGCGGTTGTTGGAGTGTCGGATCTTGCTGATTCCAAGGGAAAAATCCAACTCCTCAATATTCAGGATGGGAAGTTGTTTCGTGAAGTGAACATTCATCAACAAGCTATTGCGGATGTTGCATTTTCACCTGACAGCCAACTTATGGCCGTGGCAGAATCCATCAGTACTCTGTCAAAATCGCAAGCGGGCCCGGTCACATATATCGTCAAAGTCGCGACAGGAGAAGTACTCACACAGTGTGATGGTCATTCTCTCGGCCACGCCCGAGTCGACTTTTCAATCGATGGCCGGACGTTAGTGACTGTTGGCCGATCGGATGGGGTGAAGTTTTGGAACGTCATTACAGGAGAACTTCAACGAGCTGTCGACCTAGACGTATCCCCAGAATATGGAGCCTGGCTCACCAAAGATGGGCAGTCGTTGGCAATCGCTACGACTGCCAGTTTGCTGGAATTATGGGATTTGAAAACCGGGGTGCCTCGCGAACAGGCGCTTAATTGGCCTCGCCCTTGGAAAAGTTTGGCTCAGGCACTATCCACCCACACCTTACCATTGGCGGAGCGCGTCGGTCGACTTCCTTCGCCGCAGACTTCGAACAGCATTACTGAAGCTAGGCGGTTCGCAGCACTGGCAGATCGCCGCACGCTTATGTCAAACCGACTAAAGGAAGTAGCGATCGCATTTCATAATTATCATTCAGCATTTAAAAAACTTCCCAGCGCAGCCATTACTTCGAAGGAGGGTCGTCCACTCCTTTCCTGGCGCGTCGCCTTACTTCCCTTTCTTCGATCAGGGGAACTGTACGGGAAATTTCATCTCGACGAGCCTTGGGACAGCCCGCACAATAAGCCACTCTTGGCCAATATTCCAGATGTGTTCGCCCTGCCGTTAGTCGATGCCGTTGAATCCGGTCCACATCGACGTGGCACCGATGACGACATTATCATGGGCTTGAAACCTTCAGTAGGCTTGACTCATATTCGCATCGTAACCGGTGCCAGCACCCTCTTTCCAGATCCCGCGACCAACCTGACTTTTGCCGATATTACGGATGGCGCGGCGAATACAATCCTGGCCTTGGAGCACGCGGACTCTGTACCTTGGACCAAGCCTGAAGAACTCTTCCTAGGCAATTCAACGCCGGACGTAATTCCGAGATTTTCAGGTTCCATTGATCCAACCGGCGTCTATGTCGCATACGCGAACGGTTCCGTCCAATTCTTGGATCTTTCGGCGCAGACAACACAACAATTACGTGCCAAACTGACGCGAAATGGCGGCGAACCGAATCGGTAATTGGTGCCCGATGCCCGAGCGTCGACGTAAAGGGGTCAGGTCTCTTTTCGTTCCGTCAGCATCATGCATCATCCTTGTTTGTTTTTTGGTCGACCTCGCGGTCGCATGGTAGATTCTAGATTCAGCCGTCGAGCAATGGATTCTGTCCAGCCTTCGTTTCCATAAGGTTGCCCTCGGTGAACACATCTTCTAACTGCCTCTAGTTCTTTGTCATTCAGCGATTCGTTCACTCGTTGCGTCCAGTTTGGAAGTCTCGGGATTGGCCAAGCTGACAAAAACTTCGGTTCAGGCTCTGGTTTCTGGAGCCACCGCCACAAGGAACCCCAACGCCAATGTTCCGCTCGTTCAACCAATCCTGCTCGGAGTGCGTTCCTTTCGACATAACGACAAACAACGAGAAAATGTTCGTCGCTTTGAACCGGAAAGCTCTTGAACCGTTGCTGATAGACATGCCCGAGTCCTCCGGTGGCGTAGTGAGCATGATATCGCATCGTGTGCGTGCCACCAATCCATTTCATAAAACGACTCATTTCCCCATCGACCAAGGGACGTAATACGAAATGATAATGGTTTGGCATCAGCTGATAGCTTAACAATTCGATTTCGTATAGTTCTAATCCCTCGCCAAGTATCTTCTCGAAGGCAATATAGTCGCCCTCCTTTTGAAAAATCGTTGCTCGGAGGTTCCCACGATTCAGAGCATGGTAAATCCCAAAGGCTTCATCGGCGCGAGGTGGACGTGGCATGAATCTCGTACTCCGCTTAAACTTGAAACTTGATATGCAAAAAAAGAGACCTGACCCCTTATTCGCTTAGCGCAGGTTTGGGATGTCCCATTTTGTGCCGTTCCACTTGGCTTTCGATACATCCAAATTCATCTCGACGAGCTTCGCTTCCACCGCCTGAAAATCAGGATCCTTGGCTAAGAAATTACCTGGGTTCTGCAAATGCGTGAAAAATACATTTGCCTCCGGTCCAATATGCGGGTCCGCTCCCTTCTCCAAAAGATATAGAACTACCTTCCAACCGGAATTCATCGCAAACAAGGATAATGGGGTTTCTCGACCGCTTATGTTCGAATTAAGACTAGCGCCGCTATCAATCAGTAACTTTGCATTCTCAACGCTCTTTGGAGACTCGTTGTAGCCAAATGTTGCGTCAAGTGGAGTGCCTGCATTATTTCGATGTGTTCGGGTCCATAAATTGGGATCAGCGCCATGTGCGAGTACCTGCTTAAGCCAATAGCTATCGTCTCGCAGGGCGCAATGAAAGGTGACCGTCTGCTTGCTAAGCAAAAAGAAATCCGGATCAGCGCCGCCCTCGAGCAACGCTTTAAACGCATCTTTCTTGCGTTTCGCAAGGGCGTACTCAAGCGGTGTTTGACGAGTGAATAGGCCTACTTTGTTTAGATCTATCCCATTCTTGACGATCTTTGCGATGGCTGTCGCGTCGTCTTGATCTATCGCCGTCCAAATGCTCGACGTCGTTTGAGCGTTCATGTCGCATCCAATCGTACTAACAAATAGCTGCATGGCTCCAACTAGTACCATAGTAAAGCTCAGATTGATCAAGAGGTATTCGCGAACTCCTCCCTTACACGTCGGGTTGTGATTCGGCAAAGGACTACAACGATTC
>JANLRK010000353.1:0-12973 GCA_031361585.1 Pirellula sp. | reverse complement strand
AGGATGAAGTAGACAGCATGAATCAATTGGCAACACCATCGGACGCGGCGTCACTAGCTGAGGGGCGCGAAACAAAAGAAGCGAAAGAGGAACGACTATTCTTGGAAGGGCCAATGAGCCGATTCAAAGAGCTCGTGCGCGCAATTCGAATCTTCCGCGAGATCATTCATGGATTTCGGAAACTCCATTTCGTCGGCCCTTGTGTAACTGTTTTCGGTTCTGCTCGCTTTCCGGAATCGCATCCGTACTATGCACTAGCGCGAGCAGTCGGTTCCGAAGTAGCGAAAGCTGGATTCACGGTAATGACAGGTGGCGGGCCGGGAATCATGGAGGCAGCCAATCGTGGAGCAAAGGATGTCCATGGCCGAAGTGTTGGTTGCAACATCGTTTTACCGATGGAGCAACATCCTAACCCCTATTTGGACTATTTCGTCGAGTTTAACTATTTCTTTGTTCGTAAACTGATGTTGGCAAAATACTCGTACGCCTTCGTCGCTATGCCTGGTGGTTTTGGGACTATGGACGAATTGTTTGAAATCGCAACACTGGTCCAAACCGCGAAAATCAGACAGTTCCCTATGGTCTTGGTTGGAGTCGATTATTGGAAGCCTTTGAGCGACTACCTTGAGAACACGATGGTGGCTCAAAAAACAATCGACCAAAAAGATGTGGACCGATTTATCATTAGCGATTCGCCAACTGAGATCTCTCAATTGATTAGTCAAGTTGCGACGAAGAGCTTTGGCTTAAAACGAGGCGTCATGAAACCGCGCTGGTGGCTGCTCGAGTCGGACCCGTTGTCAGGTCACAAGTAGCATGGCCCCCTGGGCCGTGTGTTGTGCACATAATGTTTATCATTTGGCGAGTGCACATAGGCAGACGGCTAGCTGCGTTCTTGCGAAGAATAAAACAGCTGAGGCTCGGTCTCACGCAGGATTTCCAAAATATCGCGTCGTATTTCGGGTGACAGATGAGCATATTCTTTTGATTTGTCGCGCCCCTCTAAAATCGCAATCAATCGTGGAATGATTTCCGAGAGTACCTCGTATGGTAGTCCACTAAACGCGTCCGAGTCAATCAAGTAACTACATGGGTATTTGAACATTCGTGCCTTCAGGTCAAAGTCGCGGAGCGACCTACCTTTGGAATCTTTTTTTCCGCGAGCAGAAAATTCCTCCGCAAATTGGGTTGAGCCAGATACGGTGTCCGTCAATCGAAACTCATCGCACATTAGCAGGTACTTTAGAACGCGATCGGCCGAGGCAGTGACGCGGCGCTTGGCACTATCACTGAGGTAATCCTTCGGACGCGTTAGAATGTCGTTCATCTGGTAGGACTGGTATATTGCTTGCCGGGTCTCATAATTGGCGGCCGCGATCGCATTGTGCATCTGGGTTTGATGCTCCAAAACCATGAGGGCTACTATGTCGCTATGGGGACTTAGGTACGAATCGCTTCGGAAGCGACGCGTTAAATCCACTTCGTTTGCTCCTGCGTCGCGATCGAAATCGCTTTCGCCCCCCTTGCACAACGTGTTACCCATATGTCGCATGGAGCCATGCTGGCCAGTTACGTACCAGCCACCCCACCGGTCTTTGATGTCGCTGGTATGGTCCGTTGTAAACGTTTTGCTGCCTAGTTTTGGCTGACCCGCAACATCGGTAAACACACTGCGAACCAAATAGCCTGGCACGTTTTGGGTTCGGTTCGATGCATGACAGGACAGGCAAACTCCCCTATCGCGTACGATCTTGGGCTTGCCGTCGTCTAGCTGCTCAAGCGTATAAAACGTCGCACCTTGCTTGGCATCCGTTGCGGCAAACTCCATTACATCTCCTTGCTGACAGAAACCGACGTAAACTTCGTCATTGAAGTAAAGGGATCGAGGCCTACGGGGTGAAATTTTTTGCAATTGCAAACTTGTCTTGGAGAACACAAGCGTCTGCGAGCTGATAGGAACATCAAGCGCTTTCAACACCGACTTCAAATAGCCGAAAGTCTTATCGTAGTCGAGCTTCTTGTCGCCCGATTCTAACTTCGCAGCAAGTTCCGCTACAAGATCATGGACATCCGCATTCAAATAATCGATGGGCGGCCTTTCAAAGCTATCTTGTTGAGCCCACAATCGCAGGCCAACAAAAATCATTCCGAAGGTAGCTATAGTTGTTAAGGCTAATTTGCGACACCGCATGGTCGACATCTCCCTTGTTCGTTCGTAGCCGTCGCTGCGGGCGTTGACTCGGACTTCTGGCAGTCACCGTTTTTGTTCGGATGCTGCCAGCATCCGCCACGAGTTTTTGTTCGGTTGCTGGCAGCATCCGCCACGGGTTTTTGTTCGGATGCTGGCAGCATCCGCCACGTTGCCATTCGCGATTGCCCAACGACCGCAACTAGGCTAAAATCCATTACTACATCTAAAGGTATATGTTTATATCTGCACGTCAAGGTGTACTATTTAGTCTTTTTTCTGTTTTTGCGGTATTTCATGCTTTCGAAGACAGCCGAATACGCACTGCGCGCGGTTGCCTGCATGGGCAGCCAGACCGGAACTCCCGTTTCGGCCGATCATTTGGCGGAACAGACAAAGGTTCCGAGGCGTTATTTAACCCGGGTTTTGCAGGATTTAGCTGGTGCCGGGCTCGTTAGATCTCGCCCAGGGCCGGGCGGTGGATACGAGCTCTGCAAGTCCACAGGCAAAATATCCATATTGGATGTCGTTAATACGGTTGCACCGATTGAGCGAATTCGTACCTGTCCGCTTGGCCTGAAATCGCACGTGACGCTTTGTCCTCTGCACGCCGAACTTGACAAAGCCTACGCGGCGACGGAGAAAGCATTTGCCAGCGTGACTATCAAAGACTTGGTCCAGTCGGCTAGCTCTATCAAACCACTGTGCGAATTTCCGTCTCGAAAATGAAGATCCAAGCGATACCATGATGCAGCGCATTTCCGGCTATCATCGAGACGAAGAGCATCACTGGGTAGCCGAGTTAGCGTGCGGTCATAACCAACATGTGCGGCACGAACCGCCATGGATGCATCGCGAATGGGTGACAACCGAACAAGGCCGCGAGTCAATGCTTGGATTCGAGCTACAGTGTTCCAAATGCGATGAAAAAGAAATGAACGACGTCGTTTCCCAGCAGCTGGGAGAATGAAGATTAAGGGGCATCGGATCATCGGATCAAATGCTCGTCGGAGGCCCTAAGACCTCGCGCGTTTTCTGCACCGAAATCATCATCTTGAGAAGCAGTGTCATGACGACTAGGCCAGCCGCCCAAATGCCGGCAGTAATTTTCCATTCCGTCAAGCTGGGCGTGTACTCGACGATCTCATGAAGAGTGCTCGGAATAAAACCCGGGATAATCAAACCCATCCCCTTTTCGATCCAAATGCCAACGATGCAACAAAGACACGCAAGGATGCGAGCGGAACTGCGTTCCAAGGCGGATCGTGTGAAGAAGAGCATCGTGCCAACCAAGTTGAGTGCGATGGCGGTCCAAATCCAAGGCACCAGTCCATACCGCCCGTGACTTCCAAAAAACAGATACTTGGCGGCGACCAAATGACTACCGCCGGTGTAGAACATGGTGAATATCTCGCTTGCAAGCATAACCAGATTGACGGTCATAGCCACACGGATGATTTGAATGAGCAATCGTGCCGGTCCGACGGACGCGGTATATCCGGTCGTTATTCGGAGAACTCGCATCACTAGAATGATAAAGGAAGGGCCACTTACGAACGCGGAAGCCAAGAATCTCGGGGCGAGCAACGAGGTATTCCAGAACGGCCGTCCCCCAAGCCCGCAATACAGAAACGCAGTTACGGTGTGGATGCTAATAGCCCAAGCAATCGATAGCAGCACAAATGGAATGTACCAAACAGGATTCGGTTTGCGTCCCAAGAATCGCATGTACATTAGGTAACCCACGATGTGAAGATTGATCAGGAGGTAACCATTGAGCACGATTACGTCCCAAGTCAGCATCGACATTGGCCAATTGAAGCGCCCGATGCCAGGTAACATGTGCCAAAAACGGTCTGGGCGTCCAAGGTCAACTAAGACGCTTAACGTGCACATGATGATTGCGGAAATCGCAACGATTTCTCCAATGATGACGACTTTGTGCATTTCTTCGTCATCGTACAAGTAAGCAGGAATGACCATCATGACGCCACCCGCCGCCAATCCGACGCAAAAAGTAAAGTTGGCGATGTACAATCCCCAGCTCACATGATCGGTCATGTTGGTAATGATCATCCCGTCTGCCACTTGAACTGCCCACGCGTTTGCACCGACGAGTGCGATTGCAGCCAAGGCGAACATCCATGCATAGTACTGAAGATTGCCGTTCGTGGCTTGGCCGAACGCCCACCACAGAAACTTTGGGTAGTTCCTAACTGGGTGCGCACTGATCGATTCAGTTCTTGCGTCAGCGGACATATTGAATCTGTTTCACGAATCGAAAAAGTAGAAAAAACTTGGTTGCGTACCTAACTCTTCTTTCAAAACAAAAACGCGTTTATTCTTAATCACCCAGTTGATATCGGATTCTGGATCATTGATGTTGCCGAACACGCGTGCGCCCGTCGGACAGGCCTCCAAGCATGCAGGCTGGCGACCTTCACGTGTGCGATGCAAGCAGAAGTGACACTTTTCCATCGTTCCCTGTGGACGAATCCGATTCGAGAGGTAGCCTTGATTTGGATTGACCTCTTCTGCGCTCAGTTCGGGTTTCTCCCAGTTGAATCGCCTTGCATGATACGGACAAGCTGCTTCGCAATAGCGGCAGCCAATACACCAGTTGTAATCCACTACGACAATACCATCATCCTCTTTCCATGTCGCCTCCACGGGGCAAACCGTAACGCATGGTGGATTGTCGCACTGCTGGCACTGCACAGGCATGTAGAACTTGTCATCTTGTGGAACGGTGTGATCGAAGGTCGTTGAACCCTTGCCCAGATCGAGCGACCCTTTCGACATCTCTAGTACGCGAATATACGATTGATCGACGCCGCGATGGTGATTGTTTTCTTTGTTGCAAGCTTCCATGCATTTGCCATTGCCGTTGCATTTACTCAAATTGATTGCGTATGCAAATTTGACGCCGGGTATGGGGCGCTGATCCGCAATCGAAACGCTTGCGCCGTAATGTTGCTTCGTTTCTTCCTCCAATCGCTTGAAGACAGCCGTTTTGTCTTCTTCGGTCAATTCCTTGTAGTGCTGCTGTAGGAATTCACTTACCGAAACATTCTCCGGGATGGTAGTTAAGGGCCAAAGTGCCTTGCCAAAGGCAGCAAGTCCCAGCGTCACCGCAACTCCTTTGAGCGCTGTGCGCCTGGTCGATCCGTTGTTCAGGATCGGTAGAATAGGCAGCGAATTCTTTCCTGGATCCGACGTTGCGTCACTGCTAATCATGATGCACTTCGTTGTGACTTTCTAAAAATCGATCTCTTGGCTTGAAGGTTGGGTTCATCTTTGGAAACTTGGGTTGGTGCGGGGAATGACAGTCAACACAATTGTTTCTAACTCTTGGGCCACGACTCAAATCCCAATATCCCGTCATGCCACCGTGGGCTCCGTGATCGTAGTCACGACGCTGCGTTCCATGACATTGGGAACATAGGGACATCACCTGCTGAAAATCCAATGGTGTTCTATCTGCTAGGTGGAGTGTGTCGTAGTCTTTTGGATTGTGGCAGGCAAGGCAACTGAGATTTCCGTGCGAGAACCCCATTCCTTTATGAAACTCATCAAGGTCTTTCGTGGCTCGATTTACGACGTTCGGTTCGCGCGTCGCATGGCATGTCGAACAGGCAACATTCAACTTCTCGCCAAGCATGCTCGTCAATCCAATATCTATCCGAGGAGGCCCATCCGGCTGATGGATGGTGACCTCGTAATATCCGTTCGGAGCCGATTGGGTGGCGGCATGTTGCGGCATCTCGGTCAAGACCGGAACCCTAGGCATTTCGGCCATTGGCAAATCTCGCGGCTGAGGCCAGAAAAAAGATACGCATAGTACGGCTGCACCAATGACACAACTTGTTGCTGTAGCTGTAGCAATAAGGCTCAATCCCGAACGACGAGCAGCGGTATCCAATCGCAAATCACGGTGAAAGATGACCTTTGTAGGATTGTCGCGAATTGCCGTCATAAATCCCTCTGCTTCCCCGATAAGGCGTGCGGTAGGAGTTTGTTTACCGTAGCTTGGGCCCCTGGCCCGAGTTGCGCACGGCCCAGGCGGCCATGCTACTGGTAGATTTCAGTCTGCCGCTCGCCTAATCGCAATTGTGGATAACGCTGTCTTGTTTTATATTGCTTTGAAACGTACGTCTAGTCCGGTCGGAGTATAACGAATGATCGCCAGCATGGTTGCGACCCTCAAAAGAGGAGAAGAACTCAGTTTCCATTGGACGTTGGAGCAATTGCATCAACGAACGGAAATCGAGTTAGGACAGCTTTGCGGAGATCGACTGCCGATGACGATCGAGGCCAAAGATACGATGGAGTTAGAGTCGTTGACCAAATGGGTGCAAGATCTAAGCGGAATACTGCACGTCGATATTGTTTTTGCATCCTTTGAAACGCCACTAGCTGGAGAATAACGCATGGCAGGACCGCTGCAACCTCAGTCCGAAGACAAGTCGCACGCAAGTGAAGCAAGAAGAAATTTCCTAAAATCCTCTGCCATGGCGGCAGCAACTGCGGTTGCTTCCGGATCATCTACTTGGAGTTTGCCAGTACTTCGCGCGAGTGAGTTGGCGGATGAGGTCAAGTGGAACAAGGCGCCGTGTCGCTTTTGCGGAACCGGTTGTCACGTTCAAGTGGGCGTCAGGGATGGCAAAGTAGTTGCGGTTGCCGGCGATCGAAACGCGGAGGTAAATAAGGGACTTCTGTGCGTCAAGGGGTACCATGTTGGTGGAGCACTTTATGGCGAAGATCGATTGAAAACACCACTGCTTCGGCGCGGTGACAAATATGTAGCGATCTCCTGGGATGAGGCCATCGGTATCATCGCAGATCGCATTGCTTTGGCTCCGAATCAGTTTGCAATGTATGGTTCAGGTCAGTGGACTATTCCTGAGGGCTACGCAGCCTTGAAATTCATGAAGGGTGGATTAGGAAGCAACCATATCGATCCAAACGCGCGTCTTTGCATGTCCTCAGCGGTAACCGGTTTCCTGGCAACCTATGGTGTCGACGAGCCTGCAGGATGCTATGACGATTTGGACAAATGCGATGTTCTAATCATGTGGGGCAACAATCCCGCTGAGATGCATCCCGTGCTTTTTTCCCGAGTTGTCGACCGACGCAGTCGAGGAGAAAAGGTTCTGTTGATCGACATCGGTACACGACGCACACGAACCACGACACACTGCAATCATTACTTGGAAATGAAGGGGCATGGCGACCTGGCGATCGCCAATGGGATCGCACATTTGTTGCTTGCTAAGAAGACTTACAGCGAGGAGTTTGTCAGCTCGTTTTGCAACTTCAAGGCACCCGATGACGTCAATCCCAATTTGCACGGCAAATCGATTTCGTTTGACGAGTACAGGGAACACCTAAAGCCCTACACCCCTGAATACGTCGAAGAGCTTTCTGGAGTCCCTGCCGAAAAAATTAGGTTGCTGGCTGACTTATTTGGTAACCCGGAGTTGAGAATCACCTCGCTTTGGTGCATGGGAATGAACCAGCATACGCGCGGAACCGCCATTAACAGCCTCGTGCATGGAGTGCACTTGCTGAGCGGTCACTTTGGAAGACCCGGCGACGCACCGACCAGTCTGACGGGACAACCATCCGCATGTGGGACAGTGCGCGAGGTAGGGACTCTATCGCATACCTTGCCAGGTGGACGGTTGGTTGCAACTCCAGAACATCGTCAACAGACCGAAGAAATATGGAAACTACCACCTGGCAAAATCAATCCTGTTCCGGGCTTTCATACCGTTCAAATGTGGGAGTCGTTTTGCACGCCGAAAGCGGAGGGGGGCGTCATCGACACCATCTGGGTACAAGTTACAAACCCAGGTCAAACGCTACCGAACTTGAATAAGCTTTTCAACAAGAAGGAAGGCATGGCCGAAAAGTTTCTAATTGTTTCCGATGTTTACCCGACGGCGACGACTCGTTTAGCTGACTTGATTCTTCCATCCGCCATGTGGGTCGAAAAGAATGGGATGTTTGGAAACTCAGAACGCCGAACCCAACAGTGGTTCAAGATGGTCGAACCACCTGGCGAAGCACGCGACGACTGTTGGCAGACAATCGCGGTCGCGCACAAGTTGTTTGAAAAAGGATTTGCGGGAATGAAAGATCGCGATGGTCGGTTCTTGTTTGAAATACTCGACCAGCAAAGCAAGCCGATTCCGATTTGGAATTGGATGAACTACTACGACACGAATGTCGATGAGCATTTGTTCGAGGAGTATCGACTTTTTACTCGACTCAAGCACAAGGATTTGGCGCCGTACACGGAGTACGTCAAAGCCAGGGGGCTGCGTTGGCCAGTGGTTCACGTAAATGGCCAATGGATTGAAACGCGACACCGATTTGCACAAGGCCTAGATCCCTATGTTAGCAACGGTAAACGCATTCAGTTTTATCACTCCAGCACAAAAGACGATCGAGCTCAAATTTGGTTCCATCCTTGGGTACCACCCGCTGAGCTTCCGGACCACGAGTATCCCTTGATGATGTGTACCGGTCGGGTTCTTGAGCATTGGCATTCCGGATCGATGACACGACGCATTCCAGAATTGAGTCGTGCGATGCCAACAGCTTACGTTGAAATGAATGCCGCAGATGCGGTAGAGTCTGGAATTCGAAATGGCGACCATGTTGTGGTGGAGTCTCGCCGTGGTTCTATGGAAATACAAGCCATGATCGAAGGACGCGGCAAGCCACCCAAAGGTACCGTTTTTGTACCGTTTTTCGATGAAACCAAGATGGTCAATAACTTGACCCTAGACGCAGTGGATCCTTTTTCAAAACAACCCGATTATAAAAAGAGTGCGGTTCGCATCCGGAAAGTTTAGGTGGCCGCATGCAACCCAATCAACCATCGCGGTTTGTCATCCTCGTCGCTCTCTTGATCGCCTTCACTGCAATCGTTGGCTATTTTGTTGGTCTTCAATCGCCGATGAATCCTTTTGAAAAAACCGTGCGCGTCCATAGTTTCAGCCGAGCCATTCAATCCAAGCGTAACCATCAGGACGCGGAAACCGGTTCCATTCCGGCTACCGCTTACTCACAAATGGGGGAGGCAGTTCGAGCTAAAGCAACATCATCCAGTCATCCGCGAATGGATGGCATGTTCGGCACAGCCAATAGCCCGAATAGCAATTCACATCCTGCCGAATTCTCGGTACCTCAGTTCTCCATAGCCGAGCAAGATACGACCTCGATCGGCCTAGACAATACGATTTCGATCGAAGAAAAGCAATTTGCCTTGGGCATGCGACAGAAGAATCGCGCATTCAATGGAGCCCCACCAACGGTTCCCCATCCCATCACGGAATTGTCCGCGGAGTCTTGTGTCGCATGCCATTTGAATGGTTCTTTATCCACAACCCTTCGAATCCCAAAAATGTCGCATATGCTGCTTTCAAACTGCACGCAGTGCCATGTCGGAACAGCCTCTCCCGAAATGCCCAATGCGATGGTTATCGGAAACCACTTCGTCGGACTTCCAGCACCCGAACGCGGCCCAAGAGCATTCCCTGGTGCACCACCTCAAATTCCGCATGCGACCTGGATGCGAACGGATTGCCTGAGTTGCCACGGAGAAACAAGCTACCGAGGGCTACGTACTACCCATCCCTGGCGACAGAATTGCCAGCAATGTCACGCTCCGTCTTCAACGCTTGAGCAAACGGAATTGGTAAGCTCCCCTCAATTCATTGAACCAATTCGACCCAACTCACTTTAGAGCCTTTATCATGAGTCCATCCGAAGAAAAAATGAATCGTCGCGATTGGTTTCGTTTGAAAAGGGCGAATGGCGAAACTCTCCAGCAGGAAGGCACATCTGGTCGAGATGAATCTCATGAATCGTTGAGGTCGAATCCGGATCTGGGTGCATCCTCTTCCATGCAGCCAATCGCTTTGCCACCCAATCACGACGGAATGGACCTCGCGAAACTACCTCCAATGCGGGAAGCCCAACTACGTCTCGACGAAGTGCTTGAACTGCTCAATGATATCGAAACGCACGCAACGGAAATTCAACTTTTACAACGCGGGCGATCACTGGTGTCGAATCGAGTTCACGACGATCCAAAAACGGGAATGGAATTTGCGAGGCAAGCCCTAACCAATGCAAGCGTCACTCGCCTTCAGATCCGCTACTCATGGCAAAACGCGTTGTGGATCGACACGCTAGAAACAGCTTCGATGGGTTTTCGGTTAGTCCGAATTGAGCATCGTTCGCGCTGAGTTTGCAATCACCCCTGCAATCGTTTGTAACGTCTTGAGAGGAAGTAGCGATTGTTCGGATTTTTCACATTCCGAAGGAAACGACGGGGGATCTGGACGGCGATAAATTAATTACAGTAATTAATCCAATTGGTTGATGTTTCGTAGATTGCGAAAGCTACGTTTCTGAGAGTTGCCTTCGAGAGATCAGCGAATTGACTGAAGGCTCAACAAGAATCAACTTTTGTAATTTGGATCTGCCATGAATCAACATCGGATACAGAAACGCAAGGGCGCTGCCGTGGTTGAATTTGCTGTGGTACTCCCAGTCTTTGTAATGTTACTGCTTGGTACGATTGAAACGTGTACCATGATTTTCATGCAGCAGTCCCTCGAGATTGCTGCATATGAGTCTGCCCGCGCAGCGATCGTTCCAGGATCAGATGACTTTGACATCACTCAAGCTACCACCGACATATTGACCGCACGCCGTATCAAAAACGGGACCGTGGTGGTCACGCCTGCCAACTTTCAGAGTGCCGCGTACGGTTCTTTTATACGCGTGGAAGTTTCCGCTCCATGCAATAGCAATTCGGTTTTTGCTCTGAGCTTTTACGGATCGAAAACTTTGAAGGGAACCGTTGAGATGATGAAGGAATTTTGATCTCGAGCTAGTCCTTCGGCCACACCATTCCGGAATCCTCCTGGCATTTTCAAGTGAGAGTAGACATGTCACAGCCCCTCAACTCGTTTAACCCGCGTGGCGGCGGACGTTCAACGGCAAGGTATAGAGTCAGCAATCGGCGAGGTGCAGTCGTTCCGATGCTCGCGATTCTATTGCCAGTGGTAATTATCTTAGCAGCATTCGCAATCAATATCGCGTACCTCGAATTGAATCGCACTGAGATGTTTATCGCGTCGGATGCCACATCCAGGGCAACCGGGCGCGAATTCATGCTTACCGGTAACACAACTTTAGCGCGAGCCAAAGGGCGGGACGCTGCATCTCGCAATGCGATCGGGGGCATACCATTGACGCTGACGAACTCGGACTTTGTTTTTGGGCAGTCGGCTAGAGTTGGGTTGGCGGACCGATATTCCTTCGCCGCTGGTGGAGGGAGCAATCGCAACGCCGTCGAGGTAACGGCCAGGAGGACAACTGGATCGCTAGACGGACCGTTGAAGCTTCTCCTGCCTAATCCTTTTTTCATCACGGGCGTTGACTCATTGCAAACCTCGAGGTCGAACCAGATAGAGGTCGATATCGCCCTAGTAATCGATCGGTCCGGGTCGATGGCATATGCGTCGGATGAACCTGCGGTTTTTCCGCCACTTCCGGCAGCAGCACTTCCCGGCTGGTTCTTCAATGGTCCTGCACCAAATCCAAGTCGATGGCGGGACGCAGTCGCCGCCGTCGATGTGTTTCTGAATGAATTGACGATCTCCCCAATCAATGAAATGGTGGCGCTCGTGACTTATAACAACGGAGTCAATCTCGATCAGACGCTAACGACCAATTACAACTCGATACTTACGGGCTTGAACAACTATACGAACTTTTTTCAATCAGGCCAAACCAACATTGGCGGTGGTATCAACGGTGGGCAAAACTGCTTCGCTCTCAATTCAGGAAGGCCTTTTGCAGCCAAGGTCATGATTGTTCTGACCGACGGAATCGATACCGTTGGAAGCGATCCGATCGGTGCCGCAATTGCTGCCAATGACGACCAAATCATGATTTTCGCAATCACGTTTTCGGATGAAGCGGACCAGGCGACCATGCAAACGGTTGCGAGTTCTGCTAAAGGAAAACACTATCACGCTGCCAATGGCGTTAATCTTTCGCTCGTGTTTAAGGACATTGCAAGACAACTTCCAATCTTGATCTCGAAATAAACAAGATGAAATCAACTTTTCAAACCAGCCGCCGTAGGGCACCGCGAGTTTCCCATCGATTCGGTGCACATACCGTCGAGTTTGCGCTCGTTCTGCCTATTATTCTCACCTTCTTTGTGGCGGGCATTGAGTTTTCTCGAATGAACATGCTGCGGCATGTTGTCGACAACGCATCCTACGAAGCGGCTCGACATGTGATCGTACCTGGCGCTACAGCACAAGAAGGAATCGATCGAGCGAACGCAATTCTCGCTGCGATGGGCGCCACTAACGCAACCATAACTATTTCCCCTAATCCGATCACGGAAGGAACGGAAAAAGTTTCGGTCAAAGTAATCCTGCCCGCGATTGGCAACATGTGGGCCGTATCCCTTTTTTCGAAAAATCTAAGTTTCGAATCGGAGACAAAATTGCTGACCGAACGAGGACCCATGCAGCAAAGCGTAGCTCTTGGTCCGCCTCCGCCACCACCGCCGCCACCACCGCCGCCACCACCGCCGCCACCGCCGCCGCCACCGCCGCCTGCGCCGCCGGCTCCGCCTCCTCCACCACCACCTCCACCTCCACCTCCACCTCCACCTCCACCTCCACCTCCACCTCCACCTCCACCTCCACCTCCACCTCCACCTCCACCTCCACCTCCACCTCC
>JANLRK010000300.1:0-5360 GCA_031361585.1 Pirellula sp. | reverse complement strand
AATCTATGGCCCGTTGGTCTATAGCTGGGCAAGGAAAACAGGCCTGCAACCGCAGGATGCAGCTGATGTGACACAAGATACTTTTTTGGCCATTTCAGCAAAGCTTGCGCAATTTCGATCGGATCGACCGGGAGCCACGTTCCGAGGTTGGCTAAGAACGATCACTCGCAACAAGGCGGCGGATTTGGTCCGCGAGCGAGTTGGCAAACCGATAGTCCGAGGTGGCACCGTCAATCTAAAGGCGATCGAAGCATTACTTGACGTCACCGATTCGCCAAATGACAGTTCATCGGCTACGGATTCCGTCGACGATGACAAGCGGGACAAACAAGCAGTTATGCGACGCATCATGTCGATATTGCGAGGTAGCTTTGAGAAGAACACTTGGCAAGCGTTTTGGCGCGTGGTGGTAGATGGTTGTTCGCCCGATGACGTAGCGATGGAGCTAGGTATGTCCCGTTGGTCGGTGTACAAGGCCCGAGCGCGTGTGCTTCAGAGGCTGCGCGATGAATTGGCGGGGCTTGAGGAATTGGAGTGATCCAAAGTAGGTCGCACCTGCTGGGTGCGACATTGTTCTGAATGAGCCCTTTAGCGATGAGGTGTAGTAAAGCCTGCCATCTGCGACGTCACTTTAACTGCAAAGTCACTCTCGGCAAGAGTGACCTACTAGTGAGCTAAGAACAGTTTGAAAAACTGTTCTTAGCTCCGAGCTTCTCGATGATCGAATATTCTTTTTTTGATACTGGCTGAACGCTTAGGCGTGTGCCCTTTCTCAGAAGCACCATCTCCACTAATTTGGGTACAGTTCTCAACATTTCTAATGACTGTGGCACCGAGAACTTGGACTCGAATCGAATGTCAACCATGAACCAGCGAGGACTTTTCGAATCGCTCTTTGGATCGAAGTGGGGATCGTGCGGATCCCATGCGGTGTGGTCTGGATACGATGTTCTGACGATCATTGCTGTTCCAACAACACACGATGGATCCGCGTTGCTATGGTACACCAGCACACGGTCCTCTAATCGCATCTGGTCTCGCATGTAGTTGCGAGCTTGATAGTTTCGCACGCCATCCCAACAGGTTGTTTGATTCGGAGCTGCTGCCAAGTCGTCTATAGAAAAAACCGCCGGCTCTGTTTTTATCAGCCAATACGATTGCTTGCTCGATTTTTTCATGTGGTAAAGTGGATCACCAACTGGGGTAAGCCATCGAAGCGAGGTATGCTTCTTCAAGGTGTAGCCACGACTGGGCTGAATTTTTATACCTTAAGTTATTAGCGACGTCGTGGCGGATGCGGCCAGCATCCGGACCGACGCTAGCAGCGTCGGCCACGGCCACGGCCACGATAAACAGATCTTGAAATTGCCTCTAGCCTAAGAATCGGCCGCAACTTCCTGTTCGACTTCTTCGGCTTCGGGTTTGCCTTCTGGACCTGCGTAGCCACCGCATGCGACGATCGCATCTCGGATGGCATTCGCAACGTCTTTGTTCTCCATCAAATAGTTGCGAGCCTTTTCTTTCCCTTGACCAATGTAGGTGTCGCCGTACTTGAACCACGCACCGCTGCGATTGACGATTTTGTGGGCAGTACCAAGATCGAGCAAGTCTCCTTCGAAGCTGATGCCACAGGTGTGCATCATGTCGAATTCGGCTACGCGGAATGGAGGTGCGACTTTGTTCTTGACGATCTTGGTTTTGACCCGCTGTCCGACAACCATTTCGCCATCCTTGAGTTGTCCAATTCGGCGAACGTCGATCCTGCACGACGAATAGAACTTCAACGCGCGACCGCCAGGGGTTGTTTCTGGCGAACCATAGGACATGCCACCAATCTTTTCGCGGATCTGATTAATAAAGATCACACACGTCTTGCTCTTGGCAATAACACCGGTGAGTTTGCGCATCGACTGGCTCATCAATCGAGCCTGCAGTCCGATGTGCGAATCACCGATCTCCCCCTCAAGTTCTTGACGCGGAACCAACGCTGCCACCGAGTCGATAACGATGACATCGACCGCGTTGCTCTTGATGAGCATCTCGGTTATCTGCATGGCTTCTTCGCCGCTGCTTGGCTGGCTTACAAGCAACGTGTCCAATTCAATGCCGAGCTTCTTGCCCCAACTTGGGTCGAAAGCGTGTTCGGCGTCGATGATGGCGGCGATGCCGCCAGCCTTTTGAGCTTGGGCACAAATATGCAACGCGATGGTCGTCTTGCCGCTCGACTCTGGGCCAAAGATTTCGATGATTCTGCCTCGTGGAACTCCGACTCCACCTAAAGCCATATCGAGTGATAGCGAACCGGTTGGAATGCCTTCAATCTTAAGTTGGGCTTCTCCGCCCAAGGGCATGATGGAGCCCTCGCCAAATTGCTTTTCGATTTGCTGGAGTGTGGTCCTGAGGCTAGGCTCTCGTTTGTAGATGTTTTCAAGACCGGAGATCGGTTCGGCTGGTGGGCCTTTGTCTGATTTCTTCTTGCTCTTGCTGGTTGAAGCGGCCATACCTGAAATTCCCTTTTTCTGAGTGAAACCTAATGATGAGAGACGAAGAATTGGTGTGCAATCGCATGCGGACAGGTATCTCTCAATAATACCCGTCGCCCATCACCCAGAGATCAATCTCGTTTCGACTATTGCATTCCTAATGCAGCAAGGATGCTAACGCATTCTTTCGTAGTTCACAACAAGCCTCTAGGCCCACAAGAGAGTATTCGACAGTCAAGGGACACCTCTGGTCAAACGAAAATATTTCAAGAAAATAGGTGCGTTGAATAGGGTAGTAATATCATAGCCATCTAAACGTCGCCCATATCGACAACGCCATGAAGCATTTTCGTCAATGAAATCATTGGGTTTCCATGCGTTGCGTTGTTCTGTCGCACCCGGCAGGTGCGACCTACTAGGTCAAAACCGATCGCCTTTACCGTTTCGACTGTTCGAGCAGCCATTTCCACACTTCTGGATTGTTATAGGTCTCTGTCCATGAATCGTGGCCAGCATCAGGGTAAAGCGTGAATTTCACTTTCGTTGAACCAATCGCTTCAAGGGCAGCAACCATTTCTTCGGACTTTTTTACTGGAACTCCGGTATCCTTGCCTCCGTGGAAAATCCAAATGGGTAGGTCTTTTAGCGATTCCACTTTAGTAGGGTCGCCGCCCCCGCAAATTGGCATAATGGCTGCAAACTTTGCGGGATAAGCCTGTGCCAAGGCCCATGTCCCATAACCACCCATGCTTAAGCCCGTGACATAGATTCGCCTCTTGTCAATCTTGTGCTTCGCAATGACTTCGTCGATTAACGCATTCAGAGCGGCCGGTTCCCAACCTCGTCGCGTCGAGGGGGCTTGGGGTGAAACCAGAACAAAGGGATAGTCTTCTCCCCCTGCCACATGCTTTGGTGGTCCATGGACTTTCACTTTTTCCAATTCACTTCCGGATTCACCGGCTCCGTGCAAAAACAAAACAAGCGGCCAAGCCTTGTTTTCAGTTGCATATCCTTTCGGTAAGTGGAGAAGATACTCGAATACGACAGGCACTTTGATTTCGCCCTCGAATCGTTGCGCCGTTTGATCCGCACCACTTTGGCCAAAACCTTTTTGGTCTTCGACCGCTAGCCAGGACGAAAAGCTCACGGCAATGCAAAGTAAGGTACGCAGAATCAATCTAGTCATCATGGTGGTTTCCAATTGTCTGGACAGGAAGGGTTTAGAAGGGAGGAAACAATGTAATCGATTTTTTGGACAGATGTTGCTCAGTCTGCAAAGACGTTCTCACGTTCCAATCGCAATTGGAATGCATCCGAAACTTTGGTCATGAACTGGCATCGACTGGACCACCAGATCAAGTCAATTGCCCGAGTATCTCCGAGTGTCTCTCGCAAGCTCTGCACATCGTTTGGCCCGACCGTTGTCGGGGCTTCGGTCAGCTTCTTTGCGAACTCAAATGCCGCTTGTTCCCCTTTCGAAAACGTAGACCAATCACCGCTTGACAATCGCGAGGTTCTGTCAGCGATTCCGGGCGGTTTTAGGCCGCCGACCTCCATGAGCATCTCACAGTGCCCCATGCAGTAATAACACTTCAATCCTCGCGTCACAACCCAAAAAACGCTTTCTTCAAAAACACGGTCTTGATGGGCTTCTTGTTCGAAGACTCTTAAACACTTGATCCAAGCTGGACCCAGTCTGGGCTGGTAGCCCACTACGACTCTGCTCCATCGGATCTGCAACGGTCGTCGATAGAGACCTGGTGGCAACTTGGGCGATATCGAATCCCAGTCTGGGACGGCGATCCGCGGATTTCGCTCCCGCTGGTTCTCAAGCATCTGTTGAATTGTTTTGAAGCCTAAGTTTTTCAAAGCCTTCGCATCTTCCTCGGGCAGACTATTAGGCGCATCTATTTGTTTATCTCGAGCGATACTAACGAGCAACTCTTCTCTGTCTTCTCGGGATGCGGACGGAGTATTTGCACCGTTCGGCATTGAATCGACGAAATGGATGTAGATAGGCTCGGAATTCCCGTCCGCAATACTGGCTATTCCAAGTGACCATAACAAACGATCTTGAAAGCAACCATGCGCAATGCGAAGAACCAAGCCTACCATGGCTTCGTCCCCCAACTTGGTTTGCAGCGATCGGTATTGTTCGTCGGTTACGGATTGTCCGAGTTCCGCCATTTGTCGAGCGAAGACGAAGACCTCGTATTCGAGTGGAGGCAATTCTTTTGGATTCTTTTCCATCGCGTCGATGATCGATTGAGAGTTGGCTCGTTTAAGATCTGCAATTGCAACGGCCGTTCCATACGCGGATTTGTGATAGGCTGCCACCGAATACCGAGCGACGCCAGCAAGCTGCGGCCCACTCGTTTTCTTAGTGTCCGCAGAATCTGTATTCACAGGGAGCGTCAATGGATCCATTCGATAAAGCGTCTCCAATTCGAGCAGGGCTGCGGTAGTATGTGGCAGCGTCCGAGCGAGTTTTTTCGCCCAGGTTGGCAAAGGCGTACTCTTTCCTGTATCGGCAACAGGCAGAGAAGCCCAAGATTCTTGAAGGCTTTGCGAGGCCGGCCAGTCTGAGTCGACTTGGCCAAAGCACGTTGCGGAGTGGGGCCAAAGAACAAGCATGGACCCAAGGAAGGCTGTAGAGAGTTTCTCCAATCGCATTGCAGGCATCGGTATTTCTCGCACTCGTTAATCCAATTTAGATGTTACGATGCATTGTCGCATCCGGATTCATTGTATCGTATAACAATTCAACTCAAGGACATCTATATCGTGCCTCGCCTATCCATTCGATTGTGCCGAACCCTGTTTTTGTTGTCCAGTTCCATTGCTTGGGTCGGTTTACCTGCGACTTCATGGGCCCAA
>JANLRK010000244.1:0-9443 GCA_031361585.1 Pirellula sp. | reverse complement strand
AGAGTAAACCGCGATTGGGCACACATCGAGACAACACCTACGCATCCGAGACGCCCGTCACCGACGGCAAGTATCTCGTCGCCTACTTTGGCATGATGGGTGTCTTTTGCTATGACTTCGAAGGCAAAGAACTTTGGAAAGTGGACTTAGGGAATTTTAAGATGCAGAATGAATGGGGGACGTCGAGTTCGCCCATCATCCATAATGGACTTCTTTTCCTTCAAGTGGACAACGAGCAGCAGTCCTTCTTAGTCGCGTTGGATGTATCGACCGGCAAAGAAAAATGGCGGAAAGATAGAGACGAATCGTCCAATTGGGGTTCACCGATCATCTGGACAAACACAATGCGAACGGAGCTGATTGCATCCGGCAAGACGATTCGATCTTATAGACCAGAGGATGGATCATTGCTATGGCAGGCATCATTGAACGCGGGCGGAGTTAGTTCCAGTCCGTCGGGGAATGCAGACCTTTTGGTTGTCGGAAATCAAGGGCGGCAAGGGGCTGGGATGATGGTCATCAAGGCCGGGGCGGCAGGCGACATTAGTCTAAAAGGCAATGAGACATCCAATTCGAGCATATTGTGGAGCACGAAGGAGTTTGGTCCGCAGCGATCTTCGCCATTGGTTATCGATGGCCAAATCTTCCTGCCGGGTGGTCGCGACGGTCAATTGATCTGTGTCGATGCAAAGACAGGTACCAAGCTCTATCAAAACAGGCTACCGGATGCGGGTGCGTTTTGGGCGTCGCCTTGGTCCTACAAAGGCTTGGTATATTGCCCGGATGAGAAAGGCAATACGTTTGTTCTCAAGCCAGGCCCGATGATGGAACTCGTTCGAGTCAACAAATTACCACCTGAGGAGAACGCTCGTTATTGGGCAAGCTCGGCGGCTAGCGACGGGGCTCTGTTCATTCGTTCGACGAACACTCTTTACGCAGTCTCATCGCAATGAGTAAATGGAAATTGTCTTTTGTCATCGTTAGTTTGCTCTTTACTAACGACGGGACGCCGCTGCGCGGTCAAAACGGGGTTAAACAAATCGCCTTTGTTTTGCAGGGCAATCGATTGGCAAAGGAATCGAGCCCCTATCTGCTGCAGCATGCACACAATCCAGTCGATTGGTATCCCTGGGGAGAGGAAGCTCTTGAACGAGCCAAAAACGAACAAAAGATGATCTTTCTGTCTGTCGGGTACGCGGCCTGCCATTGGTGTCACGTGATGGAGCGCGAGTCGTTTGAGGACAAAGAGATCGCCAAATTCCTGAACGAAAATTTTGTTTGCATCAAGGTCGATCGCGAAGAAAGACCCGACATCGACCAAATCTACATGACGTCGGTGCAAATCATGTCTGGCCGAGGCGGATGGCCGATGACGGTACTAATGACCTCGGATGCCAAGCCGATTTTCGGGGGATCCTATTTTCCGGCCCGCGATGGCGATCGAGCCAACCTACCAGGTTTCTTGACGATCGTCCGAAGGGCTTCGCAGCTGTGGAGCGACGAGCGTGCGGAATTGAAGGTACAAGCGGATCGCATTGCAGAAGCATTGAGAGCGGCGATGGCCTCGACCGAATCGATCCCGGCCGGAACCGAGATCGATCGAGACGCATGTAGACGTCTGCTGGGTGAGACACAACAACGCTTGGCGAACGGCTTCGATAAAGAACATGGCGGATTCGGCTTCACCGAATCTAACCCGAGCCGTCCGAAGTTTCCAGAGCCATCGAATCTTGTTTTCTTGCTTGAACGATCGAAGCGGGCGTCGTTGGTTAAAGCGGATCGCGATGCAGCGAACAAGATGTTGGTCAAGACGCTAGACTCGATGATCGCTGGCGGTATTTACGATCATTTGGGTGGTGGCTTTCATCGTTATAGCACCGACCGGTATTGGCGCATTCCGCACTTCGAAAAGATGCTATACGACAATGGTCAGCTTGCACAACTCTTTGCGAACGCATTCGAGGTAACTGGACGCATGGAATATAGGGCTATCACCGAAGGAACGTGCGACTTCGTTATTCGCGAATTATCGACGACAGGCGGGGCGTTCAACGCGTCTCTTGATGCCGACTCAGAAGGCGAAGAAGGTAAATTCTATCGATGGGAGAAAGAGGAACTCATCAGAGTTGGTAAGTCCATGAATGGGTTTAGTCTTTTTTCAGAAATCTATGGGTTTGGGGCAGCCCCTAATTTTGAAAGCAAGTACTTTGCACCACAACCGGGCAAGACCCTGACCCAAGTCGCCGAAGAACGGCATCAGCCACTGCAGTCTTTGATGCTTTCGCTCGAGGATGTGCGGAAATCGCTTTTCGAAATCCGCGCCAAGCGGGTTCGTCCTCCCACCGACGCGAAAATTTTAACATCTTGGAATGGTCTCATGATCGCAGGCTTGGCGGATGCTGGTCGCATTTTGAACCGCCAAGACTATATTGAGGCATCAACGAAGGCGGCAGAGTTCATACTCAAGGAACTCAAGACGCAGGACGGTCGACTGCATCGAAGCTATGCTCAGGGCGAAAGCAAACTGCAGGGATATCTCGACGACTACGCATTCCTTGCCCATGGTCTGCTGCGTTTGCACCTAGCAACCGAAGACGATCGCTGGCTACAACAAGCAATCGACATTACCAACACACAGATTCGATTTTTTCGAAACGAAGAGTCTGGGGGCTTTTACTACATGGCAGCTGACCATCCCGAGTTGATTGTTCGATTTCAGGATCCAGTCGATGGAGTGATTCCATCAGGCAATAGCATGACGGCCGCCAATTTGCTTTACTTGATTCATAACGCAAATCGAACGGAATTCGAAGAGCCATTGCGAAGAGTGTTGCTATCATCCATTTCGTTGCTCGAAAGGAACCCACGCGGTGCAACCTTGATGTCGGCACAGATCGGGAACTGGCTTGATATGCAATAAAGTGTAGCATGGCCCCCTGGGCCGTGTGGCACTCGGGCCAGGGGCCCAAGCTACGGTAACACAATTTCTCCGTATCGCCTGATTGACGGCTCAGCATCAAGACCAACCTCAAAACCTGCGCAAATCGAATTGTTCGACTACCAAATAGATCCCGACGAAACACTAAATCACGCTGAAGCTCATCCCGAGGTCGTTCGCGAGTTGCTTGCACGCTTCAATGGAATCCCAGAGATTGATAGATCTTTACAGATGTCAAAGGCCGAAGATAAATGACCGTCCAATTCATGCAACGACTAAGCCTCCTAACCATATCACTTTGTTTGTCATGGACGTCGTTTGCATTCGCTGCCGAGCGCCCGAATATCCTTTTCGCTATTGCCGACGACTGGGGTTTGCACGCGGGCGCCTATGGAACACCTTGGGTGCGGACCCCTGCTTTCGATCGAATCGCAAGGGAGGGACTGCTATTTAAGAATGCCTATACACCGATGGCCAAATGCGCTCCGTCGCGAGCAATCATTTTAACGGGACGGCATCTATGGCAGAACGAAGAGGCAGGCAACCATTTGTCCTTTTTCCCGTCTAAGCTGAAGAGCTGGCCAGAGGTTCTCACCGAGAGAGGTTGGCACATGGGCGTGACGGGAAAAGGCTGGGGACCCGGCATTGCAAAAGATGCGAATGGAAATCAACGACAGATCACAGGCAAGCCATTTAACAAGCACAAGTTGACGCCTAGCACTGCAGACATGAGCAACAACGACTATGCTGCCAATTTCAAAGAGTTTCTTGACGCGACACCTAAAGATGCCCAATGGTGCTTTTGGTATGGGAGCACCGAGCCACACCGCAGTTACGAGTTTCAGTCCGGCATGAAGAAGGGTGGAAAAAAGCTAAGCGACATCCCAAGGGTACCTGAGTACTTGCCGGACGATGAAATAGTGCGCCATGACATGCTCGACTATGCATACGAGGTTGAGCATACGGACAATCACCTGGGGTTAATGATCGCGGAGCTAGAAAGCCGAGGCAAGCTCGACAACACACTCATCATTGTTACTAGCGACCACGGTATGCCATTTCCGCGTTGCAAGGGATATGCATACGAGGATTCGAATCATATACCACTCGCCGTTCGATGGCCTGCAGGCATGAATAAATCAAGCCGTTTGATTGACGATTTCGTAAATTTCACCGACCTCGCAGCGACGATTCTTGATTACTCGGGCATCGAAGAGAGGGGCAGCGGCATGATGTCCATTATTGGCAAGAGTTGGCGCCCGATTTTCGAAAGCGACCAGGCCGGTCGCATTGTGCCGGATCGCGACCATACGTTGATTGGCAAGGAGCGCACGGATGTCGGGCGGCCACACGACTGGGGTTATCCGATCCGTGGGATTGTAACCAGTACCCATCTCTTTTTGAAGAACTATGAACCAATGCGTTGGCCCGCGGGCAATCCTGAAACGGGATATACCGACACAGATGCCAGTCCAACCAAGACCTTTATCCTGGAGCTTGGACGGAAGGATCGCACCAACATGTTTTGGCGACTCAACTTTGGGATGAGACCAGGTGAAGAACTCTACGACTTAAGGGGGGATGCCGAGTGCACACACAACCTCGCTAGCGAAACCGTTCATTCGAAATGGTGCGTCCAATTGAGAGAGCGAATGGAGACTGAACTCAAAAGCCAAAACGATCCGCGGATGGAGGGCAATGGAAATGTCTTCGACGACTACCTTGCTACGAACGGTGCAGGATTCTACGACAAGTATTTGCGTGGCGAGAAACCCAAAGCGGGATGGATCGATGAATCCGACATTGAAAGGGAACCTATCAACATCAAATAGGGCTCCCGCTTCGTTTGACGGCATGAGTACGAAAACGCTACGCGATCAATTCGTTGTTTTTTCAATCGCAGAAACCGTGCGTTAAGCGAGAAGTGTCAGAAATTTTTCAAAAATTCTTGTCCAGAATTTGGCTTTCAAAGTCATTAAATGGTATGTGAAATTTTATGGCGGAGCAAAAATTCATTTAAAGCAGGAATTTTTCATCATGGTTAGGATGTTGTTTTTGAAGAAACGGAATGGTTTTACGTTAGTAGAATTGCTAGTGGTCATTGCAATTATTGGTATTCTTGTCGGCCTCTTGTTGCCAGCGGTCCAATCGGCTCGCGAAGCAGCCCGTCGAATGCAATGCATGAACAGTCTTAAGCAGCTTGCATTGGGATGTCACAATCACGAGTCGGCACGAAAGTTTTTTCCGAGAGGTAACAACGCACAACCGGGTGGGGTGTTTCCTGAGGGAGGGAATACGAGCTGGCTGTTTGTTTCGTTGGGTTATATCGAACAGGGAGCCGCGTACCAGACAATCGTCGCGACTGGCAGCCTTGGAGCCGCAGTGACCGCAGGAATTCTGCCCTTCCGACATCCGTTGGTAAGGTGTCCGAGCGACGGATTTGGTGCCTCCAATGATCCAAACGACTTGAGACTCTGCAGCTACATTGCTAGCACTGGCCCGACTTGCAACAATCCGCCCGGGGGCTGCCCTTCTCCGTTCCAGCTTCATTGCAATGGGGTCGTTGGGTCGGGTGCAAACACGCCAACAACTTTGAGTCCTCTAACGCATCCAGGTTATGACGCAAGCTATAGTTATGGGTCGACGTCCGTGTCGTCGCTTACACGAGGGATGTTCTCTCGTGGTGGCGTAACTATCAAGCACAATGATATCATCGACGGAACGTCCAACACTTTGTTGCTCGGCGAGACGCTGCCAGAGTTTTGCGAGTTTCAGCGTTATAACGGTGGCGGGCCGGGTTGGGCTGGTGGTAATTACATTGCTCAAGGACAAACTATCCAGCCAATCAATTGGAAGATTGACAGGATGGTCCCACCAAGAGGATCGTTTGGTTCCTGCGTATGTGATTCAACCACAAATCCATCGGGCGATAAAAGCAGGTGCATCATGAACTGGGCTGTGACATGGGGATTCAAATCGAATCATACTGGTGGAGCTAACTTTGCGTTGGCAGACGGCTCGGTTCGATTCATAAGTGATTCGATCGATCATCGCTCGTACCAATACTTGGGATGTCGATTTGATGGTCAAGTTGTTTCCGTTCCCGACTAGTGTCGATAGAATAATGTAGATCGAATCCTTCAGGAGCACGGCCCCTTGGCCGTGTTTCATTCCGGACAGCAACCCAAGCTGTGGTGGCTAAACTCCTGCGGTTCGATTTTTCATAGAAACTTTTTGTGACTCGAGTGTTTCATGCGCAAGTTGAGTTTAGGATTCTTGTCGGTTTTCATCGCCGGCTGCGGAGGTGGCAGTGGGACGGTTCCTGTGTCAGGTATCGTCAGACTAGATGGCCAGCCGCTACAGGATGCATCGATCTCATTTGTCCCTGAGGGAGGCGGTAAACATGCAACCGGCACCACGGACATGTCTGGCAAGTTTGTATTGTCGACTGTCGATCCACGCGATGGGGCCATGCCTGGTACTTATAAAGTCGTAATCGCGCCGAATACTCGCGTTGACGAATCCCAAGATAACATGAGTGCGGACGAAGCCATGGCGGCTGACGCTGCAGCAGCGGCGAAAAAGCCTAAAGCCAAAGGCCCTCAGTTTCCCGACTCATTTACGAGATTGGATAAAACGCCATTAACCCAGGATGTGCCACCGAAGGGAGCGGTTGTTTTTGAGTTAAAAAGCAAATAAGACGGTAACACTATGTGCTTGGCGGTGTGGTCGTTTCAATGAACTGTTAGGCTGAATTTGGAAAATAGGGGCTTGAACGAACAAGATTCACTAGCGGGTGCGCGGGATTTCCTAACGCTTTTTGTCGTATATGAACGACAACTTCGTCATTTCGCGCGTGTACTAGTCTATGAGGCAAATGACGCAGATGAAGTTTTTCAAGAAGCTTCACTTACTATGCTGGAAAAATTTAACACTTTGAATCCGGATGCCGATTTCGCTAGATGGGCATGTCGGATTATCCTGTTTAAGGTGATGGAACTACGGCGCAAACGAAGTCGTGAGAAAATGCGTTTCAGCGACACTACTGTCGAGGCACTTGCTAGCCAGGCACAAGCGACGCTGACGAATCTCGACGAGCGAAGTATCGCGCTAGAAAAATGTATTCAGCATCTTTCGCCAACCAGCCGCGGAATGCTGATCGATCGGTACGAGTTCGGGCTGGAAATTGACACGATTGCGACAAAGTTCGAATCCAGTGCTCAGGCTGTTTATCGCTCGCTTTCACGATCACGTAAATTGCTTCACGACTGCATTTCCATGTTTTTTGCGAATCGTCAGCGAAAGGAAGCTTAATGAGCCATCGAGAGATTCGCGAATTGATGGATATTGCAATAGATGGCAAGCTTTCGGACTTACAAACGCTGAGGCTAGACCATTTGCTTTCATCGAACGCAGAAGCACGCCAATATTACTTGGAAGAGATCGTGCTCATAAGCGATCTAGAACGACGGGGATACTCAGCTACTAGATCCGTTCCTGTGTTCGTGCCATTGAATTCGAACAAGCTTGCATGGGGGATTGCGATTGGTGCTTCGTTGTGTGCAATATTGCTGGTTGCTGCTTGGCCAAACACGCCGGTCAGTCCCAAAAACATCCTTCAGTCAGCATCCATCGCTCCCATTGTGCGCATCGTCGGCGGCACGAATTCTAGTTTTGAGGGTTTGCAGCCGGCGGGAAGAGTCCTAAATGTTGGACGCTATCGCATGACTCACGGAGCGATAAGCGTCAGTTTTCGAAGCGGAGCGTCGCTTGATATCGATGGACCCGCTGAATTTGAAATTAAGAACGATATGCTCATTGAACTCGATCTTGGGAATATTCGAGTCCATGTTTCTGAATCGGCCAAGGGTTTCTTGGTAGTTGTACCGGGAATGGAAGTTCGGGACTTAGGAACTGAATTTGGAGTCTCCGTAGAAGCCAATAAATCCTCCCAAGTCCACGTGTTTTTGGGATCTGTAGAATTGCTACGCAAGGGCAACCAACCCGAGATTTTGGATGAGGGAAATGCTGTTTCTTTGCAAGGAAATGGTCTACTTCCGATGGATGAAATCGATGACGAGAAGTTCTCTACGCGAAGTTCCATCGGTTTGAAAAGCTGGGAAGAAAGCCGTGTCCGTTGGCGTAACGATCCTTCTGCAATCGTTTACTTTGATTTTGATCGAAATGAATTTAACCCTGCCACGGTCTTAAATATCGCCGGTTCTAGTCGGAGGTCGCTTTCTGATGGAGTGATACATGGTCCCATTCACGTCAGTGGTAGGTGGCCGGAAAAATCAGCACTTTTGTTTGACAAAGGAGACGACCATGTTCGCTTGGATATTCCCGGCGAGTTTGAGTCGTTTACCTTGTCCGCTTGGATGTGCGAAACACGACGCACGGAGCTGTCGCATGCGATTCTAATGACGACCGGCGACGAGCCGGGAGAGCACCATTGGCAAATTTTAAGGAATGGCTCCATGCGAAGTGGAGTTCAACTTGTTTACGGCGTCTCAAGTCCCGTAGACGTTGTCAAGGTTGGGGTTTGGCAGCATCTCGCTGCAGTTGTCGATCGATCGTCGGGTACGTCAACTTACTTTGTAAATGGGCAAATCGTTGCAACAAAGTCGTTCTCGACCGAGTTGCCTTTAGTTTTTGGCCCTTGTACACTCGGAGCATGGTATTCAAAAAACTCAGATTCATGTTCGCGTCGTTTTCGAGGCAGAATTGACGAGCTTGCTGTCTTCAGTCGCGCACTATCCACCGATGAGATCATGTCGATGTTTCAAGACGGATCGGGGTTTGGAAGTGACTTTCAATCGGAAGATCGCTAAGTCTTGATTTCAAACCCGGATCGATACTGACGACTGAGCAGAGAGTTTGCAACCGAATGGTTCGGGATGCTCATTGCTTCAGCATTCCATTGCAACTCTTGTTGCGGAAACCTATTTGCCAATACCCCTAACAACACAGCTTCGGTCAGTGGTCCCGCGTAGCCGAAGTGCGCTGTGGTGGAAACACCTCCCAAGCATGCATCTACGAACAGATGATAGTGATTGCCATTTGGCTGCCGCTCGATCACCGTTTTGGCGAAATCGGATTCAGGCAATAAGATAGGTTGCGCCACGTGAGGCAAAAGAACAAATCCTTTTTCGCCGACAAACATGGAACCTTGATCTGGCAATTGAATCACTTTGCCTTCTTTGCTCATTTGCTTGGGCCAATTGGACGTGTCAGGCATCATTCCTCCGTCGCTCCACGTGAGTACAAAGCCATCCGTGGTGAATTTGGAAGGCCCAAATGTATATCTCGTTTGGTTCTTCATTCCGTACGATTTCTTTGGCGGCTCAGGGCTGCTGGAAACAAGTTTCTGCGGTGCCCCCAACTGCAAAGCGGAAAACACAGGATCCAGAATATGGATAGCCATGTCCCCCATCGTTCCACAACCGAAGTCGTACCAGCGTCGCCAATTGGCTGGATGGTAATGCGAATCCGAATAAGGGATTTG
>JANLRK010000230.1:0-2058 GCA_031361585.1 Pirellula sp. | reverse complement strand
GCCAGATCACTTTCGATCGAAACCAGAATCGGTTTGGCGCCGCGCACGTAATAATGACTAAGCGGTACTTCTTGCCCGATGCTTGAACGAAGTTTTGCCGTACGCAGTTCGTGCTCTGCTTCGAAGTCAATTTCTTTTGGTTTGTTTGCCATGTCGAATCCATCCTCCTCGCGGGATTCTGTCCTTTCGATTTGACACGTTTGGTCATGCTGCATTGATCACGAATATGGCCGTAAGGATTTTTCTATAAATATTTCCGTCACTTTGACGTCCGACCGGGTAGTAGTACAGGTAGAGGACGCATCGATGTTGCATCATCACTGAAAAATAATTCCGCACGGAATCCGTCAACCCAACAGGTTTTCGCGTAACCCTACAGATAGGGGACCACTATTTCACTTGCATTCAAGCTGGCACCATGGCAGACGATCTAGAAGACAACATTCGAGACAACGCCAAAGCACCGGCCAAAGCTTCGGGCGATGTCGGCAGTGTCGAGCAGCACAACCTCAAGGATCAAATCGAAGCCGATAAATACCTCGCCTCCAAACAAGCGAACAAGACCAAGAATCGTCGATTGCGATTCAACAAGATCGTGTCACTCGGCGCGGACTAACCCAAATTTGCGCTTTTGGATAAAGCCTTCAAGCAGATAGCGTTAAATAGCAATCCCTCAAGTGCTTTACGGTTAATCAAAATTATTATAGACGCCAAAAAAGAACTGAAATTTTTTACAAAGTCCGCCAGTTTGGGGTCGCGTTGAGTAGGTCTATGGGTAGAGAGACATAACAAACTCGCTACTTGTCCCAATAAAAAATGGCAGACGATCTTTCAGACAACATTCGAGACAACGCCAAGGCACCGGCCAAAGCTTCGGGCGACGCCGGCAGCGTCGAGCAACATAACCTCAAGGATCAAATCGAAGCCGATAAATACCTCGCCTCCAAACAAGCGACCAAGACCAAGAATCGCGGTTTGCGATTCAACAAGCTCGTGCCACCCGGCGCGGGCTAATTCAAAGTTTGAGTCTTCAGAAATAGGCTGTCGGAACAGCGACATTCAAGGAAAGACACGGATGTTCCAATACTTGTCAGGGATCTTTAGCAATAGACCTCGTCGGGCCATCCGTCCGTCGAATGGTGGAAGCTTTTTCCGACAGCCTTTCTCATTCAAATCGCGTATCAATGCTCGTTACGATGCAGCGGTGACCAACGATGACAATCGCAGGCACTGGTCTGCAGCCGATGGCCTGTCGGCCAAGTCGGCAAACGGAGTCACTATTCGTCGGACTCTGCGCAATCGAGCTCGCTACGAGATAGCCAACAACAGCTACGCACGTGGCATTTCATTGACTTTAGCCAATGATATTGTGGGAACTGGTCCTCGCCTCCAGATGCTGACCGACGATCCTACAGCTAATCGCACAATCGAAAATAAGTTCAATCGCTGGTCCAATGCCATCGGTCTCGCCGAAAAACTTCGGACGATGAAGTTGGCCTGTTGTGGAGACGGCGAAGCTTTTGGGATCCTTACCAGCAACCCAAGCGTTCAAGCACCGGTTCAATTGGATTTGATGCTCGTTGAGGCAGATCAAGTAACTACACCGTTTGGTGTGGTTGGTCTGTCCAATTACATAGATGGCATCCAATTCGATACGTTCGGCAACCCAGTTTTATACCATGTTCTCAAGTCCCATCCTGGCGACACCGGCACTGCATGGGGTGCATTCGACACTGTTGCATCAGGAGCGATGTTGCATTTATTCCGAGTCGATCGACCTGGTCAAGTGCGTGGCATCCCCGAAATTACACCAGCGCTTCCCTTGTTCGCTCAACTTAGAGGTTTCACATTGTCGGTAATTGCGGCCGCCGAAACAGCAGCTGAATTTACAGGGATTTTGTATACCGATTCTCCCGCCAACGGCGAAGCCGATGCGGCCGAACCTTTCGAACCGATCGAGCTCGAACGGCGCACTTTGGTCACGATGCCGGGTGGATGGAAGATGAGTCAAATCCACGCGGAACAA
This sequence comes from Pirellula sp., assembly GCA_031361585.1. Taxonomy (GTDB): domain Bacteria; phylum Planctomycetota; class Planctomycetia; order Pirellulales; family Pirellulaceae; genus JBKCUI01. The sequence continues at coordinate 32 of JANLRK010000230.1, read as the reverse complement.
CCAACAACCTCATATGCGGAATTTAAGCATGA
>JANLRK010000602.1:0-2033 GCA_031361585.1 Pirellula sp. | reverse complement strand
TGCCGGAGCTGACATTATCGTCGCGCACATGGGACTGACGACATCCGGTACGATCGGCGCCAAGACTGCCCGGTCACTTGACGACTGCGTTCGCGCAGTCGAGGCGATTGCAACTGTCGCCAAAGATGCGAGACCTGACGTTTTGGTATTGTGTCATGGAGGTCCAATCGCGGAGCCAGAAGATGCGCAATACATACTAGACCGATGTGCAATTGATGGATTTTATGGCGCAAGTTCGATGGAACGACTACCAACAGAAAGAGCCATCACGTCGCAAGTGGGATTGTTCATGAATATGAGGTTATCAAGTACATAGCACCACCCAATCCATTCTTTATTAAAATTCCAACTGCGTTCTTCCTATTGCGCAAAGAAATAGCGATGAGTTGGGGATGCTGGGTGGGAACAGTTGGGACCACTGTTCTACTATCTACCAGTTCGATGCGATTCTTGCATACGAGTCCAAGCGTTCAGCTGCCTTGTCCCAGTCGCCACTGGTTTTGGGTTTATAAAGGACAATATCGCTCATGGTCCGCATCCAACGCCTCCCCTCGGCGATCGAGGAGAATCTCCCGAGCGAGACCAACTGCGCAATTGTGTTTCCGAGTGCAGTCGCCTCCACTGGTCCTGCAATCACCGGGCGTTGGCATGCGTCCGCTGTCATCTGGCATAGCAATTCGTTTTTGACGCCGCCCCCGACAATGTGAATGGTTTCGAGACGGTAACCCAAAATTTGCTCGAGCCACCCCAAACAAGATCGATACCGAAGCGCTAAGCTCTCCAAAGTAGCTCTGGCAATTGCCCCATCATCGACAGGAGACGCTTGGTTCGTATGCTTGACGAAGTCTAGAATGGTTTCTAACATGTTGTTGGGCGCAACGAGCTTGGGATGGTCCAGGTCGATTAGGCATTGCAATGGCTTTGCCCTCGCTGCCATGGCTGCGAGTTCACCCCATTCGTAGCGTGTACCCGAACGTTGCCAAGCCGCTCGACATTGTTGAAATGGCCAGAGCCCGGCGATATTCTTCAGCAATCGGACGCTTCCATTGGCCCCGCCTTCGTTTGTGAAGTTGAGTTGTCTGCATGCGTCGGTGAGTACAGGTTTCGCCAATTCCACACCCATTAACGACCAAGTGCCGCTGCTGATGTAACACCAATTGGGATGCGAGCTTGCAAAATCATCGGCTGGCACTGCGATGACCGCAGAGCCTGTGTCGTGGGTGGCTGGAGCGATCACTTGTACGCGCTCATTCAGTCCAGTTCTTGCAAGCACACTGGATCTGAGTGGGCCAAGCTGAGTACCTGGCTGAATAGGTGGTTTAAAAATGTGTTTCGGGATATTTAGCGCATCGAGTATTTTCGAAGACCAACTGCCATTCGTTGCATTGAGGATTTGTGTGGTGCTGGCATTGGTATATTCGTTAACTATTGCGCCGTTGAGAAGCCAATTTATGAAATCGGGAATCATTAAAAAATGTTCGGCAACATCGAGCAACGGTGAATTCTCTGCTCGCATCGAATAGAGCTGATAAAGTGTATTGAGCTCCATAAACTGAACGCCCGTTTGTTCGAAGATGTCCGCTTGAGCAATCGAGTCAAAAACGCGTTTCATCATGCCTTTGGTCCTGGCATCTCGATAACATACGCCCGGGCCGACTAGATCCTGGTTTCGATCAAGCAGCACGAAGTCCACTCCCCAAGTGTCCACGCCGATGCTGGCAATTCGATTGCCATACTCTTTGGAGGCTAAGGAAAGTCCATGTTCAATTTGTTGCCAAAGGCCGTGAAGACTCCAATGCAACCGTGACCCCATCTGGACGGGAGAGTTCTCGAATCGGTGAACATCGCTTAACTGAATGCGATCCGATTTTAATTCAGCGGCAATCACTCGTCCGCTCGACGCGCCCAAGTCAACCGCGATCACCACCCCTGCATCGTCCATGCTCGTCCCCCGAAAGAAATAGAGCTACCAAAGAAAAACAGCTATGCGAAAGACGGAAATTCTAACGACAAGTTCGAGTGACTGTCAGGGA
>JANLRK010000185.1:0-21902 GCA_031361585.1 Pirellula sp. | reverse complement strand
CAAAAGCAAAAACGGGACGTTGCGACCGAAACCGCTTCAGCGTTCACCCAAAGAGTTTGGCAGAAAAATGGCAGGTAAAAAATGCGGCCAGAGACTTGGCTGTTTTGTTTCCGAAACACGGGTTCCGAAACACGAAACACGGGACACCGAAACACGGGACACAGGACATTCTAGAAATCGCGTAGCATCATTGCAATCAATCCTCTTGGCGTACCTTCGTAGATGGGTTGTATCTAAACCGTTGCTTAGCAAAAGTTTGAAAACAACGACCGAATCGTCTTGCGAATGACGACCAAAGACGTGCGAATTCGAGCTAGTTCAATAGCTTCTCGCAGCGCTCTCGGCACGCATCGGAATAAATGTCAATAGAATTTTTGTCGAACCGACCTAATGCGACGCGAGTAGTTCTCTCGCCTGCTGTCGGACATAGAATCGACGCCCTGTCTTGCGACTCCGCGCCTCGTCAATCACTTGGGGAGTACCCGCTACCTGGCAAAACATCCGACCGAAATCTCGGACCAAGATGGTCCATGTCACCGGATCTATCGACAACCGCTCAAAGATTTTCGGTGTATCTTCAGGCGTTGCCCCTCGCTTGCCATCAACCATCTGCCTTACCGTCCAATCCAGCAATTCCAAGTACTCGGCTACCGACATCGCTAAGAAGTCTTTGTCGCTACAGCGGTTACCAGTAACGCTTGCATGCGGACCAATTAGATCGTTTCTTTCATCTATGGACAATGGGGACAGCATGCAATCTCTCGAAGGTGCGACCGACTGGCTTGAGTCCTCCACCACCAGCGTTTTTGCCTGCCCTGCCAAGGTTTTTGGCTGCTCTTGCAACGTTTGAACACGTCGTTGGGCCGAAGTGTAATCGCTTGTCTCGAGTGTTTCGGCTAGGGCAGCCCGAATCGGATTGAGATCCACGAAAGCCGCACAAGCGAGCCACGATTCCTCATCCAAAAGTCTGACTGCACGATAGCGTGCCTGCCAGTAACTGGGTCATTTCCAAGAAGAAAGCAACGATGCACTACTCGGGCAAAAACATGGCAAATTGCAACCTCGCTAGGATCGAGGATTTCGGCTCTCGACATGCGTCCCATAACGGTTCTCCCGGAAGAAGGCTTTCTGATAATTGGAAGGACTGTTCACGCGAAGAATTAGACCAATCGGCAACTCAAAATGCTACGACCCCCCCATAAAATACCTGTGTCCCCATCTTTTCCCTCCATCTTTTCCCTCATCTTTTCCCTTTTTTGCGTCGCGAAAGCGTTCGAGGGCCTTGTGCCCGAAGAACTCAACAGGATTGGCGCACTAAGGCGATTGGCAATTGGCAGAAGGTGTTTTGATTCCGGCCAGCTGATCGCGTTCATCTTTTACCAAGCATCTTTCTGCCGAATCGATACGCGCGTTCGGTATTCAATTTTCAACCTCTGTACAATAGACAACTGCTCCCTGCTGCCTCTCGACCCCTTCACTACATTGGATAGAGCCAAGGCAGATTGAATTCTTACTTAAACGGCTCGGTTGGAGATACCGTCTGTCGGGGGCCTCGAGTGAAAAAAGAAAGGGTTGGAAAATTAGGCCTTTGGACTCGACGCAGGGGGGATCAGCTGCTATCCTCTCCCCTCCGTAAAACCGGATCGGTCCGGGATTTTCGTTTTTGCAACTGTTTGTTTCTGAATCCATTATGTACGCGATTATTTGTGACGGTGGTCGTCAATTCAAAGTTCAAGAGGGGCAATTGCTCGACATTGACTATCGAGACACTGCTGTAACGGGCGACAAAGTCGATTTCAATCGCGTACTTGCAATTGGCGGTGATGCGGGGCTCAAGCTCGGCCAACCAACGCTTGCCGGCGCCAAAGTCAGCGCTTCGGTGGTCGGCTTAGAACAGGGCGAAAAAATCTACATCCAGAAGTTCCGCCGTCGCAAGAATTACGAGGTACGAACGGGCCACCGCCAAAAGTACACTCGCATTAAAATCGAGTCGATCCAGAGCTAACGGCAGTCTGAATTCGATTGAAGTGGCTCGATGGAAATGGTTGGTGTACCATGCCCTTAAAACACCTTCTTCTTACCGGTTATCGCGGGTGCGGCAAATCGGCAGTCGGCAAACTTTTGTCCGAATCCCTGGCTCGCCAACTCATAGATACAGATGTCGCAATTGAGATCGAGGCTGGTCAAACCATTGCAAAGATCTTTGAACAGCGTGGGCAAGAGGGATTTCGCGATTTAGAATCAAACCAAATCGCCAGCCTTGTTTCTTTGAAAGATCCCGCAATCATCTCGCTCGGTGGCGGAGCCATATTGCGGCCAGAAAACCGGAATTGCATCCGGAACCTAGGAAAATCAGTTTGGTTACAGGCCACGCCGGAAACCATCTTCGAACGGATCTCCCGAGATAGTAAAACCCAAGTACAACGACCGAAACTCAGCAAGCTTGGAGACATGGACGAAATCCGCACTATCCTGGAGGCACGAGTCGCATGGTATAAAGAAGTTGCTGATTTTACCGTTTCGACGGATGGGCTATCTGTCGAGCGAATTGCAGAAATCATTGTGGATTGGTTTCACCCCATCACTTGAACTCCACCGGAAAATTGCATGGGCCTGATTGAGATTGGACTGTTGCTGTTCGGGTTGGCGCTTGGGCCATTTATCAACTTTGCTATTTATTCCTTTGCCTACTTTCCCCGTCCCATAAGTCCATGGCAAGCGCGACCCACCGAAATTCCTGTTCCAAGAGGGAGTGCTAAACTTCCGGTCATTGGCTGGATGTTGCGACCTCGGGAAAGCGTCTACTTTGGTCGCGTGTTTTGGCTGAGGCCCTTATTCATTGAACTGGCAACGCCTATTGCCCTGGTGTTTTTGTATCGCTACTGCTTGGACGGCGCATTTATGCCACAAGGACTTGCGATCATTCCCGTTAGTACACTTCAACATCAATTTGTCGCATATGGATTGCTTATTGCATTGATGGCAGTCGCAACATTTATCGACTTCGACGAGAGAACGATTCCTGACCTCGTGACGATTCCCGGCACCATTCTGGGGCTAGTCGGCGCTTTGGTTTTCCCTGATTGGAGATTGCACGAGCTAACACTGCCAGCATTTCCCGCATTGGTCGGCGAGGCTGTCCCGATACACGCGAATTCGCCGGGGCCATGGGATATGAGCTGGAACGGGAGTACTGGGCTATTGCTAGGACTTTTCTTTTGGAGTTTTTGGTGTTTTGGAATGGCGGATCGACGATGGATTACCCGTCGAGGGTTTCAGAAAGCGGCTGTATATTTTGTTGAAGTGCTTAGGCGGAGTCCTGGTACGAGAATGCTCTTGATGTTGTGGATCGTAGGGGTTGTTTGTTTGATTGGAGCGTTTAACTTTGTTAGCCCAACCAGTTGGGAGGCACTGCTATCGAGTCTGTTTGGAATTGGCTTGGGGGGAGCACTCGTTTGGGGATTTCGAATTGTGGCTTGTTGGGCGATGGGGCAGGAGGCACTTGGCTTTGGCGACGTGACTCTGATGGCGATGATAGGTTCCTTTTTTGGTTGGCAAATAGTATGGCTGGCGTTCTTCCTAGCTCCCTTTTTTGGAATGATTTTTGTTGTCTTTGTATGGATCTTAACCAGAGACAACTCCTTTCCGTTTGGTCCATATCTTTGTGCGTCGACACTTTATTGCATGTTGGATTGGATTAGATTGTGGAATTGGACTTCCGATTATTTTTTGCCACCGCATATTCTTGTCGTGATTTTGGTTGGTATGCTGATCACGCTTGGTGCAATGCTATGGATGATTCAAAAACTAAAACGAATCGTTGGCATTGAGACATCGCGATGAGTATTGAAAACGATTGTGAAAGGGGACAGGTAAAGCCATGAATCAGCGGCATAGCTTTATCCGTGTTACGATTTACTTTGGATTGTTTGCAACGATTGCTGCGGGCATCATCGGTCTTGGCAAACAATCTTGGAACTTGCCTATGCTGGTTGGCTTTTGTTCCGTTCTTTCGATTTTCTACACCGACATCCTTGGCTGGTTTTCATTAAACAGGTGGGTCGTCTATGTAGCTATGGTTGCGGGAGCTGGAATTGCGATTTTCGATTTCCTTGGCGATGCAACATCGAATCAAATTGTCGAAGTTGGCAATCTTTTGGTTTACGTTCAATTGCCGCTCATGTTTCAAAAAAAGTCAAAACGCGTTTTTGAACAATGGGGGGTTTTTCTTTTATTGGAGTTGGTCGTCGGTGCACTTGTAAACAACAATGTCATTTACGGTTTATTGATGCTACCAGTACTCGCCCTTGGCTGCGCGGCCATGATGGCTCTCGCACATTTTGCTTCACAACTACGACACAGCGAATCGATTTCGGAGTCGACAACTATTTGGGCAAGGCTTTTGCATTGGCTAGGTAGGGAACAATCAGTAACAAAACTGAATTCCGGGGTCATGCTATCGGCGGTTGAAACGCCTGAGTTGAGCGGGGTGGGTAGAACGCATTTCTTTGCTCCTTCGCGTTGGACCAGAGGTGTTTTGCCGTTGGCGATATCTGTTTTGGTTTTTTCAGTCGCATATTTTTATTCTCTTCCCCGACTTAGCATGAATTCCTATGACGGAAACGTGAGCGGGAGCGCGAAGGTTGGATTTAACGAAAACGTATCGTTGCGTTTAATTGGCAGGTTGGTTCCGGATGCAACCCCACTTTTTCGGATGAGCATGCGTGATGACCGCAAGCAGGCCAGCTATCGACCAGTACTTCCACCTTACATTCGCGCGTCCATATCGCATATTTATATCGATGGTCCGCGCATGGGAATGTGGCAACCAAGCGACGTTGGTTTGCTTCGCGACTCGCGTGTGATTCGCGACCCACCGTTGGCGGCGCAACTGAAAGAATCGCTCGTCAATGAAACCGATTCTGTGACGGTGAGCATCGTTGAGAAAGGGAAATTGGGTAACGTCGTTCCAATCATAGCGCCCTTTTCTCAAAACCGCACGACCGGCTTGAGTGTGGTGCGGCGAGACTGGCGGATCATGGACACTCGAGAGCAACTCTTATTCGGCAATCCAAAGCGGCGTTATTCGTACTCGACCTATGCCTTCAAGAATGGCGTAGAGAGTCCACTTTTGCCCGATCTCAAAGATTGTTTGCAAGAAGAGGAGGGGAATAGTCTAAGCCCGCGTTCTCAGTTCGGATCCTACCGAGCAGCGGAGTTGCTTGAATTTCCGGATTCGCTGCGAGGGATCATCCCGTTCCGTGACAAGATACTGGCAACGGGCTCCGCTAAAGATGGCGATAAACTGGCTAAGGCATTGTTTCTCGAAGAGTATTTAGCGAATAGCTCAGATTTCCGTTATACGCTCTCACAAACCGGTCCAACAGATCGAAGCCTTGATCCAATTGTCGATTTTTTATTGAACAAACGAAACGGACATTGTCAGTACTTTGCCTCATCTCTGGCAATGCTATTGCGATCATTGAACATACAAACACGGATCATCGTTGGCTTTCGGCCCAGTGAGTATAACGAACTGGGCGACTACTTCATGGTGCAGCAAAGTCATGCCCATGTGTGGGTGGAAGCGTATTTCACCGTCGAAGAACTCACTTCTCATTCGATATCCGTCCCGAGCTATATTTCGCGGGGCGCGTGGATGAGATTGGATGCGACACCACCAGGCGATGGTTCTAATTCGGGGGGATCATTCCGAAGATCGAATGGGCAGACACTGGAGATGATGCAGGAGTTTTGGTCCGAGATGATTCTCAATATGGACAAGTCCAAACAGAGCACGATCTTCGCACTTTTCGGTGAGTCTTCGGACGGATCGTACGCAGAAATATGGCTCAATTTAAGAAAGACCGTTGATCGAATCCAAAGAAATCAAGTCATTGGATTCCTTTTTTCGCCTAGTCGTTGGTTCTCATGGCAGGTCGCCCTTGGGGTAACCCTATTTGGAACCTTGGTGGTCTCCGTCTATCGGTACCTGCGATGGCTTTTTCCAAATTGGATTCCAAAGATCAGCTTGCGTCCTTCGTTTCGAAAGTCACATCTATCGACGGTCGATTTCTACAATCACTCCGTTCGCCTGCTGAATCGAATCGGACTTCATCGTGGGAGCGATCAAACTCAGCAGGAGTTCTTTCGCGAAGCGGCCAAGAAGCTCAAGAAGCATTCGATCCCGCTGGATTCGGAGTTGCTCTCTCGATTGTTTTACGAGCTTCGTTTTGGCGGGGTAAAAAAACTGGGCGACTTCGATCAGAGGCAAGTGGATTCTGCCCTCGCGTCGCTTGAATTTGAGACATCCAAGTGGAAAAAGCAGAGAATGCGGATAGACGATTAAAGGGTCTATGACAGTTGGATAGCCACACCGGACTTAGAAATTATGAATTAAGGGACGGCTATCGCAAAATTCCCACGATTGTCTCGTTTTGTTTCCATTCCGAAGGTAAAATTTGTTCGGTCCTATATGAGAGTTTATTTGCGAATTCGATTAGAGTAAAGAAATGAATAGTTCGATTGCAGCGGGATCAGGAATTCGCGCAGGGGCAAGCACTTCGTCCGGCAACGATTTATTAAATGAAGCCGAGGCGCTCGGCACTCTCCAAAAGAAATCCCTCCAGATCTGGCTTTGGATGGCGCTGGTGTTGCCGCTCTTAAGCATGGTGCCTCTATTCTACGAACAGTCCAAAGGGATTTTTGCTCAGCGTACGTACCTATTTTTCCCCTTGGCGACTGCGTTCGGCGCTTGGCTGCTCTATCGGACATGCGACTATAGGCTAGCAAGTCTTCGTCGCGGCAGAATTGCTTTGGGAATTGCGTGTCTCGGAATGGGTATGGCTATATTGGGAATCTATTTTTTCTCGCCCTGGATGGTTCAAGTTTCTGCGGTTGTGGTGGTATTCGGTTGGAGTTTAGGTGCATTCGGTGGATCGAGTTGGACGAGGGTTGCAGCTATATGTTCCTTGTTCGCAGTTTCCGTTCCGCTCCCGAGCGGTCGAGACATGCAACTCAGCGCAGGACTTCAATCCATAGCAAGCTGGATTTCCAATGGCTTTTTGGACGCGATTTCCGTGCCGAATATTGTTGAGACTGTTACCCTCCAAGTTCAGGACAAGAAGATTCCTGTAGCTGAGGTCTGCGGTGGCGCAGATAGCGTCTTCGCACTTTTCGCGTTTGGGTTAGCAATCGTAGTCGCGCGTCGAAGCTCCCTAGTAGTGAGTCTCGTAACCCTTTTGTCGGTCCCGTTTTTTTCTGTCTTCGGAAACGTCCTTCGATTGTTGGCAATTGCGATTGGGTTTGAGTATTTGGAAATGGACTTGTCGACTGGAACTGCGCATATCATCACTGCGGTGGTTGTCTTTGCTATTTCAGTAGCTTGCTTATCGTTACTGCACATCTCTGCTCAGGCAATCCTGGATCCTATTTCCGCAGGGAACGATGCAAACAACCTTACCAAATTGTATCAGTGGGTAGCAGGCTGGCCACAAGTGCACGAAGAGTCATTGTCCGTCGCAACCCGATGGAGAGTCAGCTTTAAGTCTCTGGTGGCTCCATGCCTGGCATGTATTGTCTTGGGAACACTTTCTGCGTATGCGGTCTTTTCGTCGGAAATTGTTAACACTTCGCTATTCGGTATTAGTGAAGAGCAGGCTTCAACTCTAAATTCAAAAAGTGTTTTCCCGGACCAGTTTGGTAGTCTTCGACTGACCAGCTACGCCCCCATAACCAACTCTTCCGGGAAGTCGGTCGGAAAGTATTCCCATCGATGGACGTTTGATGACAAAGGAAATCAAGTTTTTGCAACACTTGATTTTCCATTTAATGGCTGGCGTCCCGTTTGGCTCGGCTACCAGTCGACTGGCTGGAAAATTATAGATACAAAGCCCGTGGATGTTCCCCCGGAAAGAGGTGGCGAAGCTTGGACCGTTGAGGAATTCAGAATGCAGAACCAGTACGGATTATTTGGTTTCGTTTGGTATGCATTTTTTGACGAAAATGGAGTCCCGACAAAGCGAGTGAATGAAATGGTCGGTTCAAATAGGATTAGTCTCCTAAAGAGACTACAAAAAAGTTCCGGCGAGAAGGTACCAACTTCATTCCAGGTTCAGTTGATTTTGGAGTCCGGCCGAGACCTGAGCGAACTTGAAATAGCCAACAATCGACAAGTCTTTTTTGAAGTCTTTGAACGAATTCGGCAACAGACCGAAGCGGTTTTGAAGAAAGCCAGGTAGCCCCATGATTTTGAAGACGAAAAAACAAATCAATCCATCTGCAGATGACCATGATCCTAGTTCATTTTCGACTTGGTTTCGTTCGGTATGGATTTCACCTGTTGATCTAGCCGGTGAGACCTTGGATCTCTTTGCACTTTGGAAACGAACCCGACGCTGGCAAGCTGTCTTGGCGATACTGCCGGTTTTCTTGGTTGTTCTCGTTTTGGGCGCCTTCATCGCCACCGGGAAATTGGCGTCGAACGAATCCAAGGTAATGTGGTATGCCAACCGAGCTAACGATGAACTGGCATTGGTCGACTCCCAAAAAGCCGATGCGGAAGATCTGGAACAACCGAAGATCGACGCCTCGTCAAAGCGACTACCAGAACTCATAGACATGCTTTTTCGCCGGGTGTTGCAGCTCAATCAGAACAACAAAATTGCCAAGTTCTATGTTGCCAATCAGATGACTCGATTCGGCAGCCGCGGTAGCGCGCGTCAAATCATGGAAAGTTTGGCGCCCATGACTAGCAACGGGTATCCCAAAGCGCACGCATGGCTGGCCATGGACCTCATTGAACGTGGCCAAAAAGGTGAGTCGATCAATATCGAAACACTCAAGTACCACCTAAAACGTGGAACGGTAAGCGATGATGTTTCGCCAGCCCTGCTCGTTGTTTATTCCCAACTGCTCCAGCAGGAAAACAAAACCGCGGAATCCCAGGAGGTCATGAAACGCGCTGCCCAGTTTGATCCAAAACTGCTCCTAAACTCCATAGTAACCTACAACCAAAGTGGACTGCCTGCTCAAGCGACAGCGACAGCGGATTTGCTTGTCGATAAAGCGAAGGGCAAGCGAGGGGATCAGGAAGACAATATTGTTTTAGCAGCCCAAGCGTACGTGCTTACTAATCGGATCGATAGAGCATTGGAGGTCCTTCAAGCAGGCCTTCGACAATTTCCTCAATCGCCGAAACTTGGCCGAGCTCTTTCCGACGCCTTTCGACTCAAGTTTCGAGCAACCGCGGGCAGGGCAAACAACGAAGTACAAGTGAATTTGGAGTATCTAAATGCCGCTATCGCGCTGGACCCCACCAACATCTCGATTCAAGAAGAGCTCAATGCTTTGGCACAATTGGGGGTAGGGCAAAACGATGGCACCATGGAGAAACTTCGAATGCAGATCGCAATCCAAGGAACCTCCTTCGCAGCACGTCTATTGCTTGCCGAGGCGTCCTTTCGGCGTGACGACATATCAAGCGCCATAAATGATTATGAAGTTGTCCTCGCCGAATTGCCCCGAATGACACTCGCGCTAAACAACCTTGCTATGATGTTCACCAAAACGGTACCAGCTAGACTCGACGAGGCTCTTCAGTTAGTTGACCGAGCCGTTGCTATTTCGCCAGCCGTGGCAGAATTCCATGATTCACGCGGCGATATACTGGATGCCCTCAATCGAAAGGCGGATGCCGTGTCTAGTTACTTAATGGCCTTGGAAAAATCACCGCAACGAATCCATACGAGGGAAAAGTTAATCGGCCTATACGAGTTGCTCTCGCAATCAGAACAAGCACAGCAGCAGCGGGAAAAACTTGATGAAATACAAAAAGCGATTGAATTGCAACGTGAGAGAATGAAGGCGCAAGAACAGCAGAAACTCGGCGAGTCGACTCACCCGCAAAGCGCACCCCAGCAGGATGCACCAACCGAGGCTCCTGATGAATCCGAAAAAGACCCGAAGGAGCCTCAGAGCAAGTAGGAGTAAATCGCAAAAAGAATCGCTGGCATCAGTAACGAAAATAAATAGCTGCGAGATGCCAGCGATAGAACTTTACGCCTTTTCGACCTTCTGAGCTTTTAGCAGGACACTAAACGAGGATACCTTCTTGTTCTTTTGCAGCGACTTGACCAATTCGGCTGCGTCCGCATCGATTTTTGATAATTCTTTGAGCGTGATCGTTGGCTGGAAGTGCTTTCCGTTTCCGCAAGACCCGCCTCGGAAGTGCAATGATTTTGTGGTTTTTTGAAAGACGTACTCGCCTGTATTTGCTGCCAGAGCCGCCGGCGGTTCATCTGGCACAGGCGCCATGCTGAACTCTTGACCCGCTACGCTGCAAGCTCCGGCATTCGATGGACAGTGGAATCCAGCTGGTGGATTTCCCCCGATCAGGATCCAATCCGATCCGTCGCAACTGTAACGACAAGCGGGAACAGTCGAAACCGACGTCGTCGTAGATTTTTTACTCAAGATAATTTTCGTTTCTAAAAGGTTTCAATCAATCATTAATTGGCGTACGACGCACAATTCGCATACCGGTATTCGGAGACCTAGCAGTCGGGAGATCAAACGAACTCTTCTCATTGCTCCTCATTTCATCGTTGGATTTTGTGGAGCCGCCACAGGTACGGAAAAGCGATTTAACCGTTCGGCTTGTTGTCATGGTCCATTCCGTTTTTGAGCTAATGGTATCTATTAGGCCAAACCGGTTCGGCAATCGCAATGTTTTATTTTCTGATGAGAATGTACAAAAAAAACTCTCGTTAAATGGGGTGCTAAAGTCTCCGTGAAATCTAGGTGTCGAGGTCTTGGCTCGGCTAGCATACTCCCATTCAGCACGCGTAGGCATACGGTATCCCTGAAAGCGGTCCGCATTAAGTTTCCGTGAATCGTTTGGTCCCATCTCCACAACAATCTCGGCGAGACGTTCTTCTCGATTGAGCCAGTTGCAATATAGCATACAATCATCCCAGGTAAGGTTGCTTACCGGACAATCGTCGGATTCACCTTTGGCGAAATCTTGGTTAAACAATCGATATTGTCCAACCGAAACTTCGTCCATACCAATCGCGTAGGAATGTTCGATGTGCTCTATGTGCCCGTTGTCGTCTATGGGCGCTGAATTCTCGCCTTTCGGCAAACCCATCCAAAAATCTACATTTCCTTTAATGATTGCCATGTGCATTCCATATCGGTTTACATACCATTCCCTACCTGGCGCGATTCCAGCTTGTATCAATCGCTCGTTGGACGACTTTATTTCAGCATGCAGATCCCATCTCGCAAGGACAACTCCACACATACCGTGAATACCCGGATCGCGATGGAATTCGTAAGACCAGATTAGCCAATCTTTGATCCTCGTTCTCAAGCTGCGTTCTATTGTATCCTTTTCCGCAAGCGAGAGAATGATTAGTAACCCATACAAAACATCCGACTCGTCCTTCATTTGCAACATCGTTTCCATCAACGAGGTAATCGCAAGGTTGGTATCTCGAATTCGGTGCGTCACGTAGGTTCGAAGACGGGGGTCATAGCGATCCTCAAGCGACTGGAGGAGATTTTCGGCGGATCCGATTGCGTATTGGGCTAATATGCGATTTGCGTGTTTGATGCAGCCCGGCTCTGGTATGAGCTTAAAGCCGTCTGCCTTATCAAAGTCTTCCCAAGGAATTTGCAAACTCTCGATCCTGTCCTTCCCAAGACCATTCGCCCATATCAATAGTTCTTCGGGATTAGCCTTATCTACGAATGAATGTAGTTTTTCAAAATCGTTGTGGTAAATCAAAGCAAGCAAGCCGCTCAGTGCAATCCGTTTGGAAGAAAGTGCCTCACCCTTGTAAATTTTCTCAAGTGATTGGGAAATGAGAACCGCATTTGGACCTAGCAAATCGCACCACGCCGATGCATCCGCGTCTGTGATTTTTTCACGAATCCACTTGGCCAACGCCTCGTTGAAATTGCTCTTTCCTAATCGACTCGTATCAAGCAACGACAGAAACCCATCGATTGCATTCGTGTCAACTGTGCTTAACTCATTCGCAAAATCGATTTTATAGAGTTCCAGCAATTCGATCATTCTCTCATGATCTGGCGACGGCGTCTTAATTAGGTCAGACAAGTCCTCGATCGATGCATTCGGCAATACTTTAGTGAGCAAAATGTAATTTTTTAACGAATCTGGAAACCCGTTGATCAATATTTGGACGGGCAATTTTGTCGTGTCAAAGGGTGCGAATTTAGGCTGGGGCTTATGCGATACAAAGGACCAAGATGCTATTGCAAGCAGGGTCGCAACAATGGCAATGCAAGCGGTAAAAACGAACCGAGACAATTGCCTTCTATGCCAATCGGACCGAGTTCTTTCGAAAAATCCGACCGGCTTGGCAAGTATGGACTCGCCTCGCAAGTATCTTTCGATATCCTCAGCCAAGTCGGCAATACTTAAATATCGGTGGGCTGGATTGAGCCTCAAACAACGTTGACAAATGGTCGCCACCGAATCATGAATAGCTGGATGCGTCGATTGGATCATTGGGACTTCTTCCCGGCGGATACGATCGACTAGTTCGGAGGCTGAACCTTGAAAGGGAGTACGACCGATGAGCAACTCAAAAAGAATAACACCCAGGCTATAGATGTCGGCGCGATTGTCCGCCGTGCGAGATTGGCCACAAGCTTGTTCGGGACTCATGTAAGCAGGAGTACCCAGCATTTCGCCGTCATTGGTTAGGATCGTGGCGGCATCCAACAACCTCGCGATACCGAAGTCGAGTATTTTCACTTGCAGTTTGTTCAAGGGGTCATTGTCGGCTGCGAGTTCTGGAAAAACAATCATCAAGTTTGACGGTTTCAGATCGCGATGCACTACTCCTTGATCATGGGCATATTGAAGCGCTCTGGCGACATCCGCGACGAGTCGCAGTTTGACGTCCGTCGTTAGCGGCACACCAACCTTGAGGTAAGAACGGAGATCGATTCCGTTCAAGAGTTCGTAAACCAAAAAGGGACCCGTCTCGGTATTGCCAACATGCAGGAATTCAACGATGCCCGCATGTTTCAAACGTTCTGCATTGCGTGCCTCTCTCAAAAATCGGTGACAATCGTCTTTGTCGCTGACTAGATGCGCATGAGGAAGTTTGATTGCAACCATTCTGCCAGAACTCAATTCAACGGCCGCAAAAACCACACCCGACGCGCCTTGCCCGAGAACATACTGCGGTTCGTACGGACCGATGCGCGTTGGCATCATCGATTGAAGCCTGGCCGTCTCGATTCCTCCAATATTTGTCGCGTCATCGCCTCCAGGAGGCAGCTTCTCAGTTTCGCGTCGTTTGATCAGCAATTGCTGTTCGGTGAGGATTAACTCTCTGAGCAACTGGTCGCGAATAACTGGCGAAACCAAGGATGCAAAATCGCTGACAGACGGTCGATCGCCATTGTTCCAACTTTTCAAAAACTCATCGGACACAATATCGATTTGAAATTCCGGGCCATGTTTTGAAAGTTTCTCAGGATCTAATTGAGACATAGCGGCGTCGAGGGGCATATCCATTCAGCGAGCGAATTTTTTTGTTACTGTAATGTAGTCCATTTGCAATGTTCGCGATGGAACGAACCAAAAATCTCTTGTCTCGGTTCCAATTTGGCTATCCCGAACAATGGTTGCCAACCCTACGATTGGGGTACAGTTTACCGGCAAATGCGATAAAGCTTGCCAGCGAATAAAACAATTCGCTTGCGGTCGGTTGGTTTCGCGTTGTAGGATTACTTTAATCCAAGGCGATGCGATTTAGTCTTTGTGACAACTCATTCCTTTTCTGACTTTTCCATTTTACAAGGAGTTCTCGATCGTGATTCACTATTCATGTGACAGATGCAAACGGGAAATCGATAGTTCGACAGACCTGCGCTACACAGTTACGGTGGAAATAGAAGCGGCGTTGGATGGTCCGGATCATGAACTTGTAGATGACCCTGATCATTTGGACGACATTCAAGACATGTTGGATTCTGCAGATGACCTATGCAGTTCCGTTTTTGACGACGAAGTCTACCAACGGAAGCAGTTTGACCTCTGCAAAGATTGCTTCCGCCAGTACATCAAGAACCCATTGTCACGCGAGTCGACAACGCCGATGGGGTTTAGTAAAAATTAGCAATTGTCCAACAATTCGACCGCTGCAAATTTCTCTCCCTCAAGCATAGAAAGACTGGCACCACCGCCGGTGCTAACGTGGGTTACCGAGTCGGCAAATCCGAGCAGTTCAATTGCCGCTGCACTATCACCACCGCCGATGATACTAATTCCGTCGCATTTAGCGATTGCCTCAGCTACTGCGATTGTGCCTTGATCAAACGGTGGCATCTCAAACACACCCATAGGACCGTTCCAAACAATTGTTTTAGCCTTCTCCACGATCGCGGCAAATTTTTTGGCGGTTTGTGGTCCAATATCTAATCCCTCCCATTCCTCAGGAATTTTTCCGGCCGGCACAACTTGCTTATTGCAATTCCCTTTGAATTCGTCTCCGCAATGCGTGTCTACTGGGAGCACTAACCTGTCGCCACCGATTTCAATCAGCTTGCGCGCTAGCTCCACTTTGTCTTTTTCGACTAGGCTCTTGCCCGTAGCTCCTCCCTGTGCGAGCGAGAAGGTATAGGCCATTGCACCACCAATCAAAACTTGGTCGCAAATGCCAAGAAGATTTTGAATGACATTGATCTTATCGCTCACTTTAGCGCCACCTAAGATGGCGACAAACGGACGTTGCGGATTAGCAATCGTATCACTTAGGTATTGAATCTCTTTTGCAACCAAAAAGCCAACGACCTTGGGTTTGTTTCCCATCGCCATAGGGACGGCAACCATGGATGCTTCTAGACGATGGCAAGTGCCGAATGCATCGTTGCAATAGATATCAGCCCAACTGGCTAGTTTATTCGAGTAAACCGCCTCTCCATCTTTTTCGCCCGGATTGAATCGGACGTTTTCCAATACAAGCACGTGACCGTTGCCAAGTGATTGGATCTTCGCTTCCGCATCCAAACCCACCGTGTCCGTCGCAAACGCGACAGGCTTTCCTAAAAGTTCTGACAATCTTTCCGCGGCCGGACGAAGCGTAAACTCCGGTTCCGGCCCTTTCCCTTTTGGTCGACCGAGATGACTCATGAGTACCAACTTGCCGCCGCGATCAATCACAGACTTAATGGAAGGTAAAGCCATGCGAATTCGCCTGTCATCGGTAATTGCACCTGAGTCGTCTTGCGGAACATTAAAGTCGACTCGCATTAGTACGACTTTTCCCTGACATTCCACATCCGCAATGCTCTTCTTCGCCATTTCGTTACCTGTTCCATTTGATTGGAGAATTCGGTGCCCTCAAAATACTCGGTGGGCATACTCTGTCGGCCAGCTTCAGGACGTTTTTTAGCGGAAAAGTAGAAACTTGCTAGCGCAGAATGCAGGCCTGACCCAATTGATTAGTTGCCCAAGGGGAGGTATAGTTTGGAAGGTTGCGAGAAAGCGACCCCTTAGCTATGGTTTTTGGGAATCCTCGTTTCCAATCATCTTAGCTAAACCCGCCGGTGCTTCACGTTGGCTTGTGCAAATACTCTTCTTCTTCGAAACGCGAGTGGTCCTCAGTTCTCGCGGGCCAACGTGAAGTACTACTTTTCCAACTAGGTTCGTCCAAATTCCAATCGACCTTTACAACCTTTTTAACTGAATATTTCACGGAGCAGCCATCAATGAACCCTTCAGAAAACCAATCTAGCCCTCAGTCTTCGGATTCGCGACGAGACTTCATCCGGAACACATCCACTGTGCTCGCTGGAAGCGCATTGGCAGGTACTTTGTCGATCGCTCGCGCAGCGCATACTTCCGACAGCGGCGAGATCAAAATAGGCTTAGTCGGTTGCGGCGGTCGCGGGACCGGCGCTGCGGGTCAAGCGCTCGATACCTATAGCCCAGAGAATCGAGTGAAACTGACGGCAGTTGCGGACCCTTTCAAGAATAGGATCGACGATGCTCTTGGGAATTTGCGAAAGAAACATGACTCACTCATCAACGTAGCCGATCGAACTTTTGTCGGTGTAGATGCGTTCAAACGACTGATCGAATCGGATATCGATATGGTCATTCTGACATCGCCCCCGGGCTTTCGACCACTGCACTTTGAGACAGCGGTGAATGCAGGAAAACACGTTTTCATGGAAAAGCCGGTTGCGACCGATGCGCCAGGCGTTCGTCGTATTTTGGCAGCCAATAAGATCGCAAAGGAAAAGAAATTGTGCGTGGCGGTCGGACTGCAACGTCGCCACGAATCTGGATACCAAGCCACCATTGAAAAACTACAAGACGGCGCAATCGGCGATATTATTTTGACTCGAGCTTATTGGACTGGAAGTGGCGTATGGACACGAGAAAGAAAACCGGAACAAACCGAATTGGAGTACCAAATGAACAATTGGTATTACTTCAATTGGTTAAGTGGCGACCACATTTGCGAGCAACACATTCACAACCTGGACGTGATCAATTGGCTCATGGATGGCCCGCCTGAAACTGCCCAGGGGCAAGGTGGTCGACAAGTCCGCATCGGACCTGACAGCGGACAAATTTTTGATCATCACATGATCGAGTACACTTACAAGAATGGCGTGAAGTTGCTTAGCCAATGTAGGCACATTGAGGGCGCTTGGTCTTCGGTGGATGAGTATGCACATGGCACCAATGGCTGGTGCCATATCGGTCGAGGCAAAATCTATAATCGAAAGGGCAAAGAGGTTTGGAACGCTCCAAAAAATGAAGAAGGGCACGCCAAGGAGCACTTCGATCTGTTCGCTGCCATTCGAAAGGGAGAAGTCCCCAACGAAGGAGACAGCGGCGCGTACAGCACGATGACCTCGATCATGGGTCGTATGGCAACCTACACCGGAAAAATGGTGAAGTGGGAACAGTGCCTTAACAGCAAGGTATCGCTTGCAAATACCGACGCCATGAGTTCGTTTGCTAACGAAGCACCACTTTATCCCGAAAACGGCAAATACTGGGTCCCGACGCCTGGAAGAGACCCTGAACTAGTCATCTAATTCGGTGGCGACCAACGGCTTGGAAAATTCGTTTTCAAGCCTGTTTCGGCCCGTTTGGCAGCCTCTCTATCGCCACGATGGCGAACTGCCAAACGGGCCGTTATTTTGGTGCATTTGTGAGGTATAATAAGCCTACAATGAATAATGCACCAGATTCCACGAATCCCAACTCGAGCGTATCTCCTTCGCAGGTAGGTTCGAAACTTCTTGCCCGATTCGTCGACGTAGATTCGTTGTTTTCGCGACCAGCTATTACCCCTGTATCTACCAAGAAGATTTCAATACCGCTAGAACGGTTCCAGCATCTCGAACAGGAGATTCGGAATGCACCCGCCAATAGCCAGCCCTATGTCGAATTGGGGCAAATCTACATCAATCAAGAACGTTGGGCGGATGCAAAACGTGTCCTTGAGACGGGTGTTCAGCTTTGTCCGGAATGTGATTCGCTCGTTCTCATGCGCGAGGAGCTGATACTTCATCAGGCGAATCAATTGCTTCACCAGGCCAAGACCACACAGGCGCAGGATCCGTCAGAAGAAAACCAGTATGGCCTCGACCAAGCTGAGGTAAATTATGCAAACGAACGCATTCGAGTCTGTCGCGATCGGTTCGGTCGGCATCCTGAGCAAAAAGAGCTCCTCATTACGTGGGCCATTGGATTGCGTCAGTTGGCGAGATTCGATGAAGCGATCGAATTGCTCGTCAAGGCAGCCGAGGATCCAGAACTTCGCTCACGTGCAAGTCTCCAATTGGGGATGTGCTATCAGACTTTAGGGCGATCCTTGGATGCGTTGGCTGCCTTTCGCAAGGCATCTCTATTCCGTTCTCCTCCTCCGGAGCCTAAAATTCGCCAACGGGCGCTGGAACTCGCCATGGATCTGGCCGAGGAGGTCTCCTTGATCGATTCCGCTCGATTCTACGCGCAGCAATTGCTGCTTGACTGCGATCCAGCGAAGCTAGCACATGTAAAAGAGCAATTACATCGCTTAGAAAAGTTGGACGTGTAAACCCTTCCCCTTTCGCTTCGCGTGGATAACCTGCATAATCTCTGTGCGGTTTCTTACCCAGCAGCATTTCATACGAGGGGATTAGCATGATTGGTTGGCCGAGTAAATGGACAATCCGAAGCGTAATGATTGGCGTTGTTGCATTTTCAACTTCTACAGTTTTTGTTGACTCCAGAATCGCCCTCGCAGAAAACAGCTTGGAGTCCATCAAATTGTTGCAGTCTCTGACTTCTGGCGATGCAAGCGCACTGGCTGCATCCAAGGCCATGCGGCAACTTGGAAAGGCCAATGACGTTACCCTGATACAGTCTCTCTCTGCAATGAAAGGGGCAACGCCAGTTGGTCGAAATTGGCTCTTAGGACTCGCCAATTCGCTGTATCGTAAATCCGGCACGTCGCAAACAGCCGAACTAAACAAGTTCTTGTCCGACTCAAATCAAGACGGCGAAGCTCGCTACATCGTCTTCCAATGGTTGACTGCCAGCAACGATGGGCTTCGCAAGGAATTGCTCGTCAATATGAACCAAGACTCGAGCCCCGAGTTGCGATTCTTGGCTATCGATGAAGCGATGAAATCTAACTTGGAGACCAAGCCGCTAATGTCGCTCTTGGATGCCGCTAGGCATCCAAGCCAAGTGGTGAGCATCATCGAAAAACTCAAAGAGCAAGGTGAAATCATCGATCAATCCAAGCAACTTGGGTTCCTGCCCCGTTGGAGATTGATCGGACCTTTCGATCACGTCGGAACGCTCAATTTCGACAAAGAATTTCCCGTTGAATCCGATTTTGCAATGGGTTCGATTAAGGACGCGTACGAAGGAAAAAAAGAGTCCGTCAAATGGAGGGATGAATTATCGGCTGCTCCAGACGGAATGGTGGATCTGGCCGCTATTTATTCCAATGAAAAGGGTTGCATCATTTATGCCCTGACCGAATTCGATTCGGAAAAAGAACAAGAAGCAGAAGTGAGGCTGGGATGTATTAACGGTAACAAAATCTGGGTGAACGGCAAGCTTGTTATGTCCAATGAAGTCTATCACACTGGTTCGCAAATCGATCAGTATGCCGAACCTATTCGACTCAAGGCGGGGAAGAACTCTATTCTCCTCAAGCTGTGTCAAAACGAACAAAAAGATTCCTGGGCGCAAGTGTTTCAATTTCAACTCAGGATTTGCGACTCGACAGGTAAGGCCATTTTGACAACGGGACGATAACCATGAAGTTTTATTTACACAGAATCTACAAATCAGCCCTGGTCGCAACCGGTTTTTGCGTTCTTGCACAGGCGCATGCAACATCCGCGATTGCCGATTGGCCGATGTTTCGTGGACCTAACGCGGGGAGTTTCGCAAAAGATGCGAAAGTTCCAACCAAATTTGGCGGCGAACAAAAAGAAAATGTCGCATGGCGGACCGAACTGCCCGGCAGAAGCGTGGGTGGTGTCATCGTCGTCGGTGACCAAGCGATCACGACGAGCAGTAGCGGAATGGATCAACGTCGGCTTCATTTAATCAGCCTCGGTACCAAAGATGGGGCCATCCGATGGCAACAGGAATTGGTTGCGCGCGGTCGACCGTACTGCCACCCAACCAGCGCCAATGCGGCCCCAACACCTGCTTCCGATGGTAAAAACATTTTTGCTTTTTACAGTTCGAATGACTTGGCTTGCGTTGATCTAGAGGGCAATTTGGTTTGGTATCGTTCACTCTCAACCTATTTCCCCAAGGCTGGCAACGACGTCGGTATGAGCAGTTCGCCCGTCGTCGTCGATGGTGTGTGTGTCGTTCAGATCGAGTGCCAAGGGGATTCATTCGCGGCAGGATTGAACGCCGAAGATGGAAAAATTCTTTGGAAGCTGGATCGACCCAAGCAAGCGAATTGGTCGTCGCCCACTATTGTGAAGTTGCCCAGCGGCGAACAAGTCGTTGCCTTGCAATCGAGCGAAGACCTGCTCGCCTTGTCGCCAAAAACTGGCAAGGTCCTTTGGGAAATGAAATTGAAGTGCTCTACTATTCCATCCACGATGGCTGCGGAGGGGCTACTCTTTGTTCCCTCCGGCGGGCTAACTGTCTTTGACCTGTCCAGCGTTGGTGCTAGTCCAAGCAAACTATGGGATAACAACAAACTCAACGCAAACGCCTGCTCGCCACTCGTAGTTGGAAAACGTGTCTACACCATCAGTCGAACCGTCCTAGCCAGTGGCGATCTGTTCTCAGGCGAACTAAAGTGGCAGACTCGATTGCCTGACGCTAAAAGCATTTGGTCGTCGCCAGTCGTAGCGGGAAACAACTTGTTTGTTTTTGCAGACGATGGCAAGTGTTTTGTGGTGGAGCTAGGTGAGGAAGAAGGCAAGGTAGTCGAAACCAATGAACTCGGTGAAGCGGTCCTCGGATCGCCCGCCATTTCAGGAAATGCGATGTATGTACGCGGCGTATCGAGCCTTTGGAAGATCGCTGAAGAGTAAGCTATGTCCGACGTGGATGCGTACGCCGTCTCGTTCCAACCGACCCTCACGCCCGTTTGCGGCCGCATTGTTGTACCCGGTTCCAAAAGCATCACCAATCGGGCCTTGATTTGTGCAGCAATGGCCAGTGGTATATCAAACCTAACGGGCGTTCTCGATAGCGAGGACACTCGAGTCATGGTCGACGCATGGATAGAACTGGGACTTTCTATCCATTGGGACAAAGCGGCCAAGTCGATTAACATCGTGGGGTGCAATGGGCAACCACCGCATCCCCACGGAAACCTGCATATCGCTAATAGCGGAACTTCTATTCGCTTTCTGACTGCAGCCTTAGCCGCAACGCGAGGTGATTATACTCTCGATGGCGTCCCACGCATGAGAGAACGCCCTATCGGCGACTTGATTGATGGGTTGAAGGGACTTGGCGCAAATGTATTCAGCCTCAATGAGTTTCATTCAAACTGCCCGCCTGTTCGAGTGGTCGCAAAGGGACTGCGAGGTGGAATCGGCACGGTGGCCGGCGATGTTTCCAGTCAATTCTTGAGCGGTATGATGATGGCCGCACCCTACGCAGAAACACCCGTTGTTATCAGAGTCGTTGGAGATCTGGTTTCGAAGCCATATGTCGAGATGACTGCAGCCGTTATGAAATCCTTCGGAGTGGAATTGATTGCATTTGATGGAGCGCAAGGACTTGCGTATTCGTTAGATTCACCAAAATCCTACCTTGGCTGCAATTACCATATTGAACCAGATGCATCTGCGGCCAGTTACTTTTTCGGCGCGGCAGCGATCACTGGCGGGGTAATGCGCATCGATGGACTTAGCTTTCAAGCATTGCAGGGTGACGTTCAATTTGCCAGCGTGCTAGAAAAAATGGGCTGTCGCGTTTCCAGTGGAGTGGATTTCATCGAAGTCGCTGGACGTGCATCAAAAGGCATCGATATCGACATGAACTCGATCAGCGATACCGTTCAAACTCTGGCTGCAGTTGCCTTGTTTGCCGACGGCCCAACTCGCGTCCGCGGTGTCGCACACAATAGGCATAAGGAGACTGATCGCATTGGCGATTTGGCTTGCGAGTTACGACGATTGGGGGCCGTAGTCGAAGAACACGTAGATGGCTTGACTATCCATCCCAAGCCGCTTGTAGGCGTGGACCTCGCAACATATCGCGATCATCGAATGGCGATGAGCTTGTCACTCGTAGGATTGAGAGTTCCAGGAGTTCGCATCTTAGATCCAAAATGCACAGAAAAGACTTATCCCGATTTCTTCGAGGACATGGGCGCGGATAACCCGTGCGTCTTGACCGCGATCGTGGTCCTGAT
>JANLRK010000598.1:0-1017 GCA_031361585.1 Pirellula sp. | reverse complement strand
CAGCCAACTTACGCAGCTCCTCATACACCAGCGGTAGCAACTGATCTGCGGCTGTCGGATCGCCCGATTCGATTTGCGACAGTATACGGGTGACGTCAGACATAGGGCGTGGACTCATAAACAGGTAGCTACATCCGTATCAGTGTAACTGCCCATGCACAAATTTGACCCAGGTAAACCAGATTTTCTTGCCTCGGCGATCTTCTCTCAGTTTCTTCCACCATCGCTTGAGCTTCCCCTCCACACGAGGTAACTGTGTGATCGTAGATGGTGGCTAGCGGTGATCCTGGCGTCTGAGCAACGACTCAAGGAAGCATAACATGAAACAGTGGTGGGATTCAGAAGCGATTGAAGATGCCGATCCGCCCAGGCGAGTACGAGTACCGTCCTGCGGGCCGAGTACTTTTACGAAAACACATGGATTTCGAAAAATGAGTGACCAAAATCTGGATAAATACAAGGCTTTAGCCTCCGACTTTGGACGCAATGACAACCGTGGCTAACGCCCTTCGGCTAATGAATAATCCGGGCAAGCAATTCGGGCCACGACTATTTCTTTCGTTTGAATTGCCGATCCAAATCGGCAAAAAAGTCATCGACCAGTTGGGCACGGCCAACATTGTTTCCCCCGTCTTCGCTAACAAGAATTACACTAGTTGGGTCGACGCTCGACATATTCGATGTAGCCGTTGTCTCACTCATCGAGTCTGCCACGCAACCCAACACCGTTTTACTATCCAAAACGATTTTTGCTAGATCCACCTCTTTATTCGCTTGAATCGTTCCTTTAGAGAAAGATGTAGTCCATGTTGAAGTCTGTTCGAACGGCAGCACAGGAGGCGCTCCAATTCCGCTAGAAGAGACTCGCGGCAATGCTGCACCGGAGCCTGCTGCAGGAATCGTGATGTTCCTTAATACCAAACCGCCGATGATCCCTAGACGAATGGCAATGAAGTCACTGTTCAGAATAAAGCCGTTCTTGTCGACGTCCCGAATACTGGACACCGAGCCCACACC
>JANLRK010000104.1:0-2781 GCA_031361585.1 Pirellula sp. | reverse complement strand
CCAATACAGTTCAGGAAACAGCCGGGGGTTTTCCCCATTCGGTTTCTCACTTCGAATCGGCCGCTAGGGAGTGACATCGTCACCGGTATGCCTTTTTCTCCTCAAAGATGGCCGATCTTGTGGCTACCCAATTCGGCTAGCAAGGAAATTCTCGATTTGATTGGCTGGATGCACGGTTAGCTCAATCACTGTGAAAGCGTCGTGCTCCTGCAGGAACGGCCTAACCAGCCAACCAGCAGCTACCGCTTCCACAGGTTGGACTGAGGCGGGATTCGCGGTTAGCTCATTAATTGTGGAAAGCGTCGTACTCCTGCAGGATCGGTCTAGCAGCATTTAGGCGTCTCATTGTGCCAAGCGCCCGCTTCCCTCCGACATGCTTCTGCGATTTCCACAAGGTTGTGCCTAGCGGCCATCGCGATTCCCTCTGCCAAAGCCAGGGCAGCGTTGCCAACTTGGAAGAACAAAGGCGCGGTTTCCGGGCCTTGCCATACTTGTAATAATGATCGTGTCGCGAGCCGGAAGGGTAATTCTCTTTATCCTTGAGCGCACGTCTCGCGTTTTCGGATAACGGAGGAAACGTTGGCTCAGGACCGTACTGTAGCTGGGCCAATTCAGCCACCAACCCGATGCTGTTGGAAATCTCCTTTAGCTGCTGACCGAAGACTTCGAATGTCCACAGGTGAGGACTATCTGTCGAGTTGGTATACGACTTTGCCATCAAATATCGTCGTTACAACGTTGGCATTATGAACCTGGTCGACTGGGAGCGAGAAGAGGTCTTGGTCCCAAACAATCACATCGGCCAACTTGCCTACGGCGAGAGTGCCCTTTTTCTCCTCAGCAAATTCGGCATAGGCGGATCCACGTGTGTAGGTATCGAGAACGACGTCTAATGTTAATCGCTGATCCGGGATGAAACCCTGTGGTGGTTGTCCACCGAGCGTTTGACGTGTCAGTGCAGTATGCATCCCAAGCCTGGGATCTATGCTCACAACGGGCCAGTCGCTGCCGAAAGCAAGTTGACCACCAGCGTCCCGAATGCTCTTCCAAACCCAAGCTCGCGATGCGCGCTCTGGTCCAAGATTCACAGCCCAAACGTCGAAGAGGTTGCCATTTGGATTTGCATGATAAGGTTGCATGGAAGCAATCACACCCAAGCCTGCAAACCGGTTGATGTCACTAGCGCTGATCGATTCAATGTGTTCGAGACGGTGACGAGGTGCTTTCACAGGGGCAGGGTTTAGTTTGCGAGCACGCTCAAATGCTTCCAGTGTCATGCTTATACCTCCGTCACCGATAGCGTGTACCAAGATCTGCCAGCCCCGTCGATCAAGCATCTCTACAATTCGGTTCAAATCGTTTTGGTCTATTTGCGGCAGTCCAAGAATAGGGCGGTTGGCATATTGCGACCGAAGGACTGCAGTATGTGATTCTATCACACCATCGACAAACAATTTGACACTTCGAATACTCAAATTATCGAAGCGGTGACGAATCGCATCTAACTGATCGGCATCCGATTCTGTCATGTTGGCTTTACCTGCCAAAGCAAATGTAACTCGCAACGGCAATTGTTCAGCCTTGCGAAGAGTCTCAAACAATTCGAGCTCTGGCTGATCGATTCCTGCGTAGAGAACGCTGGTCACCCCCAAGCGATGCGCTGCTGCGATACCCGTTCGGACTGCGGAAAGTTGGCCATCGCGAGTAGGCTCCGGTATGATCGCATCTATCAACCACTTGGCCTTTTCTTTTAACACTCCAGTCGGCTCGCCATTATGATCTCGAACTATGATTCCGCCAGGTGGATCAAGAGTATCTCGAGTAATCTTGGCAAGCTCCAGCGCTTTTGAATTTACCCATAAAGTATGTCCGTCGTAGGCCTTCATAATGGCAGGTCTATCAGCCACCATCTGGTCTAGTTGTTCCTTTTTCGGGAGCCCATCCTGAAAAGTTCCATAAACCCAACCACGCCCGATAATGCACTGGTCGTTAGGATGATTAACTACAAATGATCGAATCTTTTCTTCGATATCAGCTATCGAATCTTCGTCGGATAGTTCGACTTGAGACAGACCAAGGCTTCCCGATAAGAAATGCACATGCGCGTCATTGAAGCCCGGCGTCACTGAGCAACCCTTTGCATCCAACCGTTTCGTAGCGGCTCCGATAAGTGGTTCAATATCCGCCTTTGAGCCAACGGCTACGATTCGATTCGCTTTAATCGCCATCGCGACATGATTTGTTCCTGGCAGAAAGATCTTGGCATTTTCGATGGTCACGTCGGCAGGACCGCGATCTGAAATCGGTTGCTCTGCAACTACAACATTTGCTGTCCAGGCTAAGAGAAGTGCAATTACGTGGTTCATTTTGGGGGTCTGTTTATTTGTCGAGTTCATTTGCTTTCGGCAGTCATAGTGAGCTTCTGTCATTGTCCTTTGAATCCGTAGTAGCGTTCGTTGGGCCTTTTCTTGACAACAATTGGGCCAAACGAACGCAACAGGTTTGGAGTCCTATATTAGCGGGGTACTAAATGGCCGGTGGTCCACGAGGGACGGAGCTGAGTAGCACCAGATTCCAGTATCCGTTTCCATTCCGAATCAGAACGCCGACTTAAACCCGGCATGCTGAATTCATAATGACTCAACGTGGGAGCAGCAAAGACGATTCGTTCGGCCCCTTGCTCCAACGTGATCAACAACAAATCCACATCCCCGACTGCCTGATGTAGCACACTTCCGGGATCACCTACCAACGGATCAGGCGGGTTGCTGTGTACATCGG
>JANLRK010000045.1:0-31472 GCA_031361585.1 Pirellula sp. | reverse complement strand
GACGAAAAACAACAGGTATGAGTCGTAGACGAAATCCGCGTTTCTCAGCGCAGTTGCGACGCTCTCATCTATTGTCGGGTTTTGCAGTGGGCTATTCAACTGCAAGAGCGATTAATTGGTCCGACAAATACTCATTTTTTCGAGACTTCTCGCTGAACGCCACCAAATTCACGTTAATCCGTTCTTTTCGTAGCGGAACCTGTCAAAGGTTTCGATTGAGGTGTTGCCTGCTTCGGCAACCAACGAAATGCTTGACGCATTCCGCGACAACCGCTGCGCCGAGGTGGCGTTCGCCGAGAAGTGTCATTTTTTCAATACTTTCCCCAAAATGCCGCTTCCATTGGAGATCCAGCCATTTCGAGTGTCATAGATAAGTCGTTTAACCCGTTTAACCCCGAGCCGAGGGCGACGGTGTGCCCCCCTTGCGTAGCCTACCGCGCACGATTGAACAGAAGCCAACCTAAAACGTTTCCGCGTAGATGACGAACTCAACGCGTCGGTTGCTTGCCCGATTGGCTGGGCTTTGGTTGTCCGCTATGGGGTAGTTGTCACCATGGTTTAGAGTAAACAATTGGCTGATGGGCATCTGATTGCGACGAGTAAAGTGATCCAGTACCGCATTGCTTTGAGCGGCTGCCAATTGATGGTTCGTTGAAAAGGAACCTCCGTACAAAGGCGCATTGTCGGTGTGCCCCTCAATCGCAATGCGCTGCCTCGTGTAGTTGCGTTTGAATGTTTCCGAAATACGATCCAGAATGCCTGACGCAGATGGGGTGAGTTGCGATGTCCCAGGTTGGAAAAGCTGATCTGCAGGAACTCGTAGTCGAATGACACCCCCTTCGTTCTCCACCGCATAGCCTAGGTCCCGAAGCGGTTCACTTCCAATTTTGCTACTGGTGTTCGCTGTAAGTTTTGCCCCACCGCGTCTCTCTTGAAGTGACTGCTCAACCTGGACGCGATCGGCTAAACCACGAAACTGCTGGCTCGATTGGGTAGATGCGACTCGCGACTGTTGCAATTGACCGTTGACATCTTGCAATTGACGCTGCATCAAGTCGGAGCGTTCTTTGAACAATTGCATCTGCTGCTGCGACTGCGCTAGCTGCGTTGTCAACTGCCGATTGTTGTCGTCCAAAAGCTTGGCCCGTCGTTCAAGTTCCGCTAACTGTGCAGGAACCTGGGGGCTGGCAATGCTGGGGGCAACGTTGGGTACAAGGAATCCGGATGGACTGGCCGTCAAATAAGGGTTGCTGCGATTGCATCCACTCAGCGTAAAAATCACTGTGAAAACGAGAACAAAGAAAAACACAGTTGCTTTGATTTCTGTCCGTGCACTGCTAGTCGCCCAGAACCGGTTGGTCAGTCGATTTGCAAGCGAATTCAATTGGACAAAAGGGTGGTCGTGCATGCGATGGGTAGTAACAATTAAACAGCTGCAGTGCAAGAGCGGACGGTTTGATGGCTATCAGCGGCCAATCGCCGATACATTTTAATAACCCTGTCACCGACAACGTTGGGAGCGCACATCGATTGAACGCGTTCAAACGCGGACTCCCCAAAGCTTTTAAGAAGCTTTGGAGCCGCATGAAGTTGACGAATCGCGGACGCTAACGCAAATGAATCTTCGCTTGGGAAAACGATTCCATCGACTCCGTTTCGAACCACTTCTTTCATTCCTCCAGCATCGCTAACGATCGGGCAGACATGCTGCCCCATCGCCTCCAATAGCGCGCGGCAAAGCCCTTCCTTTCGCGAGGGCATTACAAACAAATCCATGCCTCTCATCAGTGAAGATGCATTCTCCGTGTAACCAAGCATGCGGATACGGCCCTTCAAGCGAGGGTCCTTTGACAACGCTTCTGAAGTGGAATCGTGAAGTGGGCCCGCAATGACAGCAATCAGGTTGCCAATCTCCGCGCAATCGATCAATGCCCGAAGCAGCACATCGATCCCCTTGACAGGCCGAATGGTAGCAACCGTTCCAACTACAAACGCGTTATCAGGAATGGCGTATTTAGCAAGCAGTTCCTGTCTTGTTAATGCATGCATTGCCTTTTCGACACAGTTGTATATTACTTCGCATTTGGCTTCCTGCACTCCACCTTGGACTAATGCAGACTTGACCGCGTTGGACTCGCAGGCGTGCATCGAGACCTTTGGTGAAAGGTACGTGATCCAATCGGCCGGATCACGCCACGAAGGAACCCGTGTAATTCCGTAAAAGGATACAATCTTAGGCTGCTTTCGAAGCCCGATCGTGGCCAAAACCGTTTGAGACAATGATCGTGGCAAAAACGAATGAATAATGTCTGGCTGGAATTCTCGAATGGTTTTCCGAAGGACTGCAATGGCAGCCAAATCCACTTTCCTGCGACTTGAGTAAGCAATAAACGGGTGGCCGCTATCCGCAGACTCCAGCGGATTCGAAGCATCGGCCAGTAGCAACTTTATACCTTCGATCGCATAGTCGCGTTGGTGCAGATCGCGCGCCAAGGCTTTCGGGACATTGACGGCTAAGACTCGCATCGATCATTTCCTTGGAGTTAACTATTTCGGCACTCTTTGTTAACTATTCCCCTCACATGAAGTCAAGCCAGCTTTTCTCTTTGGCCTTGAACTAGGCCAGCAGAACAAAAGGCCCCTATTACCAAGTCAGAGGGTCTGTAAAATGGATGCTCGCCCGGGCGATTGCGGATTTAACTGGTGCGACTGAACAATGTTACGATCGAATCGACAGCTAGGAAGATCAAGATGGCTGACCTCGCCATAGTCACGTCCTGCGATGAAAGGTACGCACCTTTGGCGAAAGGGCTTATTCTTTCGCTTCGCGCCAACGGGTTTCCTCAGGAGGGTCAGCAGTTGTGCTTGCTTGATATTGGCTGTTCGAATGCAACCCTGGATTGGATGGCGGCACAGAACGTAGTTGTTGTTCATTTAAAGGCAAGCGATCATATTCCATTTTCAATTGCGCACCTGCCCGCTTATGTTGCAGCCATGGCTTTTCGACCTTTCATACGCGAAGTGTTTGCTGATTTTAATGTCTACCTTTGGATCGACGCTGACACTTGGGTACAGCAGGCATCTTCCATCCACTTGTACCATCAACTTGCGAGCAGCAAAGATCATGAGATCGTGATTTCTCCATTGATCGATGTAGGTTACAAGCTGCACTACAATGGCAGGGTTTTTAAGCAAGACTTAGATCGAATTTACAGAGCAATTTATGGCGACTTGGGTTCTGAATTGGCCTGGCAAGCAATACTAGGTGCGGGGGTGTTCGCGATGCGTCACGATTCCAAGATTTGGGGAGCGTGGGCTGCAGAATTGCCCGTCGTTTACAAAAATGATTATCGCGGCACTCCTGACGCACTCCATTTGGCGGAACAAACCGCGCTCAATCGCGTGATCTATACTTTAGGAGGGGCTGCATACTTGGATGCCACACATAACTACCATATGTGCGCAGGCTCCACCAAATTTCTTGATGGACGTCTTGTCACTCATTACTCGAATAGGACAATTGGCATCGCACACCTATGTGGTCTAAGTAGCTATGCAGAAATCTACGTGCGAGCGATGGCATTCTACGATCGAGGCCGCTACTTGACCGAGGACGAGCTCAATGCGATTAGAAAACTGCGAAAGACTTCGTGACATTTCTGCTTTAACGAACTGAAATTTTAACGGACAAAGCAGGAACGCAGTCTATGCCAATAACTCCTTGATAACTTTGGCAGGTTCTACTCCCGTTAGCCTAAGATCGAGACCTTGGTTGCGAAAGGATAGGCGTTCATGGTCGATACCCATCAGATGCAACACCGTCGCATGAAAGTCTCTGATGTGCACAGGATCCTTTACGATGTTGTATGAGAAATCGTCCGTCTCACCGTGAATTACACCACCCTTGACTCCTCCACCGGCCATCCACATCGTGAAGCATCTGGGATGATGATCCCGTCCATAATTGTCCTTGCTCAAGCCCCCTTGCGAATAGATGGTTCTTCCAAACTCGCCACCCCAAATGATCAAAGTGGAATCTAACAGGCCTCTTGTTTTCAAGTCCGTGATCAAACCATATGTCGCTCGATCGATATCCTTGCATTGCGACGGCAATCGACCGTTGACGTTTCCGTGATGGTCCCAGTTGTTAAGGTATATTTGTACAAATCGAACGTCCCGTTCGACCATTCGGCGTCCGAGCAAGACCGAATTGGCGAACGAGCCCGGCTTCTTTGCCTCAGGACCATAGAGGTCAAAAGTGCTGTCCGGCTCGCTTGCGATATCGGTCAATTCGGGAACACTTGATTGCATGCGGAAAGCCAGTTCATATTGCTGTATCCGCGTGTGGATCTCTGGATCACCCACTGCCCGGAAGTTCATCTCATTCAATGCTTTAAGTCCATCCAGCGTCTTGCGACGTACTTCGGCGGATACGCCCGCCGGGTTGTTGATGTACATGATCGGATCGCCACTCGAGCGGAAACTGCATCCGGAATGCTCTCCCGGCAAACAGCCTGACGACCAAAGTCGAGCCGAGATAGCTTGGATCTGTTCCGTGTTGGTTGGCTGTGCTACGAATACGACAAATGTCGGGAGATTGTTATTCATCGAGCCGAGGCCGTACGACATCCACGAGCCAATGCAAGGTCGACCGGTGACCATGTTTCCTGTCTGCATCAACGTGATGGCTGGCTCATGATTGATCGCTTCGGTATGCATGGACCGAATGAAGCACATTTCATCGACTACTTTTGCTGTCTCGGGCAATAGCTCCGAAATCCACATCCCGCTTTGGCCATATTGTGCGAACTTGTACTTCGACGGCGCGATAGGAAATCTCGCTTGTCCACTCGTCATGGTGGTCAATCGCTGACCGTTACGGATCGACTCTGGTAAGTCTTTATCGTACCAATCTTTCATTTGCGGTTTGTAGTCGAACAAATCCATTTGCGATGGTCCGCCAACCATGTGCAGATAGATAACTCGCTTGGCTTTCGAAGGAAAGTGGGGCAAAGTGCCGAGGCCTCCAGAGGCCTCTCCGGTAGATAGACTGGAATCAAAACCGCTAGCGGAAGTTGGCATTCCTAATGATGCGAGGGCAGCCAATCCCAGAGCGTTGCCGCCCTGCCGGAAAAACTGGCGCCGGGTTTCGCTCCGAACGTACTGTTCGAAGATCGGATGGACTGTTCGGTAATGCATGATCTTCTTTATTTTGTAAGAACTTCGTCCAGATTCATCAATTCATTCGCCAGCATCGTCCAGGCTGCAAGCTCACTTGCATCCAAGCTTGCGATTGGCTTGCTTTCGCCAAAAGCAATCAATTTCTTCGCTTCATCGGGTTGCCCTTGATAAATGGCGATCAATTCATTGAGGCTGTCTAACACGATAACGAGTTCTTCCGCCCGGAAAGTTCTGGAAAGGATCTTGTTAGCGATCGATTGTATGCGAGCCCCTGAGTCGGTTCCAAGGCTTGTGTCCAACAACGTGTTGGTAGCAAGCGACCGCGCGGCCTCAACAAACTGAACGTCGTTCAAAGTAACCAGGGCTTGCAAAGGCGTGTTTGTGCGTTCTCGCTTGACGGTACAAACCTCGCGGGCGGTCGCATTGAAAACCTCCATATTTGGAGGCGGTGCAGCTCGCTTCAGAAAAGTATAGAGGCTTCGCCGGTAAAGCCCCTCGCCTTTGTCTGGCGTGTAGTTTCGCGTATTGCTCTCGGGCATGGCCACGGCTTCCCAAACGCCAACGGGTTGGTAAGGACGGACGCTTGGGCCGCCGACCTTGTTGACAAGCAAGCCGCTAGTCAAGAGTGCCGTATCTCGGATCATCTCGGCATCCATTCGGAATCTTGGTCCGCGAGCAAGCCATTTGTTAGTCGGGTCCAGCGATAGTTTCTCGCTCGTAACACTGGACGATTGACGGTAAGTTGCGCTGGTTACCATGGTTCGAAACAGATTCTTGATGTTCCAGCCGTCCTCTCGAAAACTGGTCGCTAGATGGTCAAGCAGTTCTGGATGCGTTGGCATCTGTCCGGTCACACCAAAGTCCCCGGACGAGCCGACTAACCCCGTTCCAAAGACCTCTTGCCAGAATCGGTTGACAGTAACTCGAGCTGTGAGCGGATGCGACGGTTGCAATAGCCAATTCGCAAGTCCAAGTCGATTTGCCGGCATGCCCTCTAACATCGGTGGCAGTACTTTCGGAGTCGCAGGCTGTACCTCTTGTCCACGCTTGTCATAGTCGCCTCGCATCAAAACAAACGCTTTCGGTGGCGCCGTCGCTTCGTTCATCACATGCGCTACGGTTCCTCGCTTTTTGATTTCACTTCGTTCGGTAACCAAGGCTTGCAAATTGCCGTTGAGTCGAGAGAACTCTTGATCATGGGTATTTAAGTACCAAGAATAAAGTTCTTCGGACTCTTCGTTGGTTCGATTCGGTTTGCTTACGACATACTGCCTACGTGGAATGTCAAAAAGCAGCCCAATTTCATTTTCATCAAGGGCCTTGTAGTAGATTCGAGCGTCTTGTATCTGGGCCCCAATGGCTGGCGAGCCAGTCGTGCGTCGGCCGATTGACAAAGGCACCGAAGTTTTAACCGTCTCCGAAAGCGAATTAGTCGAGTGATCTTTTTTGGATTCCTTGCCATCGATGAAAATCTTAACTCCTTCGGCTTTCGAGGATCCATCGTAGGTGATCGCAACATGCTGCCACCGGGCGGATGTCAGTTTTGTCTTCGAAAGAGTTTTGAATGCGTTTTCAGGCCATCGGTGAACCATGTGCATACCCACTGCACCATTCTCGGTCCAAACGTCCCAGCCTCTATGGTGGTTGGAATCGTCCATTCTAGCTAACAGAGATCCTCCCTGATTTTCCGATGACGGTTTGACCCACAAAGAAAGAGTCACATTTTGATCGCGTTCGAAATCGCCAAATGGCAAGGATGGAAAACAGTCTTTGACTTGCCACGCGGAATCAGCGACTCTACCAGCAACCAGAGTTGCCTCTGGTTGCAGTGGAATTTGGAACCATTGATTCTTGTGGATAGCCCCGATCCATTTTGTGTCGCTACCCGTTAGTGGAATATGAGTCTCCAAAGACTCCTTTGCAGGCAGAGTTTGCCATCTCAACTTTTCGAGTTCGTCCGGTTTGGTGATCCAGTCATTGAACGTTTGACGTGCTGCATTCCGATGATCAATGAGTGCTTTGTTCGCTTGCTCGGTCAACGATTCGAGTTCAAAGTATCTTGCTCGATCCTCATTGCGGGGGACAGGAATAATCGGCGGCGTGTCCTTGATGTTACCGTCCATGGCTTTCTGTGTTGTGTTGTTAAAAAATGCAGCCAACTGATAGAACTCTTGTTGACTGATTGGGTCAAATTTATGATCGTGGCAAACTGCACACCCCACGGTCAGCCCGAGCCAAACCTGCCCAGTCGTCTCCACTCGATCGCGGGTGTAAAGGACTTGGTACTCCTCGTCGATGGCACCCCCTTCGTTTGTGGTGATATTGCAACGATTGAAGCCTGTCGCAATGCGTTGGTCAAGATTGGCGTTAGGTAGTAAATCGCCGGCAATCTGCTCAATCGTAAATTGGTCGAAGGAAAGGTTGCGATTAAATGCGTTGATCACCCATTCGCGATAGGACCACATCTCGCGGAAGTTGTCAAAGTGAATGCCGTGAGTGTCAGCATAGCGAGCGTAGTCGAGCCAATTTCGACCTCGGTGTTCACCCCACTCCGGACGCTTCAGCAATTCATCGACATAGTTTTCATAACGCTCAGGAGATGCGTCGGCCAAAACCCTTTCGATTTCTTCCGGTGAAGGAGGTAAGCCTGTTAGGTCAAAGCACACACGCCGCAGAAGTGATCTTAATTCCGACTCGGGAGACGGCTCAAGGCCTTTACTCTCGAGTTCAGAAAGTACGAACCGATCGATGGGGTTTCGGATCCAAGCGTTGTTCCTAACTTGTGGAAGCTCCGGTCTAATGGGAGGAATGAACGACCAATGACCTTGGTACTCGGCCCCGTCCGCGATCCATGTCTTAAGAACGACCTTTTGCTGCATCGTGAGGGATTTGTGAGATTCGGGTGTCGGCATTATGGTATCGGGATCGGTCGAAAAAATTCGGCGAATGATTTCGCTGTCGTCTGGCTTGCCAGGAACGATGGCTCCTTTTGCAATAGCATTTTCTCGTCGATCGAGCCTAAGCTCGCCTTGTCGCTTGCTCGCATCGGGACCGTGGCAGGCAAAGCAGTTTTCCGACAATATCGGCCTGATGTCACGGTTGAACTGAACGGTCCCGGCTCGCAATGACAGCCAAGGCCCAGCCGTAAAAAATGCAACAACGGAAAGTGAAATCAATAAGCGAAAGAATGCTGTCTTCAAGGTATCAACCATTTGAGAATTAAGAACCAGCAAGAGGACGGCAGGCGGGACGTCTCACCCAATGCATTGGAAGACGTGGTACTCCCCTATTTTAACGCCAGAATCCACAAAACAAGATGGTGAAGTTCACCACATTTTCATGTTTTCCTCGCACAATCGCTTTTGAAGTAGGCCGTTCAGAACTCACATTTCACTGACAATCGAGCATTTAACGTCGTTGCAGGGACACAAGTATCTGTCTTGACCCGGTCTCCGCCAACTTCGTACACTTCCCTGCTTACGCAGCTCTCTAAGACCAGATTTGCTCCGATGCCACGATGGCCATCGGCTGGTGAGAATCAATCGTGGGCGACCCAAATATTGTCCCGCATTTTCATGAGGAAAACAAATGCGTTCTACTAACCAAAATCGCCGTCGGACCCATTTCCGAATCACCGTGCAACTCGCCATTGCACTACCGCTTTTGGCATCATCCAGCGCTATGGAAACATTGGCTCAGGATCGATCGCAGGGCAAACAGGCCAATCAAAAAGGGGTTCCAGCCGCCGCTGCCTCTTCGACACGAAAAGTCTCTGACGATGCTAACCTTGGCCCCAAAATCGTCGCTACGGTCAATGGCAATCCAATCTCCCTCGAGGAACTCGCCGCGCAATGCAAGCTTCGGTTTGGAGATGACATCTTGGAGGATCTTGTAAATAAAACCCTCATATTACAAGCCTGCCAAAATGAAAAAATTTCGGTCACACAAAAGGACATCGACGACGAAATTTCACGTACGGCAAGCAAATTCCAGCTGTCAAAGGAAATGTACCTTAAGCTAATTCAAGACGAACGCGGAATAGCTCCTGGACAATATGCGTCGGATATCATCTGGCCGATGCTGGCCCTACGCGGGCTTTCCAAAGGGAAAATCAATGTTACCCCGCAAGATATCGACCGCGCATTTCAAAGTGAATTTGGCCCGAAGGTTCAAGTTCGTATGATCGCTTGCCGAGACGTCCAGAAACTAACCCAATTGCAAAAGGAAGCGATCAGCAACCCGGACAGTTTCAAGATCCTTGCTAAGAACCACAGCGAAGATACGACCAGCGCCAGCGTCGAAGGTCTTTTGCCTCCTATCCGACGTTACAGCGGTGACGATGAACTTGAGAAGATTGCTTTTGGCTTGCAACCCAATCAAGTCTCAAAAGTATTCCCAGCTGGCGAGATGAGTGTCGTTCTACAATGCGTTCGCCATTTGCCTCCGGCCAATCCACCCGCAGCTCAAATGCAAGAAATCCAAAATCGCATCAAACTCGAATTAGAGGACAAGAAACTACGCGGGATGGCAGAATCGGTTTACACTTCGCTTCGCGACAACGCCAAGGTGACGATGGTTCAGGGCAAGCCCGAGTTGTCAGCCCAGTACCCAGGCGTCGCAGCGATTGTGAACAATCAATCGATTCCTATTCAAAGGTTCGACGAAGCATGCGTCAAGAGACATGGCGTTCAAATCCTAGAAGGCGAAATCAATCGCAAGCTGATCGAAGGGGCATTAAACAATGCCAAGTTGCAAGTCACTCAAGTGGACATCGATGCTGAAATCATACGAGCGGCTGACTACTTTGGATATGTCAATCCAGATGGCTCCCCAAATGTGCAAGAGTGGATGAAGAGCGTATTATCGGAAGACAATGTAACTTTTGAGATGTATGTTCGCGATGCCATTTGGCCAACCGTTGCCCTTAAGAAACTTGTCGCAGGAAAGGTCCAGGTGACAGACGAAGATCTAAGAAAAGGATTCGAATCAAATTATGGGCCACGGGCCGAAGTATTGGCGGTAGTGTTGAGCAGCCAACGCACCGCACAAACGGTCTGGGAAGATGCTCGAAACAATACATCAGAACAGTTCTTCGGCGAGCTCGCGCATCAATACTCGGTGGAGCCAAGTTCCAAAAGCAATTTTGGCAAGGTGCCGCCGCTCCGAAAACACGGTGGCCAGCCCAATCTCGAAAAGGCTGCTTTCGATTTGAAGCCTGGGGATATCTCTGGAATCATCGAGGTCAATGGTCAATTCGTGATCCTAAAAAGCCAGGGACTTACTACGCCTGTTGTTCAGGATTTCAATGCGGTCAAAGGCGAGCTCTACAAGGATATCCTTGAAAAGAAACAACGCATCGCAATGGACAATTACCTCTCTACCTTGATTGCGGATGCTCAAATAACCAACTTCTTGACCAACAAGGCTAGACTAGGAGCTGCAGAAACGAAAGCAGCCATGACGACGCTTGAACAAGAGGCTGGCCAAAAAGCCCAACAGCGTACGACCCGTTAGCCATCCGGCAACGGGCGTCGTGAAAGTTACCTTGGACGCTTCAGCGAGAATTGCTACTCTCGCCGGAGCGTGGCAATGCTGGTAATTTCCAGCCTGCCGGTCGCTTAAGTGGTTGCCTACATTTGTTTCTGACTTGAGTGGAGTACTGATTTCAACGAGGACGCTAGCAGCAGCGTCCTCCACGTGGATGTTTTAATTTGGAAAATGGTATCAATGAATACAAACGATGCTGCCAATTCACGCAAGGGCATGCGACGCCCATTTCCCAAACATCGGCATACCGTTCTCGATATTATTCGTGTCTCTCAAAGCGTGCCGAGTTTCCCATTGTTTCGTTCCATGCAGCTCGGCGAACTCTCGCATGCTCGCAAAGCTTGTTCCGAGCGGATCGCCTGGTCAACTCTGTTTGCAAGAGCTTACGGCCTAGTTTGCGAGCAATTGCCAGAACTACGTGAGTTGTTCGTGCGATATCCTTCTAAGTACTTGTATCGGCATCAGCATTCGATCGGTTCCTTGTCCGTTCACCGCACAGACGATGCTGGCAACGAACGGCTAATTTGGGGGCGCTGGAACAGTCCCGAATCAACGCCTTTGGTTGTGCTGCAACAACAACTAGACCAGTTTGTGAGTGCGCCCATTGCAGAGGTGTTCGGCGAAGGCCTTATGTTGGAGCGACGCTCCGCCATCGTTCGGAGATTGGTATGGTGGTGGGTAACCAATTGCTCAGGTCGTAATCGGGCAAAACACATTGGAACCTTTAGCATATCCAGTCTGGCTGGCCAAGGAGCACTCAACGCTCACCATCCACTCATCACTACATCGAGCCTGGCCTTTGGCCCGCTGGACGCATCAGGCAAATGCGAGGTAGTACTGTTATGCGACCACCGAACCCTAGATGGCGTCATGGGGGCACGAGCTATGGAAATACTCGAAGCTACGCTCTCAATCCGCATGGTTGAGGAACTCGTGTCGATAACTCAACCGATAGCTAAATTGGCGGCCTAGGACGCTAACAGCGTCCTCAACGTGGCTGAGGCTGCTAGCGTCAGTTAGAAACTAAGGAGTCTGAACGGCTTTCAGAATTTCTGGATGCGACATTAAGAATGCACGTCGTTGATCCGCAAATTGCTTTAGGCCCATCTCCCCGCCTTGATTGGCCGCTTGAATGGCCGCTTGAATGGCCGTGCCTGCGTCATAGGACTCATTGGATGAAAGCTTTCTCGAATCGATTTTGACCCACTCTTGTCCGCGTTCTCGGTGACCCTCTACGACTTGACCAAGCGTCTGCCAGTCTAGCGCTTTTTCAGCAACTTCATACACATATTTCAAGTATCTCTTACGCAGTGCAGGAACTTTGAGGAGCTTGCTGCGCAGTGGCTTGCTCGGATCGTCCAACGCCACCAGCGGGTCAAGTTCGACTGCTGTAGAACCGGGTCCACCTGGATCACGGCCTCCTCCAAAAATACCTCCTCCAAATACACCTCCGCCGGGACCACCTCCGCCAGGCCCCATTGAGGCACCCGAGAAAGACTCGTTCATGTCGTGAGGAACGAGCTTGAAGATCCCTTTTTCATCCAGAAAAAGATTGTAATCGCTCGCTCGAACCCAGTAGCCATCGTTGTTGATGAGGGCCACATCGACCGCTAAGAATCTTAACGCGTTGTCGATATCAAGAATCGATGACAATTCGTTTTCAAGCTGATCTACGGGCGTTTCATTTAACGTTTTGCAAAGCAAGATCAATCGTTTCCAAGCGGCATCGGTGTCCTCGGACTTGATGGTGTAAAGCCTTCGATAGTCGTCAACACTGTTGCTGACAAACGTTAACCCACCACCCCCTCGAGGACTTCCAGGAACCTTCCATCGGCTTCCCGCTTTACTCTTAAAGGAATCCCTTACAAACGTTTTGTCAAACTGCTGAGCGTTTTGATAAATCCCCCAGTCCTCTCCATTGATGACCACTCGAACCAAGTTGACGAGCGGCGTCGGAAGGAATTGGTTCGCCACGTGGGAATAGAGGACAGATCTCATCAATGTCCCGTCTCCATTTGAATTCAGAAGATTTAACGACTTGTAGCCCATGAGCTTTTGCTCGGAGTCTACGAGATCCATCGAAATAGTTAGCGATCGCTTCGAACCAGGTCCTACCATGAAAAAGGATGAAGCTCCACGAAACCCAACGCCTACGTTTTCGTATATTTTTCCATCGACAATCATCTTTGCTGGCACCTCTACATCTGTCGGCTTGAAGTCTGCCATTTGAGCCTCCCAGTCCTCGTCGTCGAACTGTAGGAAAATTGTTCGAAGCACATTCGGATCGTAGAGCCCTTCCTTGCCGTACTTCTTCACATCTTCAACGGCAACTTGAATCCCAGGTTTTGGAGTCGGTCGCGGGCCACCTGGGCCACCCGGTCCACGCCCTCCACCTGGGCCACCCGGTCCACGGCCACCCGGCCCGCGGCCTCCACCTGGTCCGCCGCCGCCCCCAGCTTTGGCTTCAACGCGAGCTTCCGCTCGCTCTTCTTTGTTGAGCCAACCATTCTTGTCTTTGTCAAACTTAGCGACCAGTTTTTGTTGCGATCCGCCAGGGCCGCCTGGACCACGCGGTCCGCCAAACCCGAAACCTCCAGGGCCACCTGGCGGTTGAGCGATCAGCAGCAAGGCAGGTGACGCGAGGATCACAACGATTCCGATCACAAGCAGTTTTGTTCGCATTTTTGATTTTCGCATGGTGGTTCAACTATTTGAATTGCGTTTCTGGCAGCTGGCGACGGTCCAAGGTGAATCATGTTTCATGTCCGGCTGGGGACAGTCGGAAATACTTGCATTTTGATGTCGACGTTTTGTACACCCTCAACTTTGCTGTAGAGGTCGAGCAAAGTACTGGCAGGCATGTCGGGTCTGAAACGCACGGAGTAGACCCATTCCAACACCGAACCACCCCTGGCGGTTTCG
The DNA here is from genome assembly GCA_031361585.1 of Pirellula sp. Classification (GTDB taxonomy): domain Bacteria; phylum Planctomycetota; class Planctomycetia; order Pirellulales; family Pirellulaceae; genus JBKCUI01. Next base: position 17,822 of record JANLRK010000045.1, on the reverse strand, counting down.
GCGGAAATCAATTGATAGGAACTTAAGTTTGATTCCAACAATGGAACTACGGTTTGTTGGTAATCGGTGCCGACAGTCGTTCGAAGCGTCAATTTCGCATCCTGTTCATCTTGAGAGCCAACCCGCTTGGGCGCTCCAAGGATTGGATGTCGGGCAATGCAAAGGGTAAAGATCATGACCAACGAACCAATAGCCGCTACGCCGATAGCGCCGGTCCCAGCGGCCATTCCGACCACCACCGCAAAGATAACGAAAGCGATGTCCTGTGTTTCATCGAGTACAGTTCGAAAGCGAACGATCGAGAGGGCACCAACGAGACTAAATGCCCGTGCAACTCGGTCGTCGATGACTTGCATGACCATCGCAATCAAAATAGAAAGCAGTACCAGCGTCAATGGAAAGGTCGTCGGTACGGGTGTAGGATACCGATGCAGCCGATACGAAACCGCAACCAACAAACCAAACAAGCTAGCCGCAACTAAGCGGATCGCCATCATCGTTATCGTAACGGGGACAGCTGTCGTTGAGCTATCCGCAAACCAATCGAACATTAGCTCGTTCCCTCCGAGGGCGGTTCGTCCGTAGCCAAACCCGCGACCACGATCGCATTTCGAAACTTGGAAACGGGTTGCGAAACCAGCTTAAACTCATCAATGACTTCTCGAAAGACAGTTGGAATGGACTCGCGATACTTCATTTCAACAACGCATTTGCCTTCAAGGATTTTTCGGTAAGCCAACTTCTCTGGGAATTGTGATTGTTCCATTGTGCAGCAACCCAATGAGCGATCTATCGTCAATCGAATTGGACCTAGTTTGTCCATTTGCAGGTACGCGATTCGATCATAGTTCAAGCAAAGCATTGGACGCAACTTTAGCCTTTTGATTCGCCTGGAAAACCAATCTACTTCCGTGTTGCGATTCAACTCTAACGGTGGTTCGCTGCTGTCGTCCCACAACGCCCTCGAAGTTATGCCTAAAGTTCGATCGAGTAAATTCGCTAACTCGGATGTTTCAAGCTGGGTCCTACGCTTAGAAACGACACCCTTTCGCTTGGATTTTCGTTCGAGGAAAATGTTTGGCCCCCCCGAATACCGACGGATCCGAAATTTCCGTCGCGCGTAGCCTGGCGATCTTCGATAGACGTCCCCATCGAGCGTCTCAAAATAGATCCCTTCGACGGTGTAACCACCTGTTTGCGGATTTGCATGCGGATCCAATTGCATTCGTGCAGCGATCGATGGAATCAGCTGTTCTAAAATGGATTCTTGAATCAAAAACTTTATTTCATAGGCGCCCGGTTTGCTTGTCCTGTTTTGCTGTTGGCTTTCAGAAAGTTCCGGTTTCCAAAGGGAGGGCGAAGCCAACGGCTGATTCAAGATAAAACCTGGGAGACGAATGGTGACCACGGATACGCAGCCAGAATTAGGAAAGCGCCAAACACGAGTGGGAAAACTTTCATGTTAACATACCACTACAAGCATCAAGATTAGGTTAACACAGTTTGGACGACTTTGTTTCGTTGTTCTTTGCCTTGATCCATCGATAGGCAAGTGAAATCCCCCTTCGTAGAACTCCTGCTCGCATTACTTTCCGCTATCAACAATTCCTTGGCCAATTGCCAGCATCTCCTCGCAATCTAGAAATCGCTGGTTCGATTCAAACAACGATGCTATGCAGGCTTTGTGGATCTTCATTTTGAGCCCACCCACCCCTAGTGCACCGTAATCGAATCGGTTGCCGCGCTGGACTCCCTTGTCCATCAGATCAATTCCCTCGATTCCAGTGGGTGGAACCGCGTTAAGATCGATTGCGACTCGCAGTTCGGTCGCTAAGGTAAGATGATTGGCATGGAGGAGTCGCGCCCCAGCCGCCCCGCAGCCGAAAACCAATCGGCTTTCAACAATCGCATCAATTAAGGCAGATTCATCGGTTGAGCATATAGCTGTCAAACAACCGGCAACCGCGCCGCCTGCGACCAAGCTTGCAACGCATTCTCGCGAACGTTCGAGCGATCTTGATGCCACGGTAACGTGTGACTTGGCATTGGCCAGTATCTTACAAACGCGTTGGCCGACCGCACCCGTTGCTGCCAAAACGAGGGCGTTGGAATTCTCCAATGCGATATGCTTTGCTGCGCTTAGAACAGCCGCCGCAGCCGTACTATTGGCGCCATTGCTATCCAACATGATCGAGACGAGAAACGGATCGAAAAGTGTTTCCCTGGCAATTGCAGCCACCGCTTCGCCATCGCTCACATTACTTCCGCCAACAAAGATAGCCGTATTCTTCAAATCGCCTAATCCTCTAGTGTACATGGCACCATGTACAATCCCGCGAACTTCGTCTGGGCGGACTCCAGCATACTGCAAGAGTTGATCCACACCGCTATCAATAGCGACAACTGCGTCGAAAACACTAGCTATTGCGTCGGTATCTAGCTGGATTAGTATTTTTGATTTATGCATTCAGTCATTGAAACTTGTCGGATCGTCTCCGCCAACGTTTGCGCTCGCTGGACGCAACGATTCTTGTGCTCAAGTGTCGGTCGTAGGGTCGATGGGCTCGCATATGCTTGTCTGCTCGTTGTTTCCGTTCAGATTGCATCGGGCTTGGAACCCAGCAGGAGAGTATGTGCGAGCGAACGATCGAATGCAACAACAAACTCTTTCGTGACGATGAGTTTTCCTATCGTTTACCCCTGAGTCGACGGCGTCGATGCGGCACCATCGCCTACGGCCTCGGGTTAGGCGATATCGAGTAGGTCACTCTTGCCGAGAGTGACTTTGCGTTGAAGACCGCGACTCAGATCCTTAGACTCGCTGAAGCACCAAAACGGTGTCCACTGCTTCTGCATTGAGCTTTTGAGTTGACTTTAGGTCGAACCAGAAATCGTGAATTGCTATCAGCTTGAGCTTTTTTGCTTTTGCTAAGAGACTCTTCAATTGCGGTGCCGTATAAATTCTCAGCGTGATGTGATCCGACAATCGGAACGATTCCTCCTTCTTCTTGACCAACATGGAAATTCTCAATTTTTCCAACCGAGTTTTCATGCTTGTTTCGACGACCGTGAGGGCGTAATAAACGGACGTATCCTCATCCTTAGCCGCCCAACGTTCAGTCCCCCAAAGATCGCCGTCGATTGGCAAGAGATGTAGCGACAGCACAAACACACCTCCTGGCTTGAGGTGCTCTGCAACACAATCTAGGTGTGCGAGAGCAGCTTCTTCCGATTCCAAATGGCGAAAGGTATTGATGGCGTTCACCGCCGCATCGAATGGCTGATCGAACTGAAACTTAGTCATGTCTCCGACGACGGTCTGCCCTTTGACCCCGAGCTTCTTGAGCTTTTTCTTGCAGTATTCCAACGCAGTTGGATTAAGGTCCAAGCCCGTCATTGAAAACCCTCGCTTAGCCATTTCACACACCAACCGACCTGAGCCGCATCCCAGTTCTAGGACGTTATTGACTGGAAACGGTACATACTTCTTGAAGACGGCTTCTAGGAACTTAGTCTCCTTTGGAGTATCTTTTAAGAAGCCAAGCTCGTAAAGTTGAGGATAGTCATACCAAGACTTGATCGTCTCATCGCGGACTTTCTTGCCAACGTTCTGCTTGGCTGCGTCGGCTGTTTGCTTAGTTATGGCCTTGCCCTTAGCGGTTTTTCGAGTCGCAACGATGTTCTTAGTCAATATCCACTCCCTAAAGTATCGTATTATAATTTGGCGTCCGGTTGACTGAAAAATACCCGCAGGCTTACCATGGTCTAGTTAGCGTGGCTACGCTCGCCAGACGTTGGTTGGTATTTTGCATGATGTCAGTCTTCCTACTGGCACGGATTGTAGATCGTTTACGCTGTCAGCGGCAGCGGGCTATCCGAAAACTCTTTCTTGCGATCCGTCCAATACGACGGAGTCTTGGGTCCGCTCGCGACGATCAACCGAAATCGCATTCGGCGGATGACTCCCTTTTCCATGAATCGACCAAATACTCGCATCTCAAGCGAGTCTTTCTCCCCATCAATTTGGCAGTCCGCTTGGTCGAGCGGATGCACCAATAGACCTAGTCGAGAGGACTCACTCGCCCAACCATTCTCCACCAAGTTGTTGAACCGTTCTCCCGTCAAATGCAATTCAAGCTGCGGATGCGTGTCTAGAAGCGAAGTCTGAATACTCAACCAAATCTCCATGGTCAATACATCCAGACTTGATTCCGCAAGCATTCGCATGTCGACTTGATATCCAAAATTCCACGGAGAGACCTGTGGGAACAAAGCGATCAAATCCCTTTGTCGCACATACGCGTCCTCAAGAGGTATCCCAGCGGCGGAATGATTCGCTTTGTGCTCGCGAGGCGTGATTCCAACATTCAAAATAGTTTTTTTTGACGCGTCGCGAAATTGAATCAACGGCTGATGTGAACCGTTCACAAAGACAACGTCTACCGACCAATGCGGATCTTGCCAGATTGCTGCGTTTCCCTTTAGTTCCCAACCCATCGACGTAAACTCTGAATGATGCGAGTAACAAAGTCGTAGCAAGGCGCACAAGGCCGTGCGTTTCGTTATCATGGCGGAGCAAGTATTGCCGAAGCTGGCGCAAGAACATGGCAACCTGCTTCCCAAACAGCATTAAACGATAACAAAGCCGACTCGATGCAACAACCAACGTTTCAAGGCGACCGCCAAATGTCCCACCATCCGCAAAGGTCCATATGGATTTTTCCTTAGAAGAAGCAATGAAAGTCGGAACGGAGGCAGCTCAAGCTGCTGGCAAAATTTTGTGCGAAATGCTTGAGACTGCAACGGTTCGAGAGAAAGCTCCGAAGGATCTCGTGACAGACGCCGATGTTGCCGCTCAACATTGCATCGAAAGCCGAATCAAAAATGCCTTTCCCAATCATCGGTTCTTGGGAGAAGAGTCCGCCTTTTCAAGCGATCGATCCAATATTTCAACGGAGGACTGGTTGTGGGTCGTCGATCCACTCGATGGAACGGTCAACTACGTTCATCGAATGCCGAACTTCGCCGTATCCATTGCGTTGATGAAGCAGGGCAAGGTTGTACTCGGTATCGTTTTCGATCCAATGGCCAGCGAACTCTACGCTGCGATACTCGGACATGGCGCTACGGTAAACGGAAGTACGCTGCAATGTAGTAACTGTGCCAGTCTTGACAAGGCATTGGTCGCGGCCAGTTTTCCGCCCCAAATTCAAAGAGGCTCCATCGAGATTGCACAATTCGTTGAAGTTTTAGTCCGTAGCCAAAGCGTTCGCCGTCTTGGATCGGCAGCCTTGAATCTATGCTACGTTGCACAAGGCCGACTCGACGCTTATTGGGCTAACGTCTTGAAAGTTTGGGATATTGCAGCAGGCTCACTTATTGCAACGGAAGCAGGTGCCGCACTCACGAAACACGATGGCAGCCCGTTTGACCCTTGGGATGGGGAACTGCTTGCGACCGGTTCGAAAGCACTCGGCCAGGAGTTGAGTACATGCTTGCAATCGATTCTCGCGACTCATCCCATTTCGCTTGGCTAGTTCGCAAATCTGGGGCTATAAAAAGCTTGCAAAATGCCTTCGGAAGTACCATACTGTGGGTGCCCCCCAAGTAGTAAATCCTCTACACAAGATTCGAATCAAGCATGGAATCCCCGGCCGAATGCGGATCGGTCACACGCTGGATACGCGACCTGAAAACCGGCAATCACAATGCATTGTCAAACATCTGGGAGCGATACTTCCCGACCATCGCTCGCAGCGCGAAACTCCGCTTTGGTGGCGATCCGCGAATCGTTCGTGACGAAGAAGACATTGCCGCTTCGGTGCTGGGAGTCTTGCTAAAGCATGCATCCTTGGTCGAAGTGAATGATCGAACGGGCTTGATTCGTTTGTTGTTGGTCATTACCAAGCACAAAGTAGCTTCCGAAAAACGTCTGCAAAAGGCGGATTCGCGAGGTGGCGGGAGAGTTGCTCTCCTTTCGGAACTTGAGGGTGCACTGAAGAACTGCGTGAAAAATCTTTTCGCGGATGCATCCACCCCGGAATCATTGGCTTTAGTGGCGGAGCAATACCAGATTCTACTCAGTGTTTTGCCCGATGATATGTACCGTGAAATCGTAAGGCTCAAGCTCCTAGGTAAATCGGCTTGCGAAATCGCCGAACAATTCGATGTAGTACCTCGAACTATTCAACGCAAACTTAAGATTATTCAGAATCTATGGCTTGAGACATTACAAGAATAGGTGTCAATGGAGCGGGTGATGGCCTGCTTTCGTATCACGCTTCCGCATCAAGTCGAGGTCAGGTTAAACTGCCCTAGATAATGCTCTTCGGCTTCGCGCATGGCTTTACTATCTTTTGGTTTTTTATCCCTCAGGCCGATCATGTGTAGCATCCCGTGGATTATATAGAGCAACAATTCATCATCACCTTGCCAACCATGTTCAATTGCTTCACGATCCGCCGTCTCAACGCTAGCGATAATTTCGCCTTCCAGAAAATCATTGCGACTGGTCAGATCAAAACTGATTACGTCGGTAGCATAGTCATGCGATAGATGCTTGCTATTTAGTTCACGGATCTCGGAGTCGCTCATAAGTGCGATCGAGATATCTCCATGCTCCCATCCATAATCCGTGGCTATATTGCGAATCACCTTTTTCATTCGCTGAACCTCGCAATTCCTCGTAATGTCTGAATGATGAAAAAGTACTTGAATTGCCATTGCGTCAATCTAGGGTAAATAGGCGAATCTTGCTGATCGCCCTAATTGTAGCCTACAGGGGCATTGGTAGGATTAGAGGACCCTTGAGCCGCAACCGATTACACGATTCTTCGGATTCATCGCGAAGCTCGTCAAAATTGGTAAAAACACTTCGCTCTTCGGCCCATTCTGCCGAAACATACGGTATTCGCAAACCAGTAGTCTGGTCGTACGAGGGGGGCCCCGTTCAGCGAGTTCACTAACAAAGTGTTAGCTTAAACTTCGTTGACGATTGGAAGTCCACTCGCACTCGATCCGGTTAGGAAAGTTTGCAGGTGCTCAGGTACTTAGACAACAGCTCCAAAGCGCCGTTTTTCCCGCAAAACAAACCGTAGGAGGGTTTCCATGCGACGATTCTTTTTGGGCATGGCGATCGCCTCGCTGACCGCCGGTGCTCCCTTGACGGCGTTCGGTGGAGATCGCGAGATCGCCGATGCCATCGTTTCCACACTTAAACAAAAGCAAGCAGACGGAGCCCTCAAAGGCTTCGACATCGACCTCAGTGTCGAAGATGGCAAAGTTGTCATCGGTGGCACCGTAGCAAATCAAGCCCAACTGGATAGCGTGCTAAGTGTCGCGTCCAAAACGGCTGGCGTGAAGGTAGTCGAGAACAACGCAAGCGTGCGTGAGCAAATTGCGACAACGCCTGCGGTAGACGTAAACACGCGTTCGAAAAACGCTGTAATGCCTGCGTCGGCAAATGAAACCGCCGATGATTCTCCAGCTTTGATGCCTGAACCAAACCGAATTGCCGAAAGCCAGCCCGTTGTGTCGCCTGTTGATGCAGGCATCACTTCGGAAATACTCGGGCGGCTCGGTAGCGCTCAGAAAAATGGTCACCTCCGAAACTTTGAGATCGATATCTCGACGGTTGGTGGCGAAGTTTGGGCTCGCGGCGTTGTCGCTACTCCTGAACAAAAACAATTGGTTCTAAAAACTGCTCAGTTGACGCCTGGTGTTCGCAAGGTCATTGATGACGTGAGCGTTACCGGTCGCGTTCGACAGGCCAGCAGCGAAGTGGCAACGCCATCGTCGATGCCAGTCGTAGGCAGTGGCGCTCCCAGAGCCTTTGCACCCAGTGCATTGATGAATGGATCGCTGAACCCCTCGCCATCAATGAACCCGATGCCGTCATACGGTGGGCCGGCTGCTCCGGTTCCAATGCAAGGCGGACCTGGTTACGGAGGCGGTACACCTCGCTACGACCAGCCAAACATGCCGGGTTACGCATGGCCAAGCTATGCCGCATATCCGAACTACTCCGCAGTCACCTATCCAAAGCAATACAGTGCTTCGGCCTGGCCATACATCGGACCGTTCTACCCTTATCCACAAGTTCCACTTGGATGGCGCAAAGTCGCCCTCGAATGGGATGACGGACTCTGGTACTTAGACTTCACAAGCAAGTAGCCTAAACGGATCGATGCTAACAAAACAAAAAAGCCGATGCAAATTGCACCGGCTTTTTTTATTTTGTATATTTCCAAACGCCTTGTTTAAACCCGACGGCGCTACTTTTCTCGAGCCGAACACCCGACTACTTGATGCGGCGTTCTTTAAGCCGAACAGACTTACCACTTCGCTCTCGCAAGAAGTACAGCTTAGCACGTCGAATTACCGATCGTCGCTTGACTTCGATCTTTTCGATTCGTGGCGAGTGCACCGGGAACTTTCGCTCAACACCTTCGCCAGCCACAATGCGACGTACGACAAACATCTCGCGTGTGCCTGATCCGCTCTTGGCGATCACGATGCCGCTGAAAATTTGAATGCGTTCTTTCGTGCCTTCCTGGATCTTGGTATGCACATCGACGGTGTCGCCGATGCCAAATTCATCGACTTTCTCCTTGAGGGAGGACTGCTCAACCAATTTGAGAATTTGCTGGCTCATGATCAGATCGACACGTTTATTAGGGATATCGGAAAGTAATGGTGCGAGGGGTCAATATGTTGACGGATTGTGCCTGTGTTGGGAAGGCCAAAAATGCTGAAATCTCAGGGCGGGTGCCAGCATGACCTATTTTCCGGCGATCCGTCGAATGAAACCGCACCGTAGGTTGCATCTGCCGGGTGCGACTGCTCCGCAAGAACCCGCTATCTAACCAATCGCCGGCACAACAAAGCGCCGGCACCATGCGTCTACGATCTCCGCCACCATCACGCAATCCGCATCGTTGGTCGTTAGCAAATGATTGCAATTAGGCAGGCTAATCAAGGATCTAGACCGTGCAAGCCAGCGTCGGTCGGGCGCATCCAATCCGCAATTGACCAATGCGTTTCGAAAGTCAACCGTTTCGTCGGATGGTGAATGGAATGCAATCAACGGCTTGGTGATCAATCGCACTGCTGACTGCAGATCGTGGGATCGAAAGTCTTCGAGCATTTGCCGCTTGATCCTGTGAAGTCGACCACCGATCGAAACCGTGCCATCGCCTTGAGAAACGATTTGAATATTCATTGACTCAAGCAAGCTGGCAAGATGGTGTGTATCGCTCGGGGATGCAATCGCAATTACCCCCAGAACCGTCGGCAATTCCATGGCCATCGATAAACTCGTTGCACCACCGAAGCTATGCCCGATCAAGAACGATGGCGGTTGGTGCTCACGTTCCAAAAAGGTAGCCGCCGCGCGAAGATCCTCTCGGTTGGTGTTGAAGTTCGTATCGCTGAAGTCCCCTTGGCTATTTCCGAGACCGGAAAAATCGTATCGCAGTACGCCCCACCCTTTGTCTGCCAGCCCTCGACTGATACGTACAATCGATTTGAGATCTTTGCCGCAGGTGAAGCAATGCGAAAAAAGCAGGAAGCCGTTAGGTGGCCCGGCCGGTAATTCCATGATTCCAGCCAAAAGGTTTTTGGCATGCCCTGGGAATTGCACTCGTTGCGTGGATCGTTCCATGAATGACTAGCGAACTCGCTGCATCTGAATCGAGCCGTTGTCGCCGGCCGCTTGAAAGCTACCACTAAGACCACTTTCATTCGCCTGCGCTGTCATTCGATAACTGCCCATAATAGGCCCGAGCGGTTTCTCGGCGTTAAGAATAGTGTTCCCGAATGCATCTTGCGTGGGCTGAAGTGTTACTCGGTAGGCAAACGGGATAATCAATGCAAAGCGACCCGTAAATCTGGCTTGATAAGTTCCATCGGTTCTTGGTTGCACCACAGCCCGCATCGGACCATGATGCCCAGTCGAGCCGCTTCTCCACTGACCACGATAGACGCCTGTCGGGCTATCTGCAAAAGCATTTTGTGATGTAGCACAACAAACTGCCAACAACGAAAACGACACCATTAGTCGACCAAACTTGATAACCATGGGAATTGCAATGTTCAAAAACCGGAATTGGAAAGAGAGCGACGCTGAGTATCCAGGTTGAACGGGACCGGTCGATTTGTCAACACGGCAACCGTCAACACCAATAGCCAAAGCCAAACGCCAATACCCAGTACGCCCAATGGTCCTGTGTACCTTTCTAACACATAATGGAGGATCAAAAGGATCGGCGGTATTTGCGTTAATGCAAGAGACGAAATGAAAATGCTAGTTTTATTTCCCACGTTCTGGCCAGCATAGCTATCCTCGCCAAAGCGTGGATCGATTGGTGTATCTTGTTCGTCACGTGTCCACGCAGTGTTTAGCCAGCGTGGCACCCAGACTGCTGCTGGCCACATTGCCATGAAGTAATGTCCTCGTGCAATTGGCAAGACCAAAAGCGTAGCCGCATTGGCGAGAGCAAATGCAACCAGCAACGAGCTAGAGCCTCCTCGCCACAGGATGGCCAGCAGGGCAACAGCTGTCAAGACAATCGATACACATCGCACGGTTGTCAGAACAAATCTTCCCGAGGGCATGTCCATCGGAGACAAACCCCTAGTACCATAACGAAACTGCTCGTTGGACATGATAGTATTTCCAAGAAGCCAAAATCCGTTCATCGGGCTTTGGTTCTTCGTGGAATGGCTGTCTCCAGCGAAAGGATCATTGCTTAGTTCATTCGTTCGTGCCAAGACCTGTCGCCGCCAAGTTTCCAAGTTCATTTGATTCTGGTGCCAACCAACAATACTTGCCGGCAAGATCCAAATTCCAATGACAAGTCCAATAACCAAACCGAAGGCCGCTGAACCAGGTCGCAGGATGGTCGATGTCCTCGCACTGCGGTACATTCGTGTCGTCACGAACACGAGACCACCAATCAAAATGACAGTTGGTAACGCGGGCGAAATTTTTAGAATAATTGCTCCGGCCAATATCGCACCACCTACAACGGCTGACTTCCAAATGGTTTTGGTGAGAATCATACGTGCACCAAATAACGTCAAGTACAACTGAAGAATGCCGACCTGGCCGCGTTGAAGGCAGTTGAGCGTTGACAAACTGAAGCCGACCATGCAAACGATTCCGCCCCAAATCGCTATTCGGTCAACTTTATCCGACGCCTCGCGAGGAAATGCCCACCCATCGAGCAAGGTGAATTCATGAAAGGCACCATATAGGCATGCGATACTGATCCAAAACCAAACTACGCATTGCCACCCCTCAGGCAAATTGGCCATTGGAGAAACGATTAACGCGAAGAGTGGAAGGTACAAGTAACCCCATCCTCTGGCGTTCGTAACCGCATAAGGGTTCTCTCCAGCAATCGCTGCTTTTCCGGCAACAGTATAAACCGTGAAGTCCGTGCGATGCGCGTCCGGCCGATTTGGATCGAGCCTTCCTCGCGGCCACACATCAACCCAGCACCATACCGCGAGCACAATCAAGACAGCAATCGCTTGGTAATGATTTGAAAATACAGCCGTTGCATTTTCATTTTGGATGCCCAATCCGGTCACACTCAATATCTCCTCGAAGAATCGGTAACGTAGCATGGCCCCCTGGGCCGTGCGTCCAGAGGGCCATGTTACTGTAACTAAATGACTAGCGTTCGCTTAATAAGTCGAGCAAACACAACCCCTCGGGTATCGGCATTGTACATCCGGCTGAGAACAGCCGGACCTACGTGAGGCTACTAAGGAATCATCGCGACCCGGATTCGAAGCACTTGTCTGGGCGTCGCTTGTGATACAGAGAGCTGGTACTTTCCGATCTTGGTCTTCGCACCGACCTTCGGGATGCTTCCGAGCGACGATACGATCAAGCCGGCTACCGTCTCGTACTCATCGGATTCGGGAAGATACAGGGCCATTTGACGATTTGCGGCAGAAACTTCCATGACTCCCGCGATACTGAAACCGCCATCGGGATCTTCAACAAACATGGGCATCGTTTCATCCACGTCCAGTTCGTCTGCAATTTCACCCACAATCTCTTCCAACGCATCCTCTATAGTTACCACTCCAAGCGTTTGCTGAAACTCGTCCACGACGATGGCCATATGACTTCGACGTAGCAAAAAGTCTTTCAACAATTCGTCTATTTTGCGAGTCGCCGGGATCATCCATGTCTCGCGCAGAATACTGCGCATACTAGACGCATTGCTTGGTCGATTGGAATCTTGAAGTAGCGTCATCAGGTCTTTGACGTAGAGAATGCCAACGATATTATCCATCGAGTCCTCGTACACGGGCATGCGAGTACGGCCAGACGCAATAACCGCTTCAGTCACTTGTTGCCAGGCCCAGCCAATATCGATCGCATCGATCTTGCTACGCGGGGTCATGATTTGAGATACTTGGCCCTCGTCCAAATTCATGACACCTGTGATCATATCTCGCATCGATCGAGTCACCAAACCATCGCGTTCACCCGCCATGATCATCTTTCGAACCTCATCCTCCAACGACTCCTCATCCACGCGATCTTCAACCCGACGGTCGCTCAATCGATGTCCAACTGCCAAAAACAAATGTTCCAAAGTGCGAAATGGTCGAGACAGCACATTGATGGCATGCCAATACCACCACGTGTGATAGAGCAACACCGAAGCGCTATTGCGAACAATGATTTTCGGTATCCACGAATAGAAACAAGCAAGAACCGCTGCGGCAATGGTGCTGACAGAAACGAGTTGATAAATCGAAACATGGACTTGCGAGTCCGACAGCCCCCACTGCATTTGCATCGACAGCCAAGTTCCTGCGGAAATCAACGCGACGCTACTACCGAAAATAAACAGATAGTTGCACGCCGTTTGCGCATCGTCTTGTTCGTCTAGGATTCTTCCAAAACGTTCTCGGTTTCCTTTGAGACGACAATAGGCTTCAAGCGTGCGACCGCGAAAGTGCAGCAGTAAATGGCTGCCAAATCCCCCGATGGCCAAAAGAAACAGCCCTAGAATGGCGAGAGCAAAGCAGCCGGTATTTTGCATGGATCACTCTCAGCTTAAGCTATTGATTCTTTGGTCCAGCTTCCATCGACGAGTCGCCATGCTCCACTTTTATTTGCGTTTTTTAAAACAGCCGGAATGCGACCCTCTCGAACGCTGTCAAAGCATGTTAGCTTTGCAAAGCGAATTAAACTGGCTGGGATTCCAACGGCGGTAAAGCCTGGATGGCCTGTTGCTGGAAACGGCCCACCATGATTCATGGCTGGGCTCACCGCAACTCCGGTCGGCATCTTGTCGTTGAGGATTCGTCCCACCCGCTGAGTCAGCGACGCGGCGATCAATGCATAGCCTGCATCGTCGCTCCCCTTCGAATCCGAATAGATCGAGCCAGTAAGATTGCCCTCCAATTTCTCGATCGACTGGACAAGCTCACAAATATCTGAACAAATCACCATCAGAACAGCGTTGCCGAACGCTTCGGTTTGGAAGACATGCGGGTCCGCTAAAAGCTGAGTACCTGAAATCTTCAACACGGTGTTTGCAACCGCACATCGGCTCCCTTCGATTTTGCTTCCACCTGCCAACAATTTAGCTCCCGCATCCTTCAGTATCGAAATGCTCTTGACGAGCGATGTCTCTACGCTGCGCGAAAGCAAAGTCCCAGCGTTGCTCGCTTGATACTTAGCCGTGACGGCTTCTACAAACTTCGTCGTATCGGCATTGTCAATCATCAATAGCATACCCGGGTTGGTGCAGAACTGGCCTGCACCCATGAGCCCGCTGGCCACATACTCTTCGATCAACTTATCCAAACGTTCACGAAATGCTCCGGGCAGAAATACAATCGGGTTGACGCTCGAAAGCTCCGCATAAAATGGTTTGCCGACGCGATCGGCAACAGCTTTCAATTGCAGACCTGCGGACCGTGAACCGGTGTATCCAATTGCTGCCAACCTTGGATCGCCTACCAAGCGTTCTCCATCGGCGTGCGACGTGCGATAGATCAATTGCACAAGACCACTCGGCATATTCGTCTCGCCAGCGGCCTTTTCTGCCAATACTGCAAATCGCATTGTCGTCGCAGGGTGCGACGAGTTGGCCTTGGCGATGACTGGATTTCCTGCGGCGATGGCGGCAGCAAAGTCCCCTCCCGCAATGCTATTGAATGCAAATGGAAAATTGTTTGGACCGAATACGCATACCGGGCCGATGGCCTGGTAACAAGAACGGATATTCGCCTTGGAGTCAATGGTCGGAATCGCCCAGCTCTGTTGTCGAGCAGCCGCTGCAGCCAGCCTTAGCTGATTGATGGTCCGCGGCAACTCTACATCGGCAAGACGAGGAGATTTCGGAAGCCCTGATTCTTGATGGGCAATCTCGACCAACCCATCTTTGTCCATCTCAATTAAGCTGGCGTACTTTTCCAAAAACAATGCGATCGCTTCTGGAGCCATCTGCCTGAGTTTGATAAATGCATTGGTCGCTGCCGTTAACGCTTCGTCGCAATCGGACCATTGGCTAACCGGAAACTCCAATGCGATCGGCTGACCTAGTGTCGGATTGATGGGAGAAAAAACTGCCGAATGCGAACCGGTTCGCCATTGGCCATTGATCAAAACACTTTGTGATGGAATTGTCATTGCTGAGTACTAAGGAGTTTCTATTCAAGAAGCGAAAATTAGCCTTGGACGATGGTGTTGGTTAGGGTGCCAATTCCATCGATGGATATGTGCACGGTATCATCCTTGGCTAAGGTAAAGGCACTGTCTGGCACGACACCTGTCCCGGTCAACATGAATGCACCGTTAGGCAAGTCATTGTCGCGTGTCAACCACTGGACCAAGTCCTCAAGCTGACGAGCCATTTGCGAGACACCGGTTTCACCTGAAAAAACGGTAGCGTTGCTCCGAATGATTTTAAGATGAATTCCGATTTGGTCTCGCGGGGGCATGGAGTCAGCAAGTGCGATCCACGGTCCAAGGCCGCAGCATTGGTTATAGACTTTGGCTTGCGGTAAATAGAGTGGATTGTCACCCTCGATGTCCCGACTGCTCATGTCGTTGCCTACGGTATAGCCTACGATCTTGCCTTGGCTGGAGAGCACCAACGTCAATTCAGGTTCGGGCACATTCCAAGTTGCGTCGGTGCGGATTCGCAGTTTCCCAAGGTGACCACTACAACGATTTGGCGTCGCCTTAAAAAACAGTTCAGGTCTAGCAGCCGTATAGACTCGGTCGTAACAACTGGCCGCAGCCTCGCTCTCCTCCATCCGCGCCGTTTGAGATCGTTTGTAAGTAACTCCAGCGGCCCAGACTTCTTGATCATCGATTGGCGGAAGCCAATGAACGCTTTCCAGCGGAATGGAGGGTGTCACCCCCGGAAGATCGCGAGCGAACTCAAGGAGTCGATCGCTCGACAATAGTTGGCTTAGGGTCTGAAGTCCAGTAGCAGATAAATCGAGTAGCGTCGCAAAATGGTTCGCGATTCGCGCGACGGCAGGTCCTTGCGCGGTCTGTATTCTTGCCAAAAACATTTAGTAACTTTCAAAGAGATGGCTGGGATGCGAGCGACTATTGAAACACTGAGCGACTCCATTGAACAGCCCTTCGAGCAATTTCGATCCATAATTGCCGCTTCCTAAAGTGTGGCACGGTGGTCCCCACCGTGATTCCGGCTTCCTATGGCGAGCAACATGCCTTGTGCTTATTATCACTCCCGGCAGGCCCGGCAAGTGCAACCTACGGTAGGTCACTTGTGCCGAGAGTGACTTTGCGCTGAAAGTGCAGCATCTAAGTCACTTAAGCAATTTTAGTTTTGACCTGATTTAAGATGCTCTCGCAAGAAATCAAACGTCCCTTTGCCGTGGATCGTATGCGGACCGGAAAACCACTCTATTCGACATCGGTCAGGCAGCCCCAGTTTAGCGGAGTAAAGTCGATTGACCTTTGCGAATTCCAAGGCTACGCGTTCGTCTGGTGCGACGCCGTCAAAGTGCCCTCGCTCCACCATGAATGGACGCGGTGCAATCAACGCAGCCATCTCGGCGTAGTTGAAATGATTGCCCAATCCAAACTCGAAAATCTCGTATTCGTTCGTCCAAACGTAACTGTATGGGCTGGTGGTGCTCGCGTTCTTCCAAACCCAATCGTTGAAGTCAGCGGAGCAAATCGACAGACAATACTCTGGAACCAAGGCAGGGATACGCATGGCGCTCTTTCCGCCATACGATAGTCCGTAGAACGCAATTCGCTTTGGATCGATCTCGTCGCGTGCTCCAAGCCAGCGAACTATTTGCTTGTGCTGAGCCACAATCGTCGAAAATAGTGTCTTTCCCAACGGATTGCTCTTGCGCTGCAAAGTGCGAAAGCGATCTTGAAACAGATAACAATTTTGCGGGGCGAAGACGACGTATCCTTGTTCGACCAACTGCCTTGAAACATCATGGTACGCTGGATGGTCGCCTTGAATCGTATCGCTCGGGCGGCCCTCAAGCCCGTGCTGAAACACCACACATGGTCGATTCTTCACAGGCTTGCCGTCGCGAGGGATGAGCAGTGTTCCATAGGCGATGATATCTTCATGAACATCCAACACCAGTTCATAACCAAGCCATTTCGGCTCGTCGTAAATCAACCTCGTTCTAGGCTTGAGCGGAACCGCCTCCCACCCCCAATCGCCTATCGTCTCAGTTCTGAAAAACTCGCGGTACGGTTCAATGGTTTCGCTAAAGCGCTCCGGCGACTTGGTGTCGAGCTTGCTCCAATATTGGTCGCGTTCGTTAGCCGATCGCTCAAGTATCGCTTGTTGAAATCGATTCCATTTGGACAGGGTCTCTGCGCGTCGCGTTTCCTCCGACGCCACGATCCGATCCGTCCACGGCAAGGGAGGCGATACCTTGGAAATACTTGGTGGTTCTTTGACGCCAATTGTTTTCAGGGCCGTTTGAATCGCGTTGAGCGTCGTTGCAAAATGCTTGGTGTTTGCGTCCGTTGGTTGAACGACTTGGATTCGCGAGCTTAGTTGCCACGGGGTTAGCATCTTCGTGGTCCGCCGTACTTCGGCCTGAGTCTGATCCAACGAGGGACCAGCCAGCATACCGGGTGCTCCACCCTCTCCTAAAATGTTCACGGTTGGCCCGGGGACCGCATCGATGATAAGCGATCTAGGCGCAATTAGTGCCGCAAGCTGCGCGTCGCCAAAATGATTAAGCAATCCATGTACGTTGCGATGAATCGGTTCCGACCAAATGCCCTCACGAGGACCAAAATGCCCGGAAACACATGCGGCATCAATCCGCGTGTCGACGGCGGCTGCGTACAAGGCCAGGCATCCTCCCTCGCCCCAACCAGCTACCAAGTTTGGATGGTCGCCATACGTTGACTGCAATACCTCCAAGGCAGCTGAGATTTCATGGACCTGATAGCCGATCACGTGCCGACCAAGCACAAATGCAGAGCGGTAAAGGAATTCTTGATCGGTGAGTTTGGCCCGACCATTTCTGGCTTCGCGGTTCCTGCGGATCGTATCCGGTACCACCACGACGCCGCCCCGAGCCGCTAGCTCCAATGCAACAAACGACGAGTTCTCATCGTATCCACAAAATTGTTCCGGCGATTGGCCTGCATCAGGCACGACGACGGAGTGGAATCGAATGTCGCCGTTCGGAATCACCAGCAGTCCCGTTGCCTCGACGCCTTCAAAGACCGGCCACCGAATAGAATAGATCTTGCATGATTCGTTCATAGCAACCCATTGGTGGTCGCCGTCGATCGGTGGAGCGACAGATTGGATCGT
>JANLRK010000030.1:0-7812 GCA_031361585.1 Pirellula sp. | reverse complement strand
GAAAATGCATTGGATGAGCTTTTGAATTGCCGAAGCCATCCGTCGATTCTTTTGATTGATAGTCAGCAGTGGTCGCTTGATCCTAGATTGATGGCACTGAAGACGTTAATTGAACCAAGTCCATATTTGCACATCTCGAACGGTCATGGCGGAATGAGATCGGGAACGATTATCGAGTTGTGCGAGTTCGCGAAAACCACTAATGCACCGCTAGATTTAAGATTTGAGAGTCTGACAAAACACATGGCACCAAAATGGCACCAAACACGCCTTGTTTACCCATAATGGACAAATAAGATGTCCGGTAGTATTGGAAAGTAGTACAATGCCGAAACGGGCGTATATTCGGTTGAAATCAGTAGTACAATTACTACCTAAAAACATAAATAACTAATGTTTTGATGGCTTTCGACAATTGTCATGGACTGTATTGATAGGTCTTCGGAACCGAGGGTTATAGGTTCGAATCCTATTGGGTGTACTGGACTCATCCTGCGAACTTTAGGCAACACGCTAATTCGCAGAGTGACAGGTTTTCTATTGCGGCGACGCGATCGCTAAATTCCCAATGTATTGGGTGTTTTTGATTTTTCGGGCTCAACGTGCCGCGCTCTCGATTTTTTTTCCGCTAGCCAAATTTCCGCAGGTTGCTTCCGTCTCAACGGTATTTTCTACCGCGAACTATCGCGCTCTCTAATTGATAAGTGGTTGCTTGTTCCAACGCCGATTGCTTCCGACCCACCGAAGCCGACCTCAAACTAGCCGACCGCTGGGTTAACAGCAGGGCCTGCAATCCTTAGAAAACATGGCTACTGTTGCTGGCTGCTTTTGCCTAGCTTTGGCGATCGAGAAAATCCTCTCTTTAAAGTCAACGTTGCTCGACCGAGGCCTAAATGGCGGAGCGGGCAAAAAGAGAATAGGTTAAAATACAGATCGAGACGAGGATTGGGTTTTTTAGGAACGCATAGCATGTCAACAGTCCCCAAGCACCCCAGTAAGCACCCATGCACAAATAACTTAGTACATCAAGATAATACAAGCGTCTTATTCAGGCTGAGGCTGATAAGGAGAAGAAAAGGCCATTGCCGTTCCGGGCGTCCATGCTACTTTAAGAGCCTAATTTCTCGACACCAACCGGAGAAATGAACATGGATTTGCATTCGAACTCATCAATGAGTTGGGAACCGGGTTTCTTGAATCAGTTTATGAGAAAGCCTTGGCAATCTCTCTCCAGGAGAAGAGATTCCAAGTGCAATGCCAACGCAGCGTGCCTAACGAGACAACCTTTCCATCAATCGCTAACGCTGGAAGTGCCGATGGTGCAAACTCAAAAACCTTAATGACGTCAATGATCTTTTCGACGGTGTCGCCACGGCGCAATACATCGACCGCCCGTTGGGCACTTCTGACGAGTTGAGTACATTTCGCGCATCCAGTTTCAAGCACTTGTATTGCTGCCACTCCGAACGATTTCTTATCCGTCTATGTTTTCGCGATCGACAGATGGGTATTGTACAAAAGGTGTTCAAGTCCGATTTTGCCAACTGGCGGTTCAATTTGCCAAGGAATGAGCACCGTACGATGTGATTGCTTTTCCATAACTTCTCGAATGTAAGGTTGTTCGTGCAGTTGGCGTTCTTTCAGAAGCGGATCGTGAATTGTCAGTGGCGACAAACATTGATTGATAACCCATGCGTATGGCTCGATTTCGGCACGACGCAGATCTCGTTGCAACGACGCAGCTTCATGAACGGGAGTCGCTTCTGGAAGGGTAACGATTAAGACTCGCGTATAATCTGGATCGCGAAGCCTTGGCAATAATTGTGCGACGGCTTCGGGCATTTGATTCGATTGACGGGTGATTTCACGGTGATATGCCAAGGCTGAATCGAGGAGCAATACGGTATGTCCTGTTGGTGCCGTATCGAGCACTACAAATCCGTCGTTGCCCAGAGCAACCGCATCCGCAAAAGCGCGAAAGACCGCAATCTCTTCAGTACAAGGCGATCGCAGGTCTTCCGCGAGTAGCGATTTGCCTTGTTCATCAAGTCCTCCACCCGCGTTGCTCATCACCTCAGCCGAGTACTTGGCGGTCTCGACCACTGGATCGATTCTGCTAACCGATAGATTCGCTAAGGTTTCACCGGCGACTGCGGCAGCGATGTGGGCTGCTGGGTCTGTCGTCGAGAGGTGGACAGAGAAGCCTCTTTCCGCCAATGCGACGGCAATCGCGCCGGCTACCGTGGTTTTCCCAACGCCACCCTTGCCCATTGCAAAGATCACACCGTGCTTCTTTTCCGCCAAATCATCAATTAGTTCTCCCAGAAGCGGTGGAAGCGTCAATAACTTCGATTCGAATACTTTCATAGAAGCAACTGCCTTGGCACGTTTCGAAGTTGTCACGGCGGGTAGGATTAAGCTTCGAAGCGATTCGATGCCGAGGACTCCACCGTCGCTTAACGGGATGCTTGTTCTTGGCAAATGCTCGATCTCGCCGGGAATAGAGTCCATCGCGGTTTCGCCACTCCTCTCCATCGCCAACGCATAGGGATCATTTGTATCTGTTGCGTGAAAGACTCCATTGATAACGAGATGCTGATTCTCCACGCCAAGACCTGCTAACTCTTTGCTAGTGCGGGCCGCTTCACGCAGTGCAGTCCCTTCGGCTCGAGCAACGAGAACAAGAGTTGTGACCTTGGGATCGCCAAGCGCTTTGACCGTATCTTGGTAAAGCTTTTGTTGAGCTTGCAACCCTGCTAGTGGTCCGAGGCACGATGTTCCTGTCGTGTTCTTCTCCAAGAATCCAGCCCAGGCTGACGGCAAGGTCAATAGTCGCAATGTGTGACCCGTTGGTGCCGTATCAAAAATCACATGGTCAAATTCACTCGTGGCTGATGCATCACCCAAGAGTCTTGAGAACTCGTCAAACGCCGCAATTTCCAAAGTACACGAACCGGAGAATTGTTCTTCCATGCTTACGACCGCCGCTGCAGGTAACATGCCACGATAGGGACCGACCATTCGCTCGCGATACTCTGCTGCAGACTTCTCTGGATCGAGGTTCATCGCACAGAGTCCCGGAACAAATGGAACGACAGTTGGGTGATGCCCAAGCGGCGTGCCGAGCACTTCATCGAGATTGGACGCTGGGTCGGTCGACACAAGCAGAACTTTCTTGCCGGCATCTGCGAGTCGCACGGCTGCGGCGCATGCCACGGACGTTTTGCCGACTCCACCTTTGCCTGTGAAGAAAAGGTTGCGTGTCGTCTGTTCTAGGAATTTCATGAAATTGCCCCTGATTTTGGAAGCGAGAGTGGATTTAGCAACAACCTGTTGATCCACAGCATCCACCTGACTTTGCAACGGGTAGAATTTGTTTCGAAATAGCTGCATCGCCCCAGCCCGCCATCACTTCTCGCGATGGATACTCTTTGCGACTGACGATTTTGCCATTGACTAGAATCAGGGGCAGGCAATCTGTTCCTTCGCTACCCAAGAGTTGGTGAACCTCTTTGTTTTCAATGAACGCCATTGGCTGTTGAGCCAAGTTAAAGCGTTCCACTTGATTTCCTTGTGCCTTGAGCCAGTCAAGGTCCGCTGCAAATTGAGGCAATACAGGATCCACCTGTGGACCGCATACTCCGGTCGAGCAGCACATTGGTTTGTCGTAGACTTGAACGCTTTTCATAGATTTTGCCTTTAGGATTGGGTTGGATTCAAATTTGTCTAAATGTTTGAGTGCATGCACACGCACGACTTTTTGAGCAGCTACAAATCTGCGACGAGTCGCTTTAGTTGCTTCAACATCTTTTGATTGATGCAGTAACAAATACGAGGCCCATCGATTTCTCCTTTAACTAAACCCGATTCTTTGAGGATCTTTAGGTGTTGCGAGACCGTCGATTGGGCCAAGGGCATCTGATCGACAATCTCACCGCACACACAGGATGTGCGACTGAGTAAAAGTTGCACGATCCGCACACGTGCCGGATGGGCGATTGCCCACGTCAGTTTGGCTAGCTGCTCAGCAGATGCGTCCTGAGTTAACGCCAAAGTGACTTCTTCACCGCAGCATTTTGTTTTGCTGTTTGCAGGTCGTTTGTCCATTAGTCGAAAACTCAGCGATTGTAGGAACGCAAAAAGTAGCTCAATTTTTTCTTATCGTAGATCAACGATATGCGTCAGATCGAGTTTGGTCAAGTGGCACGTAATCACAACATCACAATGAGCATTGGCAGACTGGAAGTCCACTACATTTTCTGGGCCATCGGGTGCGAACGTTGCGACAACAAAATAGCCGCCGTTGACAACTGACACGTTCAATCGGTTGAGCTAAGCTTGGCGATCATTTGGAATGGGTAAGAAAATGAAACACGGCTCGGTCATGCCAGACGTCGTACATTCGTCGCCACTCCGAATTATTCCGTAGCCTGTTCGATCACGACAAGTTCGTTTCTAGCCGTGGCCATCGTCAGTTCACCGCGGAGCCCAGCGGGTTGCGCAGTCCCAGTCGACGAGACGAAGGAATATATACCGAGATTAACTTGTCGGCGAACGAGTGATCTTGGACACACCTTATTGCTTGAAGTGCGCTCACACGGGACGTCGAGCGTCTCACTACGAAGGCTGACGCTCATTGTCCGCACTTGGGAATTGCCTAAGGCAAACACCGAGGGCGGACGTTCAATCGCGTAGGAATGTTGTTGCGAAAAACCGAACAATCTATTGGGGACGCGTATAGAATTCGACACGACTCAGGCTTCGAAATCCCTTAAACGTGTCGATGCTGCATTCCATATCAGTTCAAAATTCCAGTTAGCAAACTTGGTCTATTTGTCATTTATTTCGCCATATGGTACGTAACTTGCCTCGTCCTCGATTAACGGTCTCTATGCGATAGGGGAATCGGTTTTTTCGTGACACAATAGAAGGGAAATGGAAAATGAGACTATTAAAGACAATCTGCTTTATGGGGTCGTTGGGAGTATTGAGTGTTGGATGGCCAGCAGCGGTAAGAGCGCAGGCGCAGTTGAATCAAGCTCAGCAAGCCCAACGGACGAATGCTGGCGTTACTGTCCATAACGGTTTTTATGGCGGCATCCATCAGATGCCATGGTTCAGTAGTCCGACGATTCGTCAACAGCTTCAATTGAACGAAGAGCAATTCAACCAGTTGAATAATGGATACACGCAATCGTGGAGTGTTTACAACCAGGGCCTCACGGGTTTGGATAAGAGTTTGGCTGACGATAAACGTATGCAACGACAACAAGAGTTGACCGGATCATTCAATAAGGACTTTTCGAAGTCGGTTGACGGGGTCTTTACTGATAAGGCAGCCCGACAGCGGTACAACCAAATGGACTGGCAGTACCGAGGCTACGGAGCTTTTAATGATCCCACCGTTCAACAGCAATTGAAGCTGAGCGACGAGCAGCGTCAGACTTTCAACAAATATCAAAACGAATGGAATCAGCAGATGAACACGTGGCAGAGTGAATTTGGGAATGACCGCAACGGGGTTGCTAACAGATGGCGGGACGCTCGCAAAGAGTGGCAAAACCGAATTAATTCCACGCTCGCCCCTGAACAGCGCACCATGTGGACTGACATGATTGGAAAACCGTATGACTTTCCTGCCGATGTCTACTTCCAAAATGGTGCGTCGACGAATTCGAGTCTCAAGCCAGTTGTGAAATAGCCGCTCTACCGGAACTCGTCGTAATCGCAGTAGCAAATAGCGACAGAAAAACTCGTTTGTGATGGTAACGCGCCAGACTTGTTGCCCGACGACTCCAGAGCGATCTTCAACCAATTCAACTTCATCTTTTGGATGGAGTGGATTGCCGTCTGGGCGTTTTCATCCGCTTTGCTTGTTAATGGCCAAGCGTTGTTGGCGGACTCGTTTGAAGCACCGAATTAGAGATCACGGAAACAACAACACTTTGATGCTCTCGCCAAGGCGCATTCTTTGATGTGCTTGTATTGGCGTGAGTCTTTCGTGCTCCACTCGGCCACAATTCGTACCCGCGAGGATCATCTCAATTCATTACGAAATTACATACAATTTCCCCACCGGGCTTTTTGCATACCAAGTTGCAAGCGTTTCTCACAAGAGAAGGAGATTGAGAAAATGAATTTAATTAAGTGGTCATCAATTGGGTTTTCCTATCTGAGGCCAACTGTACGTGTTTACCGGGTGGAAACTGGTATTTTAGCCGGATGTGAAAATGGGTTATGTTGTGGCGATGGAAACGGAATCGCCACTGCCTGATTGTAGCCGCTGCAAGGAGCTTGAAAAACAAGTTGCTGAACTTGCGTCTGAAGTGAAGCGATTAGCACAGAAGTTAGAGTCGAAGACTCGAGATTCTAAACGTAGCGCCGCTCCTCAGCGAGTGAGACCGTCCCGCAGGAAACCGCCCGAGTTGCATCGCAAGTCTGGTCGCCCTGACGGTCACGAGCCATCATCGAAGCCAATACCAGATAAAGTCGATCGTGTTGTTGACGTTCCTGTTGCTCCTTGCCCTGACTGCCAATGTGATCTTGAGAACGTGGTAATTCATAGTCAGTATCAGACCGACCTGCCTCCCATCGTTCCGGTTGTCACAGAGTTTCGCATACCGGTAGGAATATGTCCATGTTGTATGAAGCGTGTTCAAGCAACCCATCCTGAACAAACATCGCAAGCGTTGGGTGCTGCAAACCATACCCTGGGGCCAAACGCCATCGCAGTAGCTTCCGAACTGAAATACTCGTTCGGGATGCCATTTCGAAAAATTACGAGCTTCTTTCAATCGACTTTCGGTCTTTCCGTTTCGCCAGGTGGTATTGTCCGTGCGACCCAAAGTATCGCGAACAAATCCAAAGGCTTGATCTCCGTTTTGAAGCTGCAAATTGCCAATCGAGATGTCGTTCATGCAGACGAGACTGGCTGGTGGCTCAAGGGTCACAACTGCTACCTTCATTGCTTTTGCACTCCCGACATCGTAATCTTTCAAGTAGGCGACAGAACGAATCGTACTGCAATGGATGTTCTCGGTCCGCACTTTGGGGGGACTGTCGTGTGCGATGGCTATAAAGGCTATGACTCTTTCTACACTGCTCGATGCAACTCCCATCCAATGCATCGCATATCCGAAATGCTCGACGCAAAGATCGGCGTAGCAGAAGATTTGCTCACCATTCGAAGTTTACTCTCGGTAGGCATAGAACTGAGTAAGAATCGAAACGCGATTTCGCCTGTAGAATATGCAAACAAGATCTGGGATCACCAAAACAACCTTCATACATGGATCGCAGTACACGTTCAAGATGACTGCGAAGCGACATCCAGGCTTGCTCGCCATCTTCGCGACTACGAAACAGAATTCACCAAGCATCTCCACGATCGACAAATACCACCAACGAACAACTACGCGGAACAGACTATCCGGGCAGCAGTACTACTTCGAAAAATTGGTTGCTGTAACCGTTCCGAAAAAGGGGTCGCGACGTTTGAGATCCTGACCAGTCTTTTCGCAACGTTCAAAAAACGAGGGGAAGACTTGAAGGACTGGATCAAAGAACGATTGATAGGGCCGGGGCCGAAATGGGTTCCGCCAATTCTATTGCCCGCGGATTTCGAAACAAAAATCCTGCTAAATTGACACATTGGCCTCGGTAAACACGTACTTTAAATCGGCCCGCCTTATGAAGTCTCCTGCAACGACAACTTGTTCAATATCTTTTTCAGTGCGTTGGGATCCAATGGCTTGACCATGTGATAGTCGAAGCCCGCTTCGCTTGTCTTTTGTCGCGTTTCCTCTTGGCCCC
>JANLRK010000026.1:0-8339 GCA_031361585.1 Pirellula sp. | reverse complement strand
CGCACGTCGGTCGCTTACCAGATTCGATTGCATTGATAAAGTCGGACCAAAGTAGTTTGATACTGTGTCCGTCTGGCTCTTGATGCTGCGCGTCCTGATGAACGATAGCCTGCTTGGAATCAGCGGGATAAAACGTCCATCCGTCGCGCCATCCCATATGAAACGTTCCCTTGGTACCATAAAAATAGCAACCAACGGAGTGTTTTTCAGGTCCGGTGCCAGCGAATTTTCGATGCTCCCAGGTGGCCGTAAACGATTCGAATTCGAAGACCGCGATCTGCGATTCCGGCGCATCCGTCGTCTGCTCCTGTTCATTTAACACAGCAGCTCCAGAAATCGGTCGACCACCTGAAGAAAAAATCTTTTTGGGGTACTTCTCATCGGACCACCAGAGAACTTGATCCAGCCAATGGACACCCCAATCTCCAAGCGTTCCGTTCGCAAAGTCGAGGTAGTTTCGGAATCCGCCAGGATGGATCTTGCGGCAATAAGGACGCATTGGGGCAGGACCACAATACAGATCCCAATTCAGATTCGTAGGTGGTTCACTGTTCTGAGTCGGTTTTTCTTTTCCGCCCGAACTATGAACAAACATTCTCACAGAGCCGATGTCGCCGACATTGCCTTCCTTCAAGTACTTCATTCCTGACACATAATGAGGACCGATTCGTCGATGCAATCCTACTTGTACGGTGCGATTGGCTGCACGGGCGGCATTCAACATCGCTCGACTTTCTTGAATCGTGTGACCGGTTGGCTTTTCGACAAATACGTGTGCACCAGCCCCGATAGCAGCGATCGAATTTAATGCGTGCCAGTGGTCTGGTGTGGCAACGATAGCGATATCGAACTTCTCCATGTCGATCAGCTCACGAACATCTTGATAGGTTTTCGGCATATCGCCAGACAGGCCCTTGACCTTCTCGGCAGCCAACTCGACAACATCCGAATCGACATCGGCCAACGCTACCACCTGGCAATTGCTGGCGGCCATCGCCTCCTTGAGGATATTCATTCCCCACCAACCGCTGCCGATCAACACCGTTCGATACTTTTTGGCCTTGGGCTTGGCATGAATATTCGGTGCGCTACCCATCACCAATCCAGTGGCCAGTGTCGATTGAATAAAATTGCGTCGGTGAAGCGTCATGAGTCATCTCTCAATTAAGGGGAAACGTTTACGCATACCAGCTCGCCAGCTGCATTGCGACAATAGATAAAGCCGTTGCTAAGCACGGGAACAGTCCAGCACTTGCCGTCCAAGATCTTTGACTTTGCAATAGTATGAAAGGACTTGTTGGACGCGAGGGCAATCGATAGCTCGCCGGTTTCGCTAAGAATTATGAGATGGTTGTCCGCAACCATCAAGGACCCAGCCCCGAATCCCGTTTGGCTCCATCGAACTTCGCCAGTCGAAAGCTCCAGGCACTTTAGCGTAACATCTCCCCCCTCGTCGCCATCGAAGCCATAAAGATGCCCATCGACCAATACACAGCTGTTGAGTTGGTTTTGCATTTCCTTGTTGTTCCAAATCACTTTGGCGTTAACATCATTGAAAGCAAGCAAGGCAGCACCGCGACCATAGCCCGAAGAGATAAATGCTCGATCGCCAAGGACAATCGGATCAGCGGCGTTGCACCCATTGGTTGTAAGCCACCTATGTTTCCAAACAACCTTTCCAGACTCAAGGTCGACACATTGATAGAATTTTCCGGATGCAATCAAAGCAAACCAATGTTCACCTATTTTCAGTCGATGGGGAGTCATGTATCCAGCGTCGCCATCGCCTGACTTCCAGAGGATAGCCCCAGTCCATTTATCGAGCGCAATGCCTGCTTCGCCTGCATTGAGAATCAACCTGTCTTCATGAACCATTGGCGAAGAGGAAAAACCCCAACCTGGGACTCGCACGCCAACGTCTTGTTGAATGTTTTTCGTCCAGTTTATATTTCCGGAGTTAGCATCGAAGCAGAACAAATCCCCTTGTCTGCTCAGCGAGTAAACGCGATCGCCATCAACCGTCGGAGTCGAGGTTGGGCCACCTTCGAAGAAACGATCCTCAAGCGGGCACTCGTAAGACTGTTTCCAGATGACATCGCCCGATTTTGCATCCAAACAGTAGACCGTGTCTTGGTCATTTGTATTTCCCATCGAATACAACCTGCCATTTGCCACCGCCACAGATGAAAATCCTATACCAACATCGGTTTTCCATTGGATCGTTGGACCTTCAGCAGGCCATGTGTGATGCCAATGTCTCTCGGTCGAAACCCCATTTCGATTTGGCCCTCGCCAGTTGGGCCAGTCCTCTCCTTGGGCGACTGAATAAACGAGCAACAGCAGCGGGATCACAAGACTTAGACTTTTCCCGATCTCGCTCACCACACTTGCTAGTCCTGATTTGCAAGAAGCCAAAAATGATTGCCAAACATGACAAGAGTAAAAAGATGGGTTCGATTGTAACAAAATGCGAAAACCAGAGAATGGTGGTCGGATGTGACCAGCCCAGCGATCTACGCATTCTATGGCTGGGCAGGTCTGTTTAGTCTAATAGTAGCTTCACTTACCACACTTAAATATCCCGGCAATTCTCCAACGGCTTGAAACTTAAGCACGGTTCCTGTAGGAAGCTTTGGACAGGCTGGCAAATCGACCCAAATCGAAGCAGTCGTCTGGTCTGCGGCAATCGTAATTGCTTTCGCCACGCATCCCATTTCAGTCGCGGGTTCAACAAGCTTCACTATCATGGATCCTGTAAACAGAGATGTGCGATCTAGTCGCAGCTTGCACTCAATAGAATCCCCAGGCTTACCGAGGATTTCAGCGTTCACAGCCGACAGTTTGGCAACCGCTGGTAAAGGCCGAATCATGCAGCGCATTTCAGAGACGAAATTTTGGGATTGCTTTTGTCCCAAGAAATCCTGATAGACCACATACGCTTGCGCATATACATTCGAATGCGCTTGTACATTGATGTGCATGGATTCAGGCAAATAGATAGGCAGCTTAAACTGTGTTTGATCGGGCGCTATCGTTGTCTCATGCACTACAATACCGTCCAGGTCTTTGATCTGCCTATCTGCGACTTCAATATGTATCGGGCCCGTGAATCCGTTCAGCCGTTCCACTTCCATTGCGTATGGAAAAACAGTACCTCTGTAGGCGTATTGATAGGCTTCGTTACAGTACAGACGTAGCGTCGGCTTGTGGCGGACGGTAAGTTGCAAATGATCGACCAAGAGTGGTCCAAGCGAAACGTTTTCGCTGTCATGGCCTTGATGCGGTGCCCTAGCGACGGAAGACATTTCACTCTGGTCTTGGACAGCCATACCACGAATCTTCAGAGTTGCATCGCACGGTCTTGCTTTTTCATCTGCAACGAAGGTTAGTTTAATCATGTCCTGACCTGCGGCAATCTCTTTCGGCTCGAATCGAACTCCCTCAGGTAGGCCTTCGACTTGCAATTCGATCGGACCGGAGAACTCTCCGACGCGCCTCGCTTTCAATTCGATTTCGCTCTTGGCGCCCTGTACAACATTTGCAAAATCTGCTGGAAGACTAAGCTCAAAACCTGGCAACGCGAGTTTGACGGACAACCGATAAATAAAATCTGGTCCTCCGCGGATGCCTTGTTGGACATCTCTAACTCGTAAGCAATACGAACCGTCGGCCGGAGAACGCCATTGAATTCGACATGGCTCGCGAGGGTCATTCGCCATACTCGCTGTCGTTTGCGGCACACCGTCGCTATTTGCTAAAGTAACGACTGGTAAGCAATCGGATCCTCTTGGAAACCGATTGCACTCAATCGCCCACAGTGAATCTTTGGTTGCCGTAAATCGATACCAATCTTCATCGTTGGTGTCCAAAAACCGACCGTTGATAGCGCACGAGCCGGGGAGCAGCTGAGCCGTAGCAAATGTATCGTTGCTTTCTTGTTCGACAATGTCAGCCAAGTCGCTCGCTTCAATCGCAATTGGATTGAAATTTGGCAAACCGTTTTGCAACCACTGTTCGCCCGTCGTTCCAATTGGAAACTCGAATTCGAAAGGGATCGGTTGCATCTTGCCGCTACCTGATATCGCAAACCCCTCGAACAATCGGCGTGTTCCAGCCTGACTACCGGCGGGGAAAACAAATGAAACGAACGGTTTTGTCGACAGCGTCACACGATAGACAAATTGCGGACCACCATGGAACCCAAGATGCGCCAACATCAAACGATAGACACCCGTACGTGACGCGTGAAACGACAGAACCGGGTCACTCCCAACATAAGTTATTTGTACGGGGATGCGAGCTCCTTCACTATCGTATATCTCCGCGACCGGTTCGAGCGGCGAGCCAAGTCGTCGCGAATTCACGTCAACTGTAATAACCTCACCTTCATTTGCGAGAAATTGAAAATAGTCGAGATCGCGTTCGCCTTCGATCTGGCCGTTGATGGTAATAGGCAGAGTGATGCTTTCGGCGTTCTCCAAAGTCGAATTCGACTCTGTTTCAATAAACTCGGGCAATTCCCCGACAATAAACGGTCGACCTCCGGTGCCACCTCTGGCACTTGAAAGCCGCCACAAGCTCATGCCCAACGGAGCATCCGAAGCGATGTTGATGCTATGGTGCCATTCCTTTGGGAAGAAAATTGCAAACTCTCCGGGTTTCCGCCTAGGCGACGATTCGCCCCGCGAAACGGCCTTGAGTCCAAGCTCTTCCTCCGCTTGTAGACCCGTTCCAAAAATTCGAAATCGAGTCATTGGGGGCAAACACTCTCCACCCACGCGGACCGCAACTTTTGTTCCTCGTTGGCCACCAGCGGGGAAAATGTGCGAACTGGTCGGATCGGTTGGCACTTGCTGAGCAAATGAAATGCTTAGCCAAATCGCAAGATAAGTCATTGTGGTCAGGAGGGCGACCGATAATCGAAGGCTAATCTTGAACACGCTACTTCCCCCATATAACGATGATCGATGTCGCAAAGGAATGTTGCCGCATGACTTCATGTCAATTCTGAAATTGGCCGACCGCCACCGCCGACCTGAATGGGTCGACCGACCGGAGTGTGAACTATTGTTTGCGGATCGATACCCAGGACCGAAAGGATTGTCGCCGCCATGTCGGCAGGCGTAATTGGGCGATCGACTACTGAAGCCGCATGTTTGTCCGTGGCACCGATAGTTAGCCCGCTTTTTAGACCGCCACCCGCCATTACGATCGAAAACGCTGCCGGCCAATGGTCACGTCCAGCCATAGTATTGATGCGAGGTGTTCGTCCAAATTCAGTGGTAACCACCACGAGCGTACTCTCCAGCATGCCACGTCGATCAAGGTCACGAAGTAGAGCGGAAAGGCCATGATCTAGGGGTGGGACCAACAGATCCCGAAGACTCATGGCGTTCTTGCGATGCGTGTCCCAATGTCCGTTCTCAATCGTTACGAATCGGCACCCCGACTCAACAAGTCGACGGGCCATGAGACAACATTGTCCGAGGCTTGTCATCCCGTACTCTTCACGAGTGGCCGCATTCTCTCGCCCGATATCGAAGGCCTCCTTAGCAGCCTGCGACGTCATCAGATTGTAGGCTTTCTCGTAAAACGTATCTAGCGACTGTACCTCTTTGCTTATCGCTTCGACTCTGCGTTCAAACGCATTGACAGCGCGAAGAGCGCTTTGTCGACGTATACTTCGATCTGAAGTAACCCCCTCCGGCAAGACAATGTCGCGTACCGCGAATTCTGGAGAAGCAGGATCGGCTTCGATAACAAATGGGGCGCAGCTGGCGCCTAAAAACGAAGGGCCACCGCTATTCAAGAAATTAGGAATGGAAATGTACGGAGGCAATGAGCTTGTGTTGCGACCAAGTTTCGCAACGGTTGAACCGAGCGATGGATGCACGTTGTTGTTGGTTGTTGTGCGATTGAAGGCTGGCCCGGTGCCAGGATGCACTCCAGTCATCATCACGTGATAACCTGCAGTATGGTCGGGGTCGCTATGCGTCAAGCTTCGAAGTATCGCTAACTTGTCTGTAACTTGCGCAACATTAGGTAGAAGGCTGGTCAATTGAATTCCAGGCACGACCGTTTTGATGGCTGAGAACTCACCTCGCATTTCAGCGGGTGCATCGGGCTTGGGATCCCATAGGTCCTGGTGAGCCATCCCACCGATGATGAAAATGAAGATGCAGTTCACATCTTTTTTTTTGGTTGCGGCAGGTCCGCTCCATTCTCCTGCTTGGAGATGTTGCAGTCGCATCAACTGGGCCATGCTCAATCCGCCCAGCGAACCGACGCGCAGAAATCCTCGTCGATCCATTCCGTCGCAAAAACTTGGCAACATCATTTCGTTCCTAAAAATGTTTCATGCAAAGCAATGATTTTACAGCTAGATTCGTCATGAATTACAAACTGGTTACTGAATAAACAAAAAATCGTACGCGTTCAACATCGTCCACATAAAATCCTCGGCGGCTTGCCTTGGATTCGATTTCGCGAACAAGTCTTGTGCAACTTTCCGCTCCTTCGGACCTGGTAATCGCCCGATCGTGGCCAAGCAGATTTCGTTCACCAATTTGAGTTCGGATTCTGGTTGCAAACGCTGAGGCAATTCAATGGCGCAAGCTTCCAACCATTTTGCGATCCGTCCCCTGTTGTCACAAATTTTGGATTCTACTTCCGGCGCATTGATAATGTGGAGCGCTTGGGCCATCGTCGGCTCACTTGTTCGCCCACATTCGCACGGTGAATTTCGAGGCGGCCGTCCAAAGATTTCAAGAAAATAGGACGGGAGGCGATTGTCCCAGAGTTGAAGCGATCGCGTACCTTGAGGTTGGCCTGGAAATGCCTCCGCTACGCCAGTGGCGCTACAGATCGCGTCTAGCAGGACCTCGGCAGGTAGCCGCTTGACATGGTAATGTGAGAAGTTCTGGTCATCGTCTTCGTTGTTGTCGTTCGGCACGCTTGAGGTTTGATAAACGCGTGAGTTGAGCATCAATCGAAGCACAGCTTTTTGATCAAAGTCCGCGTCAATTGCCTGTTGGGACATAAACGCCAACAGCGGTTCATTCGTGGCTGGATTAGTCAATCGCATGTCATCTTCCGGTTCGACCAATCCTCGGCCCATCAGTTGTTTCCAAAGTCGGTTTGCAAACGAACGAGCAAACCAATTGTTGGTGTCCGAGGTTAGCCAGTCCGCCAGAACGACTCGCGGATCTGTCTTCGTTAGGTCTGGCCCGGTTTCGACGCCCAAAGGCCTCGTCACAACTGGTGTATTGGAAATTGGAATCACTATCGGTTGATAACCCGAATGAACTAGCAGTGTTCGATCCAGTGCAAGTGGCTTACGTTCTAACCCTTGAAAAAAGCCTGCGAGACCATAGAAATCGGATTGCGACCATCGATCAAAGGGATGATGATGGCATTGAGCGCACTCGATGCGAATGCCTAAAAACGCTTGGCTTATCGTGCGTGCCAGGGCATCTGGATTATCAGCGGCTCGGTATAGGTTAACTGGCCCATTTCTACCAGAATTGCCGGTTGCGGTGAGGATATCTCTCACCCATTTGTCATAAGGACGATTGCTCTGGAATTGATCTCGCAGCCATCGATGAAACTCGAATGCACCACGGTCTCCCAATTTTTCTTTGTCCACTAAAAGAATGTCGGCCCACTTAAGAGCCCAATAGTCTGCGTATTCGGGACGATCGAGTACACGCTCTATCCACTGAGCACGCTTGTTTGCATCCACATCGGTCAAGAACTCACTAACTTCGGCGGATGTGGGAAGGGTTCCGATCACATCCAAAAATAAACGTCGCAAAAACATTTCGTCAGAGGCAAGTTCCGATGCGAAGAGTCCCATTTTTGCGAGCTTCGCTCCAACCAGCTCGTCGATCCGGTTGTTGATAGGCAAATTTGGATTCGCCTGTTCCCGTCGATATGGGACGCGTGGTCGATGAATCTGAACCACTGCGACTTGGCCCATGTAGTTGATTGTGATGGCCGCATCCCCAGAGAGCTCACCACAGCGAACCTGGCCATTCGATGCGACTTCAGCAACCGACGTTGCGTTGCTCGCATAGTTTGAAGCATGAGTAACATCGCGCTGAGTACCATCGGAAAAAACGGCAGTTGCTAAGATTTGTTGTTCGCCACCCGCCTTTAGAATTCGCTCTATTGGGCTTACGTTGAGACCCACTAATCGTGGAGCATCATCGTTCCCAACCGGAAGTCCTTGCTCGATCCATCGACGCAGCAGATCGAATTCCGCAGAATCCTCCTTGAGCCGTCTCCCTCCTCCGTGTGCGACATTGGCTGTTGCCTTCTGTAATAGCAAACTGTCATTC
>JANLRK010000006.1:0-3407 GCA_031361585.1 Pirellula sp. | reverse complement strand
CTTCTCCAGAGCCATCATCACGATCCAATCGAGCTCGCCACGAAGCTGATGGCTTAGCTTGCGTGCATCGACGTTGCGATTATCGGAAATGGTTGAGAGGGCTTTGGCATCGAGAGTGCTTACTCGAAGACTTGGTCGAGGTGGATCGACTTCGCGAATCATGCGACGCATCTCGTCGTAGCCAGCGTTTCGTAACGTTTCACTTTCGAACGGCGTATGGCCAGTGAGGATTTCGTATAGCAAAACTCCGAGCGAATAGATATCGCTGCGCGTGTCGATATCGATGCTGCTTTGGCCCGCTTGTTCTGGGCTCATGTAAAGCGGAGTGCCAACCATTTGATGGAAACCCGAGTGCAGGGTTTTTTCAGTCAATTGTTGACCGATGGCCTTGGCGACACCGAAGTCGATAATCTTTGGAACAGGCCTCACATCATGCAATTCGACCAAGACGTTGCTGGGCTTGATGTCGCGATGGATAAGGCCTTTTTGATGTGCGTGCTGAACGGCCTGGCAGACGGTAATGAAAAGCTGCAATCGATGCTTCGTATCGAGTTTGTGTTTGTCGCAAAATTCGGTGATAGGAGCTCCTTTGACCAGTTCCATGACGAAATAAGGACGGCCCGTGTCGGTGCTACCCGCATCCAAAACCTTGGAAATGTTGGGGTGATCCATCATGGCCAACGCTTGCCGTTCGGCTTCGAAGCGAGCTACGACTTGCTGGGTGTCCATGCCCGCCTTGATGACTTTCAAAGCAACCATGCGGCGGACAGGCTCTTTTTGAGCGGCCATGTAGACCACTCCCATGCCGCCATCGCCGATCTGCTCGATGAGTTTGTAGGGGCCGATGTAGCTGCCGAGAAGTTCACGAACGGGTTGTTCGGCGGTTTGCACAAGGTTTCCTGCAGGCTGCTGCATAAAGCCATGAGCGGCTTGATGTGTAGCGAGGAGACGCTCCACACGTTTACGCAGTTCGGGATTGTTCACACATGCATCGTCAAGAAAACGATTTAGCTCGGCAGGTTCCTTTTCTAAAGCCGAGATAAAAAGGGTTTGTTCGTTCATTCTTAAGCCTATTGCGAAATTACTTAGCTGAAGACAATGCGACGAGCCGACCGCAATCGCGCATTATTTTTAGAAAAAAAAGTTTGCCGCGTAGAAAATAGAGTTTTCTTGGTGGTTACGCGACTCAGTCTGAGCCTTTGTCGGAGATCTCAGTTGCTAACCACGCCCGTGCGTAGGTCCATATTTGATTAGCTTTTCGGGCGGAAATTCCCATGTGATCGGCCGTTTCAGGAATCGTGAATCCTGCGAAGTACCGCATTTTAACTAGTAGCGCCGCTTGCGGGTTCGCTTCTTCTAGTTTTTCGACAGCGTCATTGACGGCAAACAATTCCTCTGTTGGGACCGAGATTGCAATAGAACCTTCTACCAATTCCTTCCGTTCTAAATCGGCGCCGTGTTTGAGGCGTCCCTTTCGGCGGGCAGTTTCCACCAGGATTCGTCGCATTCCCTCCGCAGCTGCAGCAAAAAAATGCCCTCTGTTTTCCCATTGTTGCACGTTCGAGACATTGACGAGTCGGATGTAAGCGTCATGCACCAACGCAGTAGCTTGAATTGTCTGCCCGGGCTTCTCTTGTGCTAGTCGGACAGCAGCCAGCTTACGCAATTCCTCATAAACCAACGGGAGTAATTGCTCAGCAGCCAACGGATCGCCCGACTCGATTTGCGACAGTATACGGGTGACGTCAGACATAGGGCGTGGACTCATAAACAGGTAGTTACATCCGCACTAGTGTAACTGCCTCGGCCAAATTTGCCCCAGGTCAACCAGATTTTCTTGCCTCGGCGATCTTCCCTCAATTTTCCGCTCCATCCGCTTGAGCTTCCATTCCACACGGGGTAACTCTGAAGGCGACAACCAGCCTTGTCGTCACAGCAACATAGGGAAGAAAAACATGAAACCGTCGGAACCAAACGCTATTGACGTCGCCGATGAACACATTAAGAAGCATGCGATTGCGTACTACCGCAGTTCATCAGAACATCAAACGGCGCATTCCATTTCCCTACAGCAAGCTCACGTACGATCTTGGGCAGCCAAACATGGCATCGAAATCATCCGCGAATTCTCCGATGTAGGGAAGTCAGGGCGCATCGACGAGGTACGTCCTGCATTTGACGAGATGATGGAGGATTTAGGGAAATGCTCCGACATCGGTTACGTTCTTTGTGTAGATGCCAGTCGTCTGGGAAGATACCAAGACATCGACCCATCTCGCAACATCAGCGCTCAATGCAAAAAGCACAACAAGCAATTGATCTACACCGGCGCTGGTAAACTGCTTGGGGACGATTCGCTCTAGCAACGCTCTGAATGCCAACCACAATTCGCAAATGACTTCATTGTTACTTTCGTGGGCACGCGATTCGTTGATGTCCACAGGTTGGTTCAATTCTTTGAATCATCATTCTCGCAACCTTCCAGACAACCTCGCTCAAATTCTTCCGTAGTCGCTTGAGCTTCCCTCCCACACGAGGTAACTGTGTGCTCGTAGTCGACGACCAGTGACGATCCTGGCGTCTGAACATACGACCCAGGGGAAACAAAACAATGAAACCGTCGGACTAAGACGCGATTGAGATGCCGATTCGCTCAAGAAAATTCGTGCAATCGGTTCCTACAGCAAAGTGCCTCTTAAAAGAATAATTGCCACCGTGAAGTAGATTACTAAACCCGTTACGTCCACGAGCGTTGCAACGAGTGGTGCAGACGACGTTGCAGGGTCTAACCCAAGTCGCTTCAGCGCAAATGGAAGCATTGCTCCAGCAATCGTTCCCCACAAAACGATTCCGACAAGCGAGAAGCCAACCGTCAGACCAACTAGAAACCAATGAGGCCCGTAGATGTCGGTAAACGTTGTCCAAATTGCTATTCGCGTAAACCCTATCAGGCCGAGGGTGCATCCAAGAGCGAGCCCTGAAAGCACTTCGCGTCGAAAGACTCTTAACCAGTCTCGCAATCGTACCTCGCTTAGTGCCAACGCTCTCACGATGAGCGTTGCTGCTTGCGAACCGGAGTTGCCGCCACTTGAAATGATAAGTGGAACGAATAACGCGAGCACAACCGCTTTTTGAATCTCAACTTCAAAAAAACCCATTGCAGTCGCCGTTAGCATTTCGCCAAGGAACAATACAACAAGCCACACAGCCCGTTTCCGAATCATCGTAACTAACGGCGTTGTATTGTATGGTTCGTTCAACGCTTCGAGACCGCCAAGCCTTTGCATGTCTGCCGTAGCTGATTCTTCGGCGATATCGATAACGTCATCGATTGTGACAACTCCCAAGAGCTTCCCTTGTTCATCGACTACCGGCAATGCACTGCGATCGTATTGCCGGAAGACCTC
>JANLRK010000579.1:0-7489 GCA_031361585.1 Pirellula sp. | reverse complement strand
GTAGCGGAAGCTGTCAAAGCTTTCGTGAATGCTGGACGCCAACGAAATGCTTGACGCATTCCGCTACTAGGGAACGCTAGCGAAAGTGTCTCGCGGCCCAGCTTAAAATCGACGCCAACAAATCGGATAACTCGATGAGCTTGGTCTCATCTTGTGCTGGTTGTCGATTTGTCCCGGCGGACGACCAATTCCGTGACTATAGTTATAATGAAGGCAATTACCTACCCAACTACTTCAACACAAACGCCATGCCTGCCTCTAGAGTCCTGCCCCTCCTTTTGATCGTTTTCGTTGGTTTTTCCAGCAAATTGACCGCTGACGATGTTTCCGTGACATCGGACACGCGTCCAGTCCAACCCGGACACTCCGTTCACGCCGAAGCATTCAATGAGGGACCTCGTCAAGCAGCTTATCTCATGAACGGCATGGGAAACGTCCACTGGGAAATTTCCACCAAAAACCCAATGGCTCAACGTTTTTTTGATCAGGGGATCACACAACTCCACGGGTTCTGGTATTTCGAAGCGGAGCGATCCTTCCGACAGGCATCGGCTTTCGACCCGGAATGCGCCATTCTCTTCTGGGGTATGGCTCGAGCTAACATTGAAAATCCCTTGCGTTCAAAAGGCTTCATCGAACAAGCCATGAAGAAGATCGATAAAGCCCCGGACAAAGAAAAGCGACTCATCGAAGCGTGGCATAGCCGGGTCAAGGATACAAAGGCAAACGGAGTCGCTGACGACGATTCGAAGCCAAAAACCCCGGCGGAGAATAGAGCCTTAGCACTGGCCAAAAAGCGGGAAGACGACAAAGGACGAAAAGACCAGCAAGAACGATTAAAGCAATATGTCAAAGGCATTGAGGCGATAGCATACGACTACCCCGATGACATTGAACTCAAAGCGATGTTGGTATTGCAATATTGGCAAAACAACGGATCCGGAATTGACATCCAAAGCCACTTCGCAATCAACGCAATCTTGTCAGACATATTTAACTCAAATCCCAAACATCCTGCTCATCACTTCCGCATCCATCTCTGGGACTACAAAAAGGAAAAGTTGGCTATCGATGCTGCGGCCAAGTGCGGCCCCAGCGCCCCGGGCATCGCGCATATGTGGCATATGCCTGGCCATACCTACTCGCGATTGCATCGTTACGCCGATGCTGCATGGCAACAGGAGGCCTCAGCCCGCGTAGACCACGCACATATGATGCGTGACCAAGTTCTGCCCGATCAGATCCACAACTACGCGCACAACAATGAATGGCTTATTCGCGACTTCATGTTGATAGGGCGTGCCCGCGAAGCGGTCGATCTCGCCAAGAACATGATCGAACTGCCACGGCATCCTAAATTCAATGCGTTAAATGGGCGTGGCAGCGCATCGCTTGGTCGGGAACGTCTCATCGGTGTCTTGACCAGCTATCGGCTCTGGCCGCAGCTCATCGAACTTGCGAACTCAGTCTATTTAGAGCCTACCTCCGACGAGCTCAAACAGGATGAAAGAAACGCATGGCTCGCGATCGCGCACAGCCAAACAGGCGACATGGTCAAATGCAAAAAGCTACAAGTCGAAATGGCGAACCTACTTTCAGTCCTCCAAATCAATGCGGTGGAGGGACGTGAGACGCTGCGATTGTTGGCAGAAACTGACACTCACGACACCAAAAAAACAGTTGCCAAGCCTCCCAAACTACTCGAACCATACGAATGGAGTGACGACCCCTTTGGCGAAGACGATGATCCCAGCATCCCTAAAATGCCAAGCAAAGAATTTGACGAGTCAAAGGCCAAAGATTGGACAGAGGAAAGAAAAGAGAAATCGATTTACCAAGTCGAACTAGAATTCCGAATTGCCAAGCTCAATCAATTGAACTTTGCGGTGCAAGCCTACGTAGCCGCTAGCAACGGTCATTACAACCAGGCCCTGGAATTTTCACATCAATGTCGTCCTATCATCAACTCGATGACACGCATGGAATGGCTCTGCCAAGCTGGCTTCCCAACCAAGGCCTTGGACCGAATCAAAAAGCGGATCGACGATGGTCCAGGCGAATTGCTTCCACTTGCAATCGGCATATGGATCGCGGCTCAGAACAAACTCCAAGACGATGACGTGAAGTCTCTGGCAAAGAAGTGGACTGAGTTGCTTTCTCCCATCGCAGCCATGGCTGACGTGGATGTTGCATTGTTAGATCGTATTGTCTCTACCATCGAAACGATTGGGGAAAAAGAGAAATGGCGGATTCCCCTCCAAGCACCCAACGATGTAGGAGATAGACCATCGCTGGATTCTCTGGGACCGTTTCGATGGCAGCCTTCGTTGGCACCGGTATGGTCAGCTATGGACTCCGAGGGCGAAATGAGATCAACCAAGCAGTTTGCCAGGCGCCCATTGGTACTTATCTTCTACCTTGGATTTGGCTGTCTTCACTGCGCCGAACAACTTCGCGAGTTCGCTCCATTGGTCGAGCAATTCCAGGCAGCTGGAATCGACGTTGCGGCTATCAGTACTGAGAATCTTTCACAATTGCAAAGCGGGATAAAGAAGTACAATGCGGAAATGAGATTGCCTTTGATGGCCAACCCAGAAGCGGATATTTTTAGAGCCTTTCGCTGCTTCGATGATTTCGAAGGGGTTCCTCTCCACGGAACCTTTCTGATAGATACCAAAGGTCGAATCCGTTGGCAGGATATGGGCTACAAGCCCTTTATGGACCCCAAGTTCTTGCTCGAAGAGGCAACGAGACTGCTTAAGCTCTTACCGTAGGAAACAATGGGGCTCCATTCTTTGGAGCTTGGGAACCAGCGATAACAAGTGTATATTTACCTGCTGGCGACGCTAAAATCTCCTTTTCGAGCCTCGTTCACCCGTTCATCCTGTAACTGCTGAGTTTATGTAATGTCGGAAACCATTGTCGGCGCCGAACTGCCACCTGTCACAAAAAGGCTCTATATCGAGACAGTCGGCTGCCAAATGAACGTTCTGGACAGCGAAATGGTTGTTGCATCATTGCGCAAGTCAGGCTACGGAATTACCAAGCATGCCGGCGATGCGGATGCCATTTTGTTCAATACCTGCTCTGTTCGCGAACATGCCGAAGAGAAAGCGTACAGCAATCTTTTCCACCTAAAACAGCTCAAGCTAGCCAATCCGGAAAAGATTATCGGCGTCATGGGATGCATGGCCCAAAAGGATCAAAGGGCGATTTTCGATCGAGTCCCCTTTGTCGATCTGGTGGTTGGCCCAGGCCAATTGCATCGAATACCTGAAATGATAGCAAACGCCCAGGCCGGTGAGAAACAACAGCTTGCGGTTAGCCTGTCGCGGCGAGATGGCAGTGCTGACGACATCAAACGATCGCATGAAACCTTTGATCCGTTGCGTGACCCGGAAATGCGTCCAACTCCGTTTCAAGCTTACCTACGCATTCAGATCGGATGCGATAAGTTTTGCACCTATTGCATCGTGCCTTTGACTCGCGGTCCCGAACAAGGGCGTGCACCGGATCAAATCATCGCAGAAGCTCAAGTGCTAGCACAACAAGGTTGCAAGGAGATTGTATTGCTTGGTCAGACCGTCAACTCCTACCGGCACACTCAAGGAAACAAAACGACTCGACTCTCTGACCTGTTGCATTCGCTTCATTCAATCGATGGCATTGAGCGGATTAAGTTCGTAACAAACTATCCCAAGGACATGACTCGCGAACTTCTAGAGACAGTACGTGACTTGCCAAAGTGCTCTCCCTACCTGCATGTGCCCGCGCAAAGCGGTAGCGACAACGTCCTCAAAAGGATGAAGCGAGGATACACGACGGCTGACTACTACGCGATGATGGATCGCATCAGCGAGATCATTCCAAACGCGGCGGTCTCAAGTGACTTTATTGTGGGCTTCTGCGGTGAAACGGAGGATGAGTTTCAGATGACAATCGAAATGGTCAAACGCTGTCGCTTCAAAAATAGTTTCATTTTCCAGTACAGCGTCCGACCCGGAACCAAAGGCGCTGAGATTTACGAAGATGATATTTCAGAAGAAATCAAGCACCGAAGAAACCAGGACTTGCTTGCGGTCCAAAATCAAATATGCCTTGAGGAGAACATGAGGTTCCTCGGTCAATCCGTTCCTATCTTGGTTGAGGGACCGAGCAAGTGGTCGGTGCGCAAGGGAGAAACCGGAGAGCTAAGGCAAATGACTGGTCGAACGCATTGCGATCGCATCGTTGTATGGGACGGCAATATTCGACAAGCCGGTCAAATTCTACCGGTGCACATCGACGACGTGTTTGCATTCACCATGTTCGGAACTGTCGAGACCAATGAGATCGTACCCGAATTGGTCCAAATGCGTGTGTAGCTAGCATTCGCCAGTAGGTCACTCTTGCCGAGAGTGACTTAGCACTGCGTCGCAGTCGCACCCGGCAGGTGCGACCTACGGGCAGTCGCACCCGGCAGGTGCGACCTATGGGCAGTCGCACCCGGCAGGTGCGACCTACGGGCCGTCGCACCCGGCAGGTGCGACCTACTTGGCAGTCGCACCCGGCAGGTGCGACGTGCGACCTACTTGGCAGTCGCACCCGGCAGGTGCGACCTACGGGCCGTTCGCTGTCACTGTGACATTGTCGACATAAAACTCCGCGTCGGACGATTTGCCGAACAAGCCAGGGCTTCCCGTTGTGTTGGGGAGTAAGTCCTCTGCCTCGATTGTCCAAGCCTCCGGTTCTGCTTCGCCGGTCTTCCAAACTTTCCCTTTTAGAACGGCCTTGCCATCCTTGTTTTGACTCTGGAATTTTAGCGTATACCAAGTCTTCGCTTGCCATTCGAAGGGAATCGTCTTCGCAAATCGTTGTTCGAGCAAGGATACCCAAGATCGTATCTGGAGCTTTTGCGAGCCTTCGAGTGAAAGGGTATACCGTTGGTTTACGACACCCATGTCCGGCAAATTCGTGGTTGGAACTTTGTTCTTTTGATCGGTCGCATAGACTTCCGCCTGTACGGTGTAGTCGTGCTCGGTGGGTTTCCCCATAAAGGCTTGGCTACGCGTTCCTTTGGGGATGGTGCTGATTTTCACTAGACCATTTCCGCCGGTCGGCAACTCGATCGGTTGGTGTCGATAGGCTGCGCCGATCCAAAAAAGCGGAACCTTCTTGTCTTCGAAATCGTACTTCCATGGAAGGGCTGGAATGACTCGAGCTCTCGCAATACTTTTCAGTTCACCAGATACCGCGGTCACGAAGACTCCCGTTCCGGTCGTTTCCGAGGGTGCTGCGTAAGTCATATCGGCAACCGTCCCTCCCCCTTCGACCGAAATCACTGCGTCTGTCAGATTGCGTAGATAAAGCCCAGCAGCGTTATAGGCACGCACTTGTAGTTTCGCTTTTTGGCCAGGTGAAAGTAACATTTCCACGGGGCAAATCTGGATTTGCGAGATTGTTTTATCACTGGAAACGTTCTCGGCCGGTGGCTTCGGCATAGGTTCCGCATTTACTTTTGCCTCTTTCGCGCCGATGCAATAAAGGGCCTTGTTCGTTGGAAGAAAGAGTCGGCCATTTGAAATTGCAAAAGAACCGAAAACCTCTCCTCCGTCTTTTAATCGAGTCTGACCCAAAACCTCGAAGCCGGTCTCATTTGGCTTCAACGTCCATATTCTTCCGGTATTCTCGCCGATGTAGATTTTGCCTTCCGAAACAACTGGGGATCCAAAGATGATTCGCCCAAGCTTTTGCTCCGTTTCCAATGCGCCGGTTTTCGCATTGATTCCAAACAACATGCCGCCATCTTCGGCGAAGTAAACGCGTTCGCTAACCTTGACCGGGGAACTTCTACCAATGGTCTTTCCAGGAATTTTCCAAAGCAGTTTGTCTTCAGCAATGTCGCCGGTGGTGTTTCCATCGAATGCGAAGATCGCACCTAGAATTGTGCGATCCGACTCATTCTGTTCCCCGTGCCCGCAGTAAACAATTCCGTTTTCGACCAGAGGTGTAGCACTGATTCCACGGGGAGACGCCTGGTACTTCCATATGACTTGACCAGTTCGAGGTTGCAGTGCATAAACAGCCCCGTCTGCTGCGCCCAATACCATCGCGGCCTGTCCATTCAAAACGGTGTAAATTGGGGTGCTGTAGGTCGTATCCTCTGGTCGAGGTCGAGTGCTCATTGTCCAAACGGGCGCACCAGTGGATTTGTCCATGGCAATGATCCGATGGGCCGGCACGGCGGTTTGATCCCAGCCCGTCGTCACACCGGAAATGATCATCATGTCTTCGAAAATGGTTGGGAAATTGGTTCGACCGCCATAGGTGGAAAGCATCCCATACTGCTCAAGCATGGATTTTTCCCAGAGAATTTTGCCTGTCTTCCCCTCTAGGCATTGCAGTACGCAGCCGACGCCTAGCATATAAACATTGTCGGTCTCTGGGTCACCCACGAGGCTTGACCATCCGATGCGTTCAGATGGAGCATCGGACAAATAGATGTTGTGAATACTTTCCCAAATCAATTCGCCCGTTTCTGCATTTACACAAACAGTCTTTTCAGCTTCCCTCGTCGTCTCAGGTTCAGATCGACAAACGGTATAGAGTCGTCCATTCATTACGATGGGCGTTGCACGTGTCGCGAAGGCTTCTTTCCGCCACAGGAGATTTTCTCCATCAACTTTGAATGAGTCGGGAAGGCCTTTTTCTAGTGAGTGTCCGTTCTGCATTGGCCCTCGCCAGTGAGGCCAATCTGTTGGTTTTTCCTTGTTCCCCGTAAAACTTGCCTCTTTGGAATCGTCGTCACAAAACGCGTTACCGATAAGGCACAACGAGGAAAGAATCATCGTCGCGAATCGATGACGAAGTAGACGCAATGATCGTGGGACTTTAAGTTGCTCAATCATCATTGACAGTTTTTTAGGAGGGTAGTGACGAAGTGGATAGGACCCTCAATATACCAAAAAGTCGGCGTCGATCTTAAGGCGGGCCGATTTAAATCGTAGCGGAAGCTGTCAAAGCTTTCGTGAATGCTGGACGCCAACGAAATGCTTGACGCATTCCGCTGCCAAGGAACGCTAGTGAAAGTGTTTCGCGGCCCAGCTTAAGATCGACGCCAAAAAGTCGTGACCTCGAAATGATGTAAGGGGATTGCAGCAGCGCTATTAACCTTACGCGTGGCTTCTATGCTGTAGCTTCCTAAAGATCATTCTACTCACCTTCCAATGTTGGAAAAAAACATGGGGCTGTTCGCTTTTTTTAGCTTGAAAACAGAACAATCCAGCAGGACTAGCCTGCGGTATTTCTGAATTCCACCGGCATGGCCCAACTAATGGAACAGATCGTTTCCACCGATTTTTTCTGTGAAATTCCGGGTGGTTCGTGGAACTGCTATTTGCGCGCCAATCGAAATTTTCGTATTGTCGAGTTCGAATCCCCCAAATTAACATCCATTCCATGAGTGTGTT
The DNA here is from genome assembly GCA_031361585.1 of Pirellula sp. Classification (GTDB taxonomy): domain Bacteria; phylum Planctomycetota; class Planctomycetia; order Pirellulales; family Pirellulaceae; genus JBKCUI01. The sequence continues at coordinate 41 of JANLRK010000579.1, read as the reverse complement.
TTCAAGATGGCTCGCGTTTTTTGCATTGCAAACCAGAAAGG
>JANLRK010000714.1:0-4632 GCA_031361585.1 Pirellula sp. | reverse complement strand
CGGCAAGACCCGGATATCATGATGGTAGGTGAGATTCGCGACGCAGAGACGGCGCAAATTGCCTGCCAATCGGCACTGACTGGCGTACTTGTACTCAGTACCCTGCATGCTAGTACTTCTGTAGCTGCCATTGATGTACTCAAAAATTTTAACGTTCCTACACCCATTCTGGCAAACTGCTTGCGAGGTGTTGTCTCCCAACGGTTGATACTGCAGGTTTGTCCCAAACATCGTCAGGAATACCAACCCAACGAGGCCGACTGCCGAATACTGAATATCGACCCTGCTGAAGCACATCGTCATGCCTTGGTACGTGGAATACCTCACGACGACAACTTCCACTCAGGTTACTTCGGACGCGTGGGCATTTATGAAGTGATGGAAGTTAATCGTGAGCTTCAAAATAGCATCCTCAGGAACGCCCCGGCAAATGAACTGTCGGAGATCGCCGTGAGATTGGGCATGCCTACCTTAACCGACGCCGCCCGCAAAAAAGTAATTGACAAGGTCACTTCGATGGATCAGTTTCATGCCACGGCCCTCAGCCTTGAAGATTGAGTCATTTGGAAAAGATTAGCCTAATGCGGATATTAACACCAATGGGCAGAGACATGTGATGGGGCGACAATTAATAGCCCTGAGCTTCTTGGCTCTCCTTTGAATATGCTGTGGTCAGATCGACCGACGCAAATCTGAGCGCGTCCAAACTGGACGCGTTTGGACAAAACATGGGGGGAATTGGTGTAATCATTAACACGCACCGGCCTGGGTGACCGGTGCAAGTTGGGAGACCCGGAATGCCACAATCGATCCGGTGCGACAATATTAGAAAGCGAAACTTCGTTTCGGCGTAGCGAACGTCTTGACGTTGGTCATTGTGGATATTGCGGGACTTGATTCGCGATTTTAGAGCGATATTCTACCATTTTCTGGCCGCACCGGTTTGACACGCCGGCTGAGAAAAAAACTGGCAAGTAGCGACGGTTTGGGTGACCGGTTCATCTGTCGCAAATATGATCTCGGAGTCACACTCGTTGCAGTCGACGAAAACGCTCGCAATATGGCCGAGGGAATTTTCCGCTCGTGAGTCAAACCCCCGATCACTGAATAACACACTTCACGGTAGGATTTGTACAATGGAGATCGTCCATTCTGCCGTCAGTGAATCGCACCAACGCATTTTGTTAGGAAGTAAATGCATTATCGGGCAAGGCCCTCAGGGTGGAGAGTGGCAAATACGGCACGCTTTACCTAGCTTACCAAGTAACGTTGTTGCGAAAGTCGAATTCGCCACTACAATTCCGTGGGGAAAAAACGTGTCGAAAGAATATTTTTTCAAGACAGAATCACTTAATGGCGACCTCCAAAGATCAATTCACGACTGTAGAGACGGACGAATCGGAAATAGGTGAGGCCCAAGCTCAACTAGCGGAAGCGCAGATCATAGAGCAGTCGAAACGAATTGAGTACTACCTGACGGACTACTCGGTTGAGTTGTTGGCGATGAAGTTGGGAAACGGGCAGTTCGTAATACCTGCCTATCAGCGCGACGACACTTGGGAGGACGAGCGAAAATCCCGTTTCATTGAGTCACTACTAATGGGCCTTCCCATCCCGTTCCTGTTTTTTTGGGAAAAGAATGACGGCAAATTAGAGGTAGTTGATGGCTCGCAGCGTTTGAGGACGATTTCGCAATTCCTCAATAGCGAGCATGTGATTGGCGATTTAACGCAACTTACCGAGTTGGAAGGTCTAAGGTTTCGTGACTTACCTACGTCTCGACAGTTGAAGATTAAAAACCGTAGCATACGAGGAATCATCTTAAACGAACACGCAGATGAGCAAGCACGATTCGATATCTTTGAGCGAATCAACACCGGCAGTAAAATTGCAAATAAAGCTGAGGTACGTCGCGGAGCGTTGGCAGGACCGTTTTTGGACATGGTCATCAAACTCGCTATGGATGATCTGTTTGTCAGACTTGCCCCGGTGCCTCAAATGGGAGTAAGCCTTCGCAAGCGAGAAGAAATGGTTACTCGATTTTTTGCATACGCAGACTTGTATTTGAGTGACTTCAATGACTATCACGATCGGCCCGCAGAATATCTTTTTGGTTACGCTAAGTTTAAGAACGAAGAGCTTAAGAACAGGAGAAGCTACAAAGAATTCGAGAAACGATTCAACGAAACCATGAAATTCATCGAAAATACATTTCCTTACGGATTTCGTAAGTCTGCTTCGTCGCAAGAGACTTACTACACGCGATTTGAGTCGATCGCAGTCGGTAGTTTTTTGGCGATTACTCAAAAGCCTGGTCTGAAGAAAGCGCCACCGAACGTTGGCAGTTGGATTACGGGGGATAGATTTAAGGAATACAGCAAGTCCGGAAGCTCCAACGTAAAACGTCGCATGAAAGAACGTTTTGAGTTTGTTCGTGACAAGCTCTTGGAAGGCTAACATGGATACCACTCCGTTTGAAGATAGAGTTGCTGAGATTGAAAGCTATATCAGCCTGTTAAAGGCAGTGGAGTTGCAGGCCCAGTCGGGTCCGCCCGAGATTGGTAACTCGGCAATATCCACACGCCAACAACGAATGCTTTATTCGTCGGTGTATTTGCATCTGTACAACCTTGTTGAAGCAACGGCGACCTGGTGCACGTCTGCGGTGGCGACAGCGACGGTCGATGGTGGTACATGGAGCGTCGGAGAACTCGACCCAACTGTTCAGCGAGAATGGTATCGTACGAGCCTACGGACGCATGTTCAACTGAGTCCGTCCAAACGTCTTGATTGTTCGTTCGAAGTCTGTGAAAAGATCCTTAAGGGGCGTCCGATTGAAGAATGGGTCATCGAACAAGGAGGTGGAGGAAACTGGGACGATGGAACAATTGAGAAAGTGAGCGAGCGAATCGGATGTGTCTTGACGATAGGCACAGCAACGAAGAGTGCTGCCAAGCGCCCGTTTCGCGATGACAAAAACGCCTTGCAGTACGTTAAGGAGCTCCGCAACAAATTGGCTCATGGATCAATTTCATTTGAACAGTCAGGTGAAAATATTACCGTTCAAGAGTTGATTGATTTGAAGAATCGAACGGTCAATTATCTCCGAGCGGTGATCCAGTCATTTAGTAGCTACCTCGACGGATTCATGTACCTCGATTCAGCTGTCCGCCCATTGCCGAGAGGTACGTCATGATTTCTTGCATTGATCTATTTTGCGGTGTTGGAGGCCTCACTCATGGCCTCGAGAGAGCTGGAATCAAAGTAGTTGCGGGAATAGACGTTGATCCGCTGTGCCAATTCGCATTTGAATGCAACAACCATGCTGAATTTCTGCGTCAAGATGTTTCTACGCTGGTCGGATACGATATACGTGCGTTATGGAAAAAAGGGGCGACGACATTACTTGCTGGCTGTGCTCCTTGCCAGCCATTTTCCACCTATAGTCGAGCCAGCAGAAAGTCGAAGCCGGACGAGAAGTGGGACTTGGTGAGTCACTTCGCTCGACTTGTTAAAGAGACGGAACCAGATCTAGTGACAATGGAGAATGTTGCTCAACTAGGGCGGCACGACGTCTTCGAGGAACTTCTGGAATCGTTATCGGGATATTCCCTATGGCACTCCGTGGTTGACTGCAGCGCCTATGGAGTTCCACAAACAAGAAGGAGGCTCGTGTTGTTGGCTTCAAAACTCGGGCCCATAAAAATGTGGCAACCCTCACCCCCCCTGCGCGAATCGACGGTGGCAACCGCGATACTCAAACTTCCAGCGTTGGCGGCAGGTCAGAAGGATTGCACCGACCCAATGCACCACGCGTGTAACTTGTCACCTATCAATTTAAGAAGAATTCGAGCATCACGCCCGGGTGGAACTTGGAAAGACTGGCCCGTTTCACTTCGGGCAACCTGCCACAAGGCAAAAGCAGGTGAGACCTATCCAAGCGTATATGGAAGAATGGAATGGGATAAACCTGCGCCGACAATCACTACACAGTGTTTTGGATATGGCAACGGGAGGTTTGGGCACCCGGAGCAGGATCGTGCAATAACACTGCGCGAGGCAGCTCTACTTCAGACGTTCCCACGTCAATACAAGTTCCTGCCATCAAACGAGGAAGTTGTTTTTTATGCGATGGGACGATTAATCGGCAATGCGGTTCCGGTCCGCTTAGGATTCGCGATTGGCAAGTCATTCATTGAACATATGAATTCAATCACGAACGATGGCTCCTAGCTTTGCTCGCGACATCTACCTTCATTCAAATTGACCGAAGCTAGATCTTTATCGTTCCAGTTGCTAGCGATTGGGCCAACGTACGTGATTTTTCCAGTAACCACCAACTCGCACCGGTTTGACACGCCGGTGCGAGTTAGTGTGCCTTCGGTTTGGCTCGACATTCTGCCGTCGTTCATGAGTGGCGAGTACCATTAAGGACTAGTCAATGTCATCTGCGGCGGCTAACCTATTTTTGTCGTCGAACACACCAAAGATTACTTTCATTCATGCACATTCATTCCAATCAATCTGATCACGAGATTAGACAGGCGGTTGAGGAGACGTATCGGTCCGAGTCTCGGCGGGTGTTTGCGACGCTGGTGCGGTTGTTGCGGGATTTTGATCTGGCTGAGGAAG
>JANLRK010000711.1:0-4326 GCA_031361585.1 Pirellula sp. | reverse complement strand
AGCATGGCCCCCTGGGCCGTGTGGCGCACGGCCCAGGGGGCCATGCTACTACTAATGGTTAAACAAAAATGCTGGACTATTGATCAAGGCCCAAGCGATATCTTCCGCCGCTGTTAGCCGCGATTGAATTCGTTGAGTCTCGCTTTCCTTAACGTCATTTCTCAATCTTACCAATCTGCCGTCGTCCATAAGGGGAACTGAAAGTCGTTCGATCCGCTTTTTCAGCGTAACAACTAGCTCATCTTCGGCAAGCGGCTGATTTTCCTTCTTCAGCGAATCGTTCAGTTTTCTCAAATCCGATGAGGAAAGTCGGAAGTAACTTAGCGAATCTTTGGTAACCGGTTCCGTCCAATCGGATTTCGGTACTTGAGCTACGGCCGCAAGCGACTCAGGTAACCCGAGAGTTAGCTCCCCTTCTCGATTTCCTACACTCAATCGAAACCGGCCGAGCCGATGGTCGACGGCATCGTGGAACTGATGGATTCGCCATTGAATAATCTCGCCCGGTAAAATCTTGATCGGTTCTTCCGTTGCAAACACGGCCCAATGCTCCGATTTTTCCGCACCGTTGATGGCCCAGCCCCCCTGATCTTTCGGTTTGTTATCGATTGCCGCCGCAGCAGAAAATCCAGGTTGATCAAAGTCAGTCAAGCCTTTGACTAGTTTCACCTTTCGCATATCCTTAGGCTTGTCTGCCTGTCCAATGAACAACTCCAATTCCGTGATCACGAAGTTTCCATTTTCGGACAATCCGGGGCCCGCAGTCTTGAAGGAACCGGTCAAGGCCTCGAGTCGAACCGTGTTGAATTCGGAGGGATCAGCGGCTGTGTCGATCGTGTAAACTGTTTTTTCAGCGGATCCGTTTGCTACCACAGACCGGTCTGCCTGTGGAACCAATACAGCTTTGTTGGTTGACGCCGACTTGAGGGGCATGAGTGTCCGCCATATAGTCGCGTTCTTACCTTTGTTCAAGAACTCTTCTAACTTGTCAAGGAGAACGGCTTCATAAGCATCCACGGCCGCTTTAGCTGCGATGCTACGTTCGACTCGACTCTTTTCTGCTGCAACGCGTTCTGGCTGGATTAGCTCAATTCTGGCTGCAAGCTTGGTTTCGGCTTCTACGCGTTCTTTCTCCAGTTGTGCTAACCGCTTTGGCTTTTCTTCGAGCCACCACGCTTCCCGGTCGGCAAGATTCTTGGCGAGCGATTCATGATCGGAAGCGATGCGACCCGATACGGTGGTCGCCGCTTCAATTTCAGCGTCCTTAGCGGGTCGACTCAGGACTCGCATAAACAGCTCATTGATCAAATCGGAATCATTTGCAAACTGTTTCACCAATTGGCCAATCGAGTTCGCTTCATCCGAGATCGCTGAACCGAGAGTTGGGCCACTCACAAGAGCCATGACCGAACCAAGCCGCAATTCGCTTGATCGTTCGCATTCGCATGCGCTCTCACGTGGCGGCCGACCTAAGTTGGTAAGAAAACCATCCTTCAAACCAGACTCGGCGTCGGACAGGGACGCGGCACGCGCGCCCGGGTTCATGCCGGGCAAATGCGACACCGAGCCAGTGACTTGGTGGATCGCGTCATAGAGTACTTCGGCAGGCAGCCGCCGCGGCATCGCATGCGAGTAATTGCGATCATCATCTGCATTCCATTGGTTGGATTCCATCGCGAGCTGATAAATCTTGGAACGGCAAATCGTCCTCACGAGATGTCGAACGTCGAAGTTGTGTCCCACAAAGTCCTTTTCCAAAAACTCAACGAGTTCAGGGATGCTTGCTGGGTTTCCCGCACGAATATCATCGATTGGTTCGATCAGCCCTTTGCCGAGCAGATATCCCCACATCCGGTTGACGTAGCTGCGAGCGAAGTAAGGGTTTTTAGGACTAGTCAACCATGCCCCAAACTGCTTCCGACGCGATGCGTTTTCCTCGACGTTAAAATCGGCTTGGAACGGGAACTTCGGTGCAACTACTTGTTGCGTTTTTTGGTGCTTCATTTCCGCAGTGCCAGCATCGGATACTTCCTCGTACAACGGTTTCGCGCCGTCGACGGCCGTCCCGCCGATGGTCTTGTCACCGGATTCGCTATCCTTCTTCAACAACACCTGTGAGAAATAGGCAGCCGTCTGGTAGTACTGATCTTGCGTCCATCGTTCGAAGGGATGATCGTGGCACTTGTTGCAGTTGAATCGGACTCCTAAAAATAAGTGAGTCGTATTCTCAAGCGTATCTTCAGGCGTCCGCAAAATCTTGTAGTACGACGCGGCTGGGTTCTCCCGATTGGAGCCCGAAGCCGTTACGATTGCGTGCACAAACTGGTCATACGGTTGGTTGCTGGCAACGCTTTGGCGAATCCATTCGCGGAACTTGGTTGCGCCCTCTTTACCAAGAAACTTGGAATTGACCTGCAAAAGGTCCGACCATTTGCTGGTCCAGTGGTCGACAAATGCTTCGCTGGCAATGAGCTGATCAATGAGCTTCTCACGTTTTTCTTGCATTGGCGTTTGGTCTGCAAGAAACGCACGCACTTGGTCTGCTGTCGGTGGCAAGCCAGAAAGGTCCAGCGTGACTCGTCGCAAAAAATCTGCGTCGTTGCAAATGTCCGACGGTTTGATTTTCATACGATCCCATTTGGCCGCCACCAGCGTATCAATTGGGTTTTCCGTGGGGGTGGATTTCCAGTCGAAACCAGAACGATCTCCCATTACGGTCAACGTGGTTGCGGAATAAGCACCCTCGTAACGAGCCAAGATCGGAGCTTCACCGCGACGCAGGGCCTGGATGCGACCACCTTCGATGACGGATGCTACCTCACCATTTCCGGTTTCAATGTATGCCTCTCGAGTTACATCGCGAGTCTTCCCATCCGGATAAGTTGCAACCACACGTAGTTGCTGAATGGCACCCGGCATTGGAGCGATTGGGTTCAAAGGCGAAAGTTCGATTCGTGCAACTTTGGTATTGGATGTGTCTACTTTGGCTCCCTCTGCAATCCATTGACGTATAACCAGCGCGTGGTTGTCGCCCGCATCAAACAGCTTACCGCCGACGTGAGGGACCAACCCCAACGGCTTTGCCATGATTAGACTGTCCGTTGGCGACGAAGGGTTGATACGCCTGGCGGCCAAGTCGTCGGCCAATGCTCGTACGTCGTAAATCGGGTCATAGCCACGCAGTGATAGTTTGAAACCACCTTTGCCAGCTTGAGCACCGTGGCATGTACCAGAATTGCAACCGACTCGAGACAGAACCGGATTGACGTCTCGGATGAAGTCCATCGGCTTCTTTGCATCCATGGCAACTCGGACAGGCAATGTTTTCTTGTGACCACCGATTTGGATTTCAATGTTGCAATTTCCGTTTTCAAGTGGCTGAACCCACCCCCGCTTCGATAGCCAAACATTGGGCGATGACGAGGTGAGCAGAGCGACCCGGGTGGCATCGCGTACTTCACCGTTTTCCAAAGTCGCTGTTACGGTGATTTGTGCCGAGGCATTCCAAGAATCGAGCGTCAATGATGCGGGTTGGACGTCGATATCCGAAACTCTGGAGATCAAGAAGCTATCCACCTCCTTAAGAAACTCTGCGGTAGCTCGTTCGTTGACATGACCACCAGCAATTTCAGAGAGCCGTTTCCTTCGAAGCTCCGCTAGCAAACTCGTATCGGTTGCGACGAATGTCGAGCTTGGCGTAACATCGATGTCAAAGACCATCTCGCTATTTGCACAATTCCAAATGCGCAGTCGACCGTCGGATCCGCCGGCTGCAAGGCGACCGTTTGCGTCTAAAGCGATGGCGTAAATGGCAGCGGTTGGAATGTTCCAGGTCGCAACGACCTTGGGTTGATTCGTAACGTATTCCTCGAGTTTTTTCTTTTCATCGGGCTTGAGGGAGGAAACCACTTTCGCTTGAATGGCTTTGATCTCTTTTGGCAGTTCTCCATCAACGTCGTACGACCAAACCTTGATGGTGCTTTGGTTGTCCAAAGTTGATGCGGCAGCAAGAAAGCGGCCATCGGGGCTGATTGCAACACTAAAAATACGACCTGGCAGGGCATCTAATTGTCGGATCAGATTTGCATCGTCACCAATCACGCGAGCGGTTTGACGAAACACGCGATAAATTTTAGGAGCACCGTCTGCACCGCCAACTAGGATTTCGTTTCTTGAAGGGTGGCTTGCTAGTGATTGCACTCCGCCTCGCAGCGCTCCCGGGGGGATGGCGGGAATGATATCTCCAAACCGCTCCGTCTCTACCACGATCAATTTCACGGTCAGACCGCGGCTAGCAGAGATACGGTGTTTTCCCTCAGGCGTGAA
>JANLRK010000681.1:0-3502 GCA_031361585.1 Pirellula sp. | reverse complement strand
CGTCAGCGTTTGTACCGATCCATGGCAAAGTCATGCAAATTGCCAAGTATCCAATCCGCATCTTACGTTTCATCTTTTCACCATTCGTTTAAGATCTGGTAGGTCGCACCTGCCGGGCCTGCCGGGTGCGACTGGCAATGCAAGGTCACTCTCGGCAAGAGTGACCTACGGTAGGTCGCACCTGCCGGGTGCGACTGGGCCGTATGCTCTCGCTCAATACTCTCTGAGTCTACGCGATACCGACGCATTTAAAAGATGGAACCTGCTTTTTGCGATTTCCACCTGCATAATCCGCATAATTGGCGTCGCCCACCAAGTTGCCTCCATTTTAGGGTCGAATCGATTTTCTTCATTGGAGAGAGAATTTATTGCAACCTAGCCTTTCATGGTTCAGGCCCAGTTCGCTATTTAGTAAAACCATTTTGCCGTGGCTACAACTTTCAAAATGCAAATTCCATGACTTCCATGACTGCGATCGCCCCCGTCTTTGTCGAATTTCGTTGCAATCGATGCTGGTATAGCAATTGTGCGGACATTGAAACCGTTGGCACAGAGTCAGAATGCCGTAACTGCGGCCAGTCGATTACCGTCCCAGAGGCGACCCCAGAACGGATCGCACGCGCCGAGTCCCTTTTGACAGAGCAACCCGAACTTCGTGTCCAGCCGCGAACGTCAGACAAGCCCCTTATCTCCAAATTCGATCACCATCCAACCGACGGAGAGTTAATTGAGATCGTCCGAAAAGAATCTTTCGTTCCTTTAAACCAGATGAATTTTCAGGGCTACCCTCCAGCGTCAATCATCGCAAGGCTTGTAGCTACCATCGTTGATAATTTGCTCGTTTTTACATCGTTTGCGGCTGGGCTAATTTTTGTTGTCTGGATGGCAAAACTTGGGGTTTGGGAAAACCCGATAGACGCGATTCGCAACAAGAAGGAGCCCGGTCTGGCTTCGCTCATGGCGCTGTCGGCGTTGCCTGTTTTGATAATCCTCGGCCAATGGATGCTGCTAGCAACCTCAGGCCAAACGATTGGCAAGAAACTGCTGATGATTCGCATTGTTAGCACAACGGGAGTGCTGCCTGGATTCATTCAAGCGGTCGTTCTTCGCAACTGGGTTAGGCTCCTCTTCTCGTTTGTACCATTTCTCGGGCTGATCGATCTGCTCTTCATTTTTTCGGAGTCGCGGCGATGCCTGCACGATTATGTAGCTGGGACAAGAGTCGTAAGCTCTGTTTGAATCTGCTTGAGGTCGACGAAGTCACTCTCGGCAAGAGTGACCTACTTTGATTCGATGACGTACTAGCGAATGGTCACACAGTAAGAGGTGATCGATTCAACAGTGTCCGGCGTTGCAATTGGCCGCGTCGCGGAAACACCTTTCTCATTGAACTCGGAGGTCGGTTGGAATGACCATACATATGCTCCATCGCCTTCCACTTCATATCCAAACGGTTGGTGCTTAGTAGTTGTCCAATCATCTCGCAACAAACCAACATCGGACAGTTCGCTCAAGCTCTTTGGCCATCGTTTGTTCTTCAATTGAAAGCGTTTCACCGCCAACGACGTGTAGGTAAGGCGACGATAGATTTCTTTTTCATTGTACGCACCTGCATATGCCTGCGTCGCCGGCATCAGCGTTAAAAGGTACATTTGAGAGATGCTAAAGGCTCCGTCTGCGATCATCGTCTGTTGAACTTGATACGCTCGTTCACAAAGTCCACTTTCACCAACGTCAGCACAATGCTGCCAGGCTTCGTAAGCTCGAAGAACCGCTAGCTTTGTACTTGGTAGAACTGGCAACCTCAAAAATGGGTTGTCCCTGAACTCAGGCGAACTCATCGACTGCAAATTGTCTATTGATGAATAAGCCATGCCACGCTCGCCAGAGTAGGCCGCATTCCAGGCTTTGGTGACTTCATAAGGTTGATCGATTTGAGCCGAGAGTGTCAACAGTTGTTGTTCGTTCCAAACATCCATATCCAGCGATCGATTGATCGTACCCTGCTGTATCCCGTCAATCCTTGTAGAAACCAAGTTCGCGACAATACAAAAACGCCAGTCAAAAGCCTCTGCAACCGAACCCAGTGCGACAATGTCCTTCAATGCTCGCTCTCCCTCTTTTCGATATAGAGCATGAACAGCATCCAGTTCAAGAATCCTCGCCAGGTTTGTTGATTCCTGAATTGGCTCGAGCAATGTCATAAAACCATCGAATTCGATTGGCATCCAAACCGGTTTTGGAAACGCATCTGCCATTTGAATCCGTTTGATGACGGGACGAATCTCTAGCAGGTATTCGGCCACTCGCGGCTCGTCTGGCCATTCGCTCCCTGGCTTCAAGTCAAAAGGGAGAATACGGGCGCTCAAGATTGGCAAATCAATCGACGGAGGCAGAGTGGCTAAACTTGCTTTGCTCAGCGCAAGGACCTCGCTCCAGGCAGCAGTCCCCTCTTTGTGCGAAATCTTTTCAAAGAACCTTGCCATCGATTCGTTATCGTATGGTTCACCCGCTTGACGCATGTCCGCGAGCTTTTGTTTTAGGTCAGAGGAAGCGACGGACTCGCGGTAGGCGATGAAGGCGATGAATACAAAAAGAACCAAGACTGGTAGCAGGCTAACGAGTCCGATCCACTTGAGTCGACGTTTCATGTTAGTTCTCTTTTAGTCGCTGGCGAAGTAGGTCACTCTTGCCGAGAGTTTGCACTGTCAATTCGGCTATGGGTTGATGTAAGTGTATTTCGAAGTCGCATCCGGCAGATGCGACCTACTTTGGTGGTCGCAACCCATCTGCTTAATTCTCTTTCAATCGCGGACGAAGTAGGTCACTCTTGCCGAGAGTGACTTTGCACTGTCAATTCGGCTATGGGTTAGTGTAAGTGCATTTCGAAGTCGCATCCGGCAGATGCGACCTACTTTGGTGGTCGCAACGCATCTGCCTGCCTTTCCCACTCGCCGTACCAAAAGGCCCAAGGTTCCTTGTATCCTAGACTCGGCGAGAAGGGGGTCGCTGTAACACCATAGTTGATGGCGGACACATTCCAGTCACGTGCGACCGACTCCTTGGCTTGATTCAAGGCGGAACTATCGCTTGCTTGGAGGTATTGCTTCATGTGCCAAGCTACAGTCGATACGTGACGTTTCGTTATCAAGCGTGTTCCATTTTTGATCGTTGGGATCGAGTAGCCGCCCAGCGTGTGTTCTAATGGGGTTTTTCTGACATAGGCACCAGTGCCAATGGAACGATCAATGCGATTTTCGCGAATCCCGATGAAAAAATCTTTGGTGAGAGCCCCATATCTGGCCCGTTGCCGGCCGGCTTTATCGCTAAGTTGAGTAACCGCGTCGGCGTACACGTCCGGGCCCATGAACTCGTTGGCACTTGGAGATTGCACTTCCTGAACGAGCCAAGCCTCGTATTGATCCGCAATCTGTTGCGTTTTGAGGTCCGTCGTTAAACGAACGCCGCGAATGATTCGAACGACTAAACGAATGTCCTGCTG
>JANLRK010000605.1:0-1267 GCA_031361585.1 Pirellula sp. | reverse complement strand
GCACATACCTACGTGCATTAGGACTCCTGGCCCCAAATAGGGCTGCTGTTCAATCGCGCACAATTCTGAATAGCTGGCTTGCCTATCGCCTTGCGCCGCCTTGATCTCGGCAAGGATTAGGCGAACGGTTGGATCTACGGTCGTAGCCAGATCGAATGCGCGTGAGAGAACGGTTTCGGCGTCCTCAAGTCGATTGGCAGAAGCAAGTGTTCGGGATAAATGTATGATGAATCGCGATTCCCAAGGTGATTTCTGCACCAATTCGAGAAAGAGCGGTACAGCCTGCTCATGGCGGCCCAACGAATTCAAATTGCGGGCCAAGTTATACTTGCATTCGATATCAGCCAAGTTGGCATTTTCTTGCTTGGATTCACCTGGAGCCTCCACATACCCTAGTGCAACAAACTGTTGAAACAGCTCATGGGCTTCTTCTGGAGATGAAGCAATGTCCGCATGATGCATTCCGTCCTCGCCGTTTCCGTCAGTCGTATCCCAGCTTGGAATCGTGGTCTTCGAGGGCAATACCTCAAAGATATCCGTTAGAACGCGTCCATCCATGTCCTCGCCGACAGGTAGTCCATAGATCGATAGGATGGTTGGGCAAATGTCGGAGAGAGTAGCGCTGTAGACCCGCTCATCGCGTTTGATTCCCGGACCACTGGCAACCAATATGCCATATTGCCTATGCCAATATGCGGGACCCGCCGGCTCGTGGGGGGTCTCAACCAGTCGAAGAGGTCCTGATTGAAAACCGTGGTCGGAACATACTACTACCGTTGCATCGGGGCCAGCCATCTCGATCATGCGACCAAGCATCATATCGCTCAGTCGATAGACGGCAGGAATAACATGTCGATACATTTCGAAGTCCTTTTCCGATACCCACGGAAGTCGGGGTGAATAATAGTTCATGAACGAGTGACAAAAATGATCTATGGCAGTAAAGTAGACGGCGGTAAAGTCCCAGTCATCTTTCTCCATCATCGCGGTCGCGATCCCTTGTGTGGAAACCATTTCTGCAAGATGGATTGCCAATAACGACAATCGAGGGTCGTCGTCTTGGCAGACGTTTTTGCCGTCCGGTACAAAAGGCAAGACCTCTTCGCCCGATAACTCTTCGGCAAACACTTTGAACGGTACTAGCTCTTTCGCACATTCCGGAGGATGAATCAATCCGGTTGGCCACGTCCACTCTTTACCGGGTTCGAAACGAATTCCTTGAAGCATGTTGGACACGATGCAACCGTTTATTGGCTCGGCTGGGTGA
>JANLRK010000587.1:0-16296 GCA_031361585.1 Pirellula sp. | reverse complement strand
GCGCTCTTCCGAGTCTGCATTCTTTGGCGCACTTAACGAGTTTTCAATGTCAGCCGCCCGGACCTGCAACTCTTTCAGTTTCTCTTCAAGAGTGGTTTTGATGGAATCTAAATCAAGCATGATGTCCTCCACTAGCGAACGAGTGTCTCAATTGTTTCCTTGGCTTGCACCCCAGCATCGTTTCGCCTTCGAGTTAATCATTAGAAGCAAATCCCCTCGCGATTCAGCGAGGATGAATCGATAGAGAGCGAAACTCATGCCAATCAAACAATGTGCTGCCACCGTAATAAATCGAATCTTTTTGAAGAAGAGTTCACATCGAAAGTGTGCGATTGGGCGCGCAGTGTGCGAGGAGGGACATAAACTGTACACACCCACCTGTCAAATCTTGAGTACCAATACAGGGCGGGTGGCTAGTCGGACGATGCGTTCTGTCACACTCCCAAGGAGTAGTCGACTGATTCCGCTACGACCATGAGACGGCAACACAATAAGGTCTGCCTTGAGCGATTCTGCTCGATCCGCACATACAGTCCCTGGATCGCCAACGAGAACCTCGCGTACGACCCCCGCATAACATGGATCCTGAAACTCGCCGGACAGAAGTTTTTCAGCGTATTCGATGCGAGCTTGATCGTCGATCTCCTCGGCTGGAAACGACGTCGGCAACAATGGATGCGGCAAGACATGCAAAACATGAACAAGTGTCTTGTCGTCGGTCAATTCCAATGCTTTGTCAACCGCTGCGTGCGAGTGTTCCGAAAAGTCGAATGGTACTAGAATACTTTTCTTGATTGTCCAAGACATGATGAACGTTTCCTTAAGAGAATACGAATCGCAAAGTTGACAGGTCTACGAATTGCCGTTCACTAGCGAATACCATTCCAACAGCGAATACCGTTCCAAGTGAAACGCAAATTGTGATTGCTACCAAACGCGAACTTCAGCCTTGATCTCGAAAAACATCATCTATCCAACTTACCAATAGCGATCCGACGCAGGCAGCGATCAGCAAAACTCCAATCCATCCCAAGATATTGGCCAGCTTGCCAATCCTCGCTGCTCCGACGACCTTGGGGTCATTTGCCAAAAGTTGAAGCGCGACAACGTGCAGTGGAAGCAGTACTGCATTGACTACTTGACTAGTGTAGATCAACTGTATGAGCGGCAAGCTCGGCAATGAGACTATGCTGACTGCCGCAACCGTGAGTCCAATGAACGCCGCATAGAAGTATTGGAAGTGATGCGAATCGAGATCCAGCGACGCGGGCGCCCCAATCCCCTCTGCAATCGAATAGGAAGTGGCCAGCGGGACAATCGCTGCAGCCAACAACGAAGCACCAAGCAGCCCAGTTCCAAATAGCACAGTAGCAAAGGAGCCGGCCAAAGGGCGAAGTGCGATGGCTGCATCACCCGCGTCCTCAATATGGATTCCTTCGCGATGGAGCGTGGCTGCACACGCGACTGCGATGGCGAGGCCAATGACTCCCGTCAGTAGCGACCCCACAACCACATCAATTCGTTCCCATTTCAGATTCGCGACAGAAATTTTTTTGTCCACTGCGTAGGACTGCAAGAATGCCAGGCCCCAAGGGGCAAGGGTTGTGCCAAGAGTCGCCGTTATCGCAATCCAACCAGCATGGTTAATGGGCATGCTAGGAATGAGTGAACTCCGCAGCAAGAGAGACCAGTCGGGACCAGCCAGTACCCCGTCGATGACATATAGGGCCAGGGTCGACGAAACAAGAAGCAAGATAATTTCAACGCGATGAAAGGATCCTAGTACCACCAACAGCGAGATCAACAAGCCGGCTAAAGGCGTACTGATCCATGATGGAATACCTACAAGCGAGGCTGCTGCTGAAATGCCTGCGTATTCTGCGCAGATCGTTCCAAAATTGGCGAGCAACAAGCCAATGACGGCGACGTACCCCATTCGAGCGCCCCACCGCTCACGAATGACTCCGACAAAGCCTTTGCCACTTGCTGCACCGATTTGAACCGCCAGCAAATGGAAATACACGAGCAGAATGGTTGAAGCTGGAATGATCCAAAGCAATCGATAGCCGTGGTCTGCACCGAGTACCGAGTATGTCGTTATTCCAGCAGGGTCGTCGTCCGATAGTCCTGCAAGCATTCCCGGCCCCAAGACTGCCATAAGAGAAGCAATGGCACCAGTTCCGGCACTTCGAAACTGAGCAAATTTTTTGGCGATACCACGTCTTCGATGCGATATTCCATAAAGTGGTGCACGTTTGCGCTCGAGGTTTCGAGCATCGCGGTGACGCTTCATGCGTTATGCCCCGCCGACTTCACAGCCAATACGCTTGTTTTGGAATGACTCAAAATTCGGTCTGCCGTATTTCCTAAAAATGCCCCCTGTACACCTCGACGCCCGACATTGCCGATCACAATCAGTTCCGCCTTTATCCTCTCGGCTGTCTGGCACATGTCGCGCCAGGGAGTTCCCCAGGATAAATGAAATTGCAGTTGTGATGCATCGCAATCGAGTGACTGAACGAATGACTCGAGACGCGATTGGGCATAATCATTAATCGATTGACGCATCGAATCGTGGCCGGTCATTCGATCAACACTCGTCGAGGGAGTATCTGTCGTGTCGATGACATGCATCAGATGGACCGTTCCACCAAGCTTTTCAGCTACAGCCAAGCCTTGCAATACCGCCTCTCGCGACTTTTCGGAAAAGTCAGTTCCTGCCAAAATCGTTTTCGGTTTTTGTGTCCACTGATCGCTTACCGCCAATACCGACGTTGGACATCGATGAACTAAGCCCCGGCTCGTACTACCCAGGAAAAACTGCTCCCAACCGGAATGGCCGCTTCGCCCCACCACCACCAAATCAGCCTCGACTGTCTCAGCAAAAATGGACACTTCTATGTGGGGATCGCCAACTAATATTTTCGAGCTGACCGACAATGCTGCCGGAACCGCGCCTTCGAGGTAATTCTTCATCGCAGCCGACGCGTCGCGACGGAAATCTTCCTGCATAATCAGATAATCGGTGTTGGGCAATCCAAGCTCGGATCCCGATGGAACAAAAGCAAGGTCGGGCACACAATGGACCGCTGTCAACTGGCTTTGAAAGCCGTTGGCAAGGTCGATGGCGCGGGCGAGCGCGATTTTCGAGTGCACTGAAAAATCGGTTGCGACCAGTATCTTCTTCATCGTAGACGAATTGACCATAATACCGTTCCACTGGAAAGCCGCGCAGCGATCGGGTCGCTCGCAAATGAAAACTGAATTTTTTAAGGCTTGTATGCATTTGCTGTGCCAAAGAAGGGATACGCTTGCAAAGCGAGCCCATGTTGAACAACATGGCAAACAAATGACTACGAGACAGATGTCGCATGTGCCTTTTCGTCGCACATGTTATGCAGGAAGTGATAGTCCTTGGTATTTGCCAACCCGTTCCAGTTCCGCAAGCATTTGCGATGGATTGTCGTATCGGTCATCCGGACGTTTCGAAATCATCTTGAGCACCACCGCTCCAAAGAGATCATTTACAGCCAGCTGGAACTTCTTAAGCGGTTCAGGCACATCCTCGCGAATCTTCCGTACCAGTTCGGACGTCGAATCGGACTCAAAGGGTGGTTTGCCAGCCAGAAGTGCGTACATGGTTGCGCCGAGTCCGTAGATGTCCGATCGCGTATCTACGACGCTTTGATCGCGTGTTCGTTCGGGAGGCAAATAAGGTAACTCACCAAGCAATTGGCCTGGCGACGTAACTTGTTTTGAAAGTGCGCCTTCGAGCGCTTTGGCGAGCATCAAGTCACCGAGTAGGCACGTTTTATCGGATTTGCGCCGGAGGATGTTGGCGGGAGTAACGTTGCGGTGAATGACCTTTTCTGAATAGGCTTTCTCGAGAGCTCGACCGATGTCGATTCCGACTCGCCAAACGTCACGCCAATCGAGCATTCCTTCGATGCCGATGCGATGAATGACCTCCGTCATACTTTCGCAGTCGATATATTCCATGGCGGCCCAACAGAATGGTCCGCTCTTTCCCGCGTTCCAAAGAGATACGATGTTCGGATGTTTAATTGGCAACATCGTTTTCATCGCTCGGACAAAACGCTCCTTTTCCTCTTCGGTAGATGTGCGGTCTGGCGAAAGAACTTTCACCGCAGCCGTTCGGTTCTTTTCGGTATCGGTCGCTTTGAACAGAAAACCGGTGCTACCGGCAGTGATGATTTTGTCTAAGCGATAGTGCGCAAAACTTTGACCGACGAGATCTTTCAACGCAAGGGTTTTTGGCTTGGGCATCGCGGCAGCCGCTTGTGGAATCCCTCCCGGCAATCGCATGGTATCAGGGTCGATGTCGCCAATCGCATAGCGAAACACGGTACTACCTGCCTGAAATTCATCCCCCGGTTCGAGGGTTTTTTCCTGGACAACAACGCCGCCTACGAGCGTGTTACCGCCGCCAGCATCCGACAATGTCAAAGAAGATCCAGAGAGAGTCACCTTGCAATGAATTCGGGAAATGAATGGGTCATTTATTTTCGTATCGCTTTGTTGCCCTCGACCGATCACCATAGTTTGTCCATCTTCGAGAGAAAAAACGCGTCCTTTTTCGGGACCGCCAACAAGATGGATTTTATGCAACATAAATGGACCTATTGAAATTCGATTGCTCAAAAGAAAATGCGGCTGGACGGATTATTGTAGACACAAGCAGGCCTTGCAAGTTATCTTGAATCCAATTCTCGATCTCAAAACCACTTCCTTTTTTTGATGTTTTTGCCGTAGGTAGCAAGGAATTCAATGGATCCGTTCGATGCGCCTACCGTCGATCCGCAAGAGACCGCGCCGCTTGCAGGTACGCCCTTAATCCCAGATTCGTTGTTTGGTCGATTTGGAAAGTATCAGATCATTGAAAAAATCGGCCAGGGTGGTATGGGGGCCGTTTATCGAGCCAAGGACTCTGTGCTCGAGCGGCAGGTTGCGATCAAAGTACCGCTGCTGGATGCGCACGATCGAGCTTCAACTTTGGGGCGATTTTCAAGGGAAGCCGTGGCTGCCGCAGCTTTACGTCACCCATCGATCTGCCCTGTATTTGAATTCAGCGAGTTCGAAGGCATCCCTTTTATCGTGACTCCATTCCTTACAGGGAAGTGTTTGCAAGAGCTGCTCGATGAAGATGGAGCTTGGTCGGCCGATCGAACATTGAGGCTTGGGATCCAATTGGCCAATGCTCTCCAATACGCGCACCAGCATAGCGTTGTGCATCGCGACATTAAACCTCAGAATATATTGATGGAAGAAGGCGGAACACCGATCATTCTGGATTTCGGACTTGCCAAAGTCGGGCAAACGAATCAATTGCAATGGACGCAGTCGGGAGAGGTTCTCGGCACGCCAGCCTACATGCCGCCTGAACAGATCGATGGTTCTGTAGGGGTCGTTGGTCCTGCTAGTGATATCTACGCACTGGGAATGACCATGTACCGCATGTTGACTGGCCGCACGGCCTTTTCGGGCGAAGCACAATTCATGGTCCCGCAAATCCTAATGGACCCGCCTCGACCACCTTCAAGTGTTGCACCCATGCGAGACGAGCTTCGACCACTCGATGAGTTGATTTTGAAGGCTCTCCAAAAGCGGCCGGTCCAGCGATTCAAGAGCATGTCGGAGTTTGCTATAGCGATGCAACTCGCATTGAATAATTTTGGAAATTCGAGTGGGGCTCTCTACCCGCTTCCTGTCTTGCGTATTCTCGGAACGGGGCACCGTTACCATCCCACAAAACATCAGCAGAGCATTCGAATCGGTCGCCAGCGAACCCAGTCGAACAACCACAACGCAATGGCCAACGACCTAGTAATACGTGCGGACGGAAGACAAGATCGAACGCTTCGAATCAGTCGTCAGCATTTGGAAATCGTCACGACTCAACATGGCCTGGGGGTAATTGATCGAAGCCAAGCCGGTATCAGTATCAACGGACAGACTGTCCAAAAAGGAGAGGTCGTACCGCTCTCGGAGGGCGATGTTGTAAGCGTCGCAGGCGTAATTGAGATCGAGATTCTGTCATCAGCTTGCAACAGCGGCGCTATAGCACCAGCATCCGATCCTTTGGTTGGTTTTGAAGCCACCATGGGAGATTTCTACAAGGATGGATCCAATTGATTGCGACGCTTGTTGGCCAGTACGTCGTCGACCAGGAGATTGGAAGAGGCGCGTTTGGCGTAGTTTATCTAGGACATCATCAGAGCAATGAACAGGATCGAGTCGCGATCAAGGTATTGGAAAACAATGGCCAAATGGAACAACAAATGGCCGAACCCGAAATCCTCTCGCGACTCGAGCACCCCAATATTGTTCGACTTCGTGAGTACTTCGTTCATAGCAATCAATTGATCATTGTGCTCGACTACATTTCGGGTGGCGATCTTAAGAGCGCGTTGGAATCGGGTCGAGTCTTTTCACACGACGAAGTCAGCGAATTGCTACGATCGATGGCCAGCGCGCTGGCCTTCGCCCATGAGCGAAACATCGTCCACCGCGATATCAAGATGGCCAACATCATGCTCGATGATTCCGATGGGCAGCTTCGATTCATTCTTACCGATTTCGGAATTGGGCGAGTAGCCGAGGGTGTTCAAGATCGACCCAACACGGGTGGCACATACATGTTTATGGCGCCTGAACAGTTTCGCGGCAGGCCTGTTCCTCAATCGGATCTTTGGGCGGTGGGCGTCGTCGCGTACCACATGCTAACCGGAAAAATGCCCTTTCATGGTGACTCCCTGCATGAGCTTAGTCATTCCATACTTTACAGCAATCCCAATGCACCCAGCGTCGCGGCGGGAAAGCAGATCGACGAAAAGCTCGATCTCTTGGTTGCCCATTTGATTGAGAAGTCGCTCAATGAAAGGGTATCTTCAGCGAAAGAGCTGCTGCGACTGTTGGGAGGAACTAGCGGCACTTTATTGGGTACTGGCGGCTCGGTGTTTCAAGCATTGGTTCGAAAAAAGTCGGTCCCGTCGCCAGCTAAATCCGGCATGGACTCGATGATCAAGCGCCTGAGCAGGCAGCGAAAATCTGCGTTAATTCTGGCGATGCTATTTGGAATTGCAATTGCGCTTGGGTCGGGGGTCATTCACGGAATTATGAAAACTCTTGGGATAGGGCTGTTCTATTGGTCACAGACGAGCAGGGGACCTAACGCGTTCCGCTGGTGGCTTGGTTCGTGTCTTGTATTGGGGGTCACCTGGTTTTCTTTCTCCGTATCTACCGAAACCAAAGTTGAAAAAGAAAATGTTGCGAAGACTATTGCAAAAACAGACTCACCTTTCTCGGCTGGAAAGATTTCGAATGGTGTTCTGGCGGTGCTTGCCTGGGTGAGTTACCCTCTGTTTGCATTGGCTATCGCGTCCCATCGCCGAACCGGTCGCAAGTTAGGTAACCTATCGCTACTTGTCGAAAACCCAATCACCGACCCTCGCTATCTCGACAAGATGAAATTGATTGTCGCGGAACGTCCAAACGATCTGTTGTTTAGAATCAAGTATGTGGAGGCGATGCTTTCGCTGGGCCACCTAGATGACGTGATCGTCGAATGCCAATTGATCCTTGAAATCGATCCATATAACTTCAACGCCAACTTGCTTTTGGCCAACGCACTGATTGAATTGGGACTCTTTGAGGATGCCGCTACGCTATGCCAAGAATATCTTGAGGTGTCCGGATATTGCTTTGAATTCCAGATGCTGTTGGAACGTTGCAAAAGCCAGGGAGCAGCAAAATGAAGTTGGAGGTTCGTTCGCTCCCGATTGCATGGTCGCGGAAACGAGATCGGCTACGATTCTTTGGGAAAAAGACCATCTTGAACGTCCATGAGACCGGTTTCACGATCGAAGGACTGGTTCCGGAGGTTTGGTTTCCGGTCTTCATGCGATTCATCTATCGGGCCGTGAGCGACTGGTCGATAAGATCGATTCCGTTTTCCCGAATACGAAAATGTAGAGTTCGAAATCGTCGGACTATTCGCTGGGCTATCTGTGTCTTGTGGAGCGCCGTCTTGGCAACAGTATTGTTTTATTCTTCATGGAAACCATCGTATGTTTTATTTCCCATACTTGCTTTGAATTTTGGAGTATCCTTTTGGCTTACCAGGCTTGGTTTTAAAGACTACGTGGATCTTGTGTACGAGACGAAACAATCGCGACGATGCGCGCTCCGACTTCGCTTTCTTAAAGCTGGTGACAAGATGCTTTTGTTTCAAGAGATAGGCCGTCATCGCTTGGATGTCACCGCGCCCGCCCTCGCAATTGTGGCAAAAAACGTAACGCAACGAAGGACTATATCGTTTCGTCGCAATAACAGGGGGGGGAAATCTTGATTTGGAATCTAATGGCCGTTGTCTTTACAATCATACCGATCTTCGTAGGCATTCATCTGGCTTTTGTGATGGTTGTGGCGAGGCAAGCCAAACAGCGAGGCTATTCGTATTGGAATTGGGTCCTCGCCGGATTCATGTCAAATTCAATCGTCTTCTTGGTCTTGTTGGCTTTGCTCCCCGACCAGTCTTTGGACTCCCGTCGCAAGGAAAAGAGAGAACTTCTCACCGCGAAACTGCGACAACGCAAAACCCAAGCCAACTACGATACTGTCAAGTTTACTGGTGCGATGCGAAATACTTCCCTTGGGGATATGGCGACAATAGACCCGGAAAAAATTGGTCTCGAACAATCCATCAGTGATCAAGCGACCCAATTGCCGCTTCCAGATCGTTCTATTGGAGATGCCGCGACGCAGTTCAATCCGTTTGGTCGATCGCTAGGCGACCAAGAAACGCATTTGTAGTTGCACATGATTATTAACAAGGAGCCTTGATTCGATGATATTCGATCGTAATTACTTCCTGCCAGTTGCGATTGCATTCTGGTTCGTTCATGGTTTTTCGCTGATCGGTATTGCTTTCGATGACTACGAATTGCGAAAGATCGCTAATTCAAGGACCTTCAGTCAAGTCAGCGCGATCAATTCCAGACTCGAGGTGATTGGCACGCGGGAAGTGAAGGAAGGCCCCTTCCACTACACGAAAAACTTTTTCCGAAGCGACGAAGATGAAATAGAGATCCAAGCTCACAAAGATTTTACGAATCTCGAAGCGTTCGCCATAAGCGACAATGGACTGGTTGTGGGATATGTTAGCAGGACCTTCCAAAGCGAAGGGGGCAGCGTGCGAGCCTTCGTTTGGGATAGTCGAACAAAGGAAATGACCCTGCTTGATCCCTTGCCGTCCGATACGGTGTGTCACGCCCAGGACATCAGTGCAGACGGAAGCTTGATCGCCGGCTACTCGATTGGTAGTCTTCCACCTCGATCCCGACCATGTGTATGGGAATGGAACAAGCGAAACAAGAAATGGCGTGTCCAGGAACTGTCGACCATTATCCCGAACAATCCGTATCTTCAAGCTAGCCAAGTCATCCTGAGTCCAGATGGAAAACGCATTGCAGCTTGCATCACGGAGGAGCAAATTTCAGACATCATTTTCAATAGCTCCTTGTTCGTGTGGGAGCGCAGCAACGGCCTGGAGTGGGAGCGACGGAAAATATCGGACGAGCAACTGAAACTGAAAGACATGAACAACAATGGAACAATGGTTGGTCGCGTTGTTCTCGGGGGCATAAAACGAGCGTGTACCGTTGAGCTAACAGGAAAATTTGAAATCATGGATCTGCTCCCAGACAGCACATCATCAGAAGCCAATGGAATCACCAATACCGGGGTCATCGTAGGAATGTGCGACAACGAGTCACGCGAAACAGGTGGACCAACAGCCTTCATTTTTCGAGATGGAGTTGTCGCACCGCTTGAGCTTCCGGGAAATACTGTTTTCAGTACAGCATTGGGGATCAATCAAGACGAAGCAATCTGCGGTTACATGCTTCGAGATACGGGAGATGATGCCGCCGTAAACTCGTTCATTCGAATTCCACACCAGAAATAACCGACGCGATTCATACCCTTCAGTGTAGCACGGCACTCCGTGCCGTTTTTCTCAGTGTAGCACGGCACTCCGTGCCGTTTTTCTCGGCACTCCGTGCCGTGCTACACTTGGGTTCGCATTGCTTAAAACGAACAAGCCCTAGTTCATTGGGAGCAAACCAGCACAATCGCTCTGCAACGCAGCATGCCTCCTGCTTCATACATCATGCTTCTTCGCTAACGTCTATGTTTCCAAACAAGCCCGCAGACGAGGCATAAGCGGAGTATCCGGTTGGGTAGGACCGTTCAGTTTGAAAACCGACATTGCCAGATACTTCGAACGCATTGCAGGTGACAAATGAAAGCAGTCCTCCATGATGGCAGAACTGAATTTGTAATCGTGCGAATCGGTCCCCTTTAAGAACACCAGTTGCCGTGCTCGATCAATGAACTCGCGCGCCATGTTCGGCTCCCGATCTAAGAGCCCGATTAGACTTCGAGCTGACAAGTCGTTGTCCTTTGCAATGGACTGAACCACTTGCTCCATCGCCGTTGCGTTATCTTTAGGAACACCATCGCCCAAGAAATCTCCAACCTTGTCGGCTCGGTGCTTACCCGACGCGATGCGTTGACAGAACATTCCCAGGTACGATGCATTCTGCAGGAGAAGTTGTAGTCGAAGGTCTGGCGATGCAACTCGTCGGAATGTGTACGCCAGAGCATTCGTGGTTGTTACCGCATGCAACGCCACGATTCCTGGTTGCCGCATTAGCAGTTCACTTGCACTCACGAACAAGGCATCCCAAATCGATTGAGGGCTGACGCCCGATTGCAACATTTCGGCCACTAAGCTAGCGGCGTCCTCAGATGTGGTATTGTGAAAGGATTCGATCAATTTCGTTGTGGCCTGCGGATCAGCTTTGCCGTGAAGCCAATCCTTTCGCATTTTAGCGATTCGCAACTGATTGCTTTTGATAGCCCGGTCCGGTTCTAAATCGCTTTGGCTCGGGTTGGGGTCGTTGCTTCTACAAAGTAACGCAAAGGCTAAGCTCCGCATGATCGGCTCGGCATGTTCCCAACTCATTGCCCCCAAGGTCCGGAATGCATTGGCAACGTAGATCGCTTTGTGCCCGATATCGCGAAGATCGCGAGAACCGTAGTGGGCCATGGTTTCAAATAGCTCTGACTCCGAAGCGGAGCGTGACCAAGCGGCGATTGCAGCATCCGCGGCTTCCTCGTCCCAACTATCCATGGCCTGTCGAAAAGATTTTTCAGCCAAGTGGGAGGCGGGCATTTTACTATCCGCGACAGCGGGCATCGTCCAATCCCCCTCGGCAACATCCCGCTGTTGACTGGCCTTGAATGTATCGGCAGCCCAAAGGAGTGGTAACCATCGTTCTCGATCTGAGGAAGCAAGACTTGCTAATCGTGCAGAATTGACAACCAGTACCGCATGAAACTTGAATCCTACGTTGGGGCGAGGTTGAACATTGCGAATCCCCGCAAGAAACAAAGCGCTCAAAAACTGCTGGAACCCAAGCCGACCGCCACGAATTTCCAACGCGATTTTCTTGAGGAGTTTTTCTCGGTCCGTACTCTCAATCATGCGAACCCAAGGCTCGATGTCAGAGGAGAACGTCACGGGTTCAAACGGGACAGAAGCTGTCGGCATGGGTAACGCTTCGAGCCACTTGCCGGATGCGGATATACAAGCGGTTGAAAGAGCCGTCGAGCCGATAAGAAAACGTCGTCGAGGCAAGCCTTCGTTCATTTCGAAACTCCTAACAACAAGAGAGGATGGCGCCGAGAATACACCGGACTGGTAGAACGAAACAATAGCATACCATAGTTACGCACCCACTTGAGCAACCAGTGTAGAACGGCACTCCGTGCCGTTTTTTTCAGCACGGAGTGCCGTGCTACTCTAAAAACAACCCTATTATAAGCATGAAGTAACAATAGACAAAAAACGCACGCCTTGTTCATTCGTGTTAAAATTGGCGACCCTAAAGACCTGCCCCACTACAGGAATAAGATCCGATGAAACTGCCAGCTCGAATATATCTCTGCAGCCTTTTCCTCCTGACCCTTGTCCAATCGATCGCAGCAGCCAACGCTGAACAAAACCCGCCACCGGACGTGATTTTCTATAATGCCAAGGTCGTCACAGTTGACAAAGAGTTTTCCATACGACAAGCAGTTGCAGTGATCGGCGAGGGCATTGTGGCGGTAGGATCGAACGACGATGTATTGCGACTCGCTGGCCCCGCAACTCGTCGAATCGATTTGCAGGGTAAAACAATGCTCCCCGGATTGATCGACTCGCATGTGCACGCAACTGCAGCAGCCATTCACGAATTCGATCATACTATCCCAACGATGCAATCGATCGAAGACGTATTGAACTACATCCAAAGCCGTGCGGATGTTCTCGAAGACGGGGAATGGATCACGTTGAGCCAGGTGTTCATTACTCGGTTGACTGATCAACGCTTCCCGAATAGGCAGGAATTGGACCGTGTTGCCCCAAATAACCCCGTTATCTTTCGAACGGGCCCCGACGCAGCCCTCAATTCCTTGGCATTGAAACTAAGTGGAATCGACCGGGACTTTCAGTTGCCTGAAGGGATCAACGGCCGAATTGAACTTGACCCGGCGACGGGTGAGTTGACCGGCATCATACGCAGCGCCGAAAAATTCTTGAACGTGCCAGCGTCAGGCGCTAAGCCGACCGACGCCGATCGCAAGGCTCGTTTGAAGCAGCTCCTTTGGGACTACAACTCCGTTGGAATTACAAGCATTTCGGATCGCAACGCCACAGACGATGCAATCTCTCTTTATGAATCGCTCATGGACACTCAGGAACTAACCTGCCGCGTTTTTCTCTTTTATGCAATCAATGCGGCCGACTCGCTAGATAAGATTGCCCAAAAGATACGCAAGGCCGCCGAATCGCCCATGCATGCCTACAGTAACCAACTGTGGCTTCGCGGTGTGAAAGTGTTCTTGGATGGAGGCATGCTAACTGGCAGCGCCTACATGCAAAAACCCTGGGGGATCAGCAGTATGTATGGGATCAATGACGCCGAATACCGAGGTGTTCGCTACATTGATCCAGAAAAGCTATACCAAATTAGCAAGCTGGCGTTGGCCAACGATTTGCAGATGACGGCTCACTCGGTGGGAGATGCAGCCGTCGAGTTGCTGGTGAACACGTACGCAGCTATTGACCGCGACGATTTCGTGGTTCGCGACAAACGCCCCTGCGTGACGCACTGCAATTTCATGTCACCCGAAGTGATCGATACGATGGCAAGGCTTGGGGTCGTAGCGGACTTGCAACCCGCATGGCTATGGCTAGATGGCGCTACGTTGCGCAAGCAGTTTGGCGATGATCGAATGCGTTATTTCCAGCCTTACCGTACACTGTTTGAAAAACAAGTGATGGTCGGAGGGGGCTCGGACCACATGCAAAAAATTGGCAGCCTTCGTTCGGTAAATCCCTATAACCCATTCCTTGGAATGTGGATTGCACTGAAGCGAGAGCCGCGCGGAGAAGCCATTGCGATCCAAGCTGCTCAAACGACTTCACGAGAGCAAGCTATTCGGCTTTATACGATCAACAATGCATGGCTTTCATTTGAGGAAACCAAGAAAGGTTCGATTGAGCCCGGCAAACTGGCTGATTTGGTGGTTCTCGATACCGATATATTGACTTGCCCGTTGGAGCAAGTGAAAGACATTCAGGTGAAGCAAACGTATGTTGGTGGAAAATTGGTGTATCAACTGCAGTAGCATGGCCCCCTGGGCCGTGCGGTACCAACCCAACTTTGGCGTTGCCGAAACTGGCAATACAAAGTCACTCTCGGCACGAGTGACCTACTGGCAATGCAAGTCACTCTCGGCACGAGTGACCTACTGACCTACGAACTCGGCGCGAACAGGCTTGGTTTCACGAATGTCGATGGCCAACGAATCCTGCCAAAAACAGGTGATTGAGTCCACGTCGATGACGTTGCGGCATCCATTATCGTTGTGTTGAATTCACTTCTCCGTGGCCAGACCGAAGTTTGGAGATAATTGCTTACATCGGGACGAAAGAAATCGCTGAAATCCTCGGTCGCAACTCTCAATTTTTGGAGCAACGACACCTGCAATTCAGCCGGTACCTCTATTCCGTCGACCCCAAGCCAAATATCCGAGCGAATTGAGTCGATGAACTCCACAAGGTCGTTCGGATAGATCGTGCAATTGCACAGGTCGATTACTTGTATTGTCTTTGGAATGCAATTTGCCAGCTGTACCATCATTTCTCTGGTAAGCAAAGCGTCCTCCAACCTCAAGACCCCAATCTGTTGAAACGTCGATAGAGTCGATAGCGTCCCAATCGCTAAGCCATCGCCAAAGAGCGAAAGAGATCGGAGCGTATTTTGGAAGGCGGCCGGCTCCTGAATCACCGCTGCGAAACAATTCGCGTTGATGCTTAAATGTTCAAGTAAGCGTAGTTTGCAGATCCACGGAACCGAAGCGACCGTGATCTGTGTTCGGTCCAACATCAATATAGAAAGATCCGTCAGCTCGGTCCAACTTCGTAACGTAGTGTCCGTTACATTTGTCCCGGTCAGACCTAGTGCCTTGAGTTTGGTAAATTTGCCAATGTCCCTCAATCGTTCAGGAGTCATTCCGCAATAGGCCAGTGTTAGCGCTTCGAGACTAGTGCTATCCTCGATTGCTGTAAACTCCTTGTCTTGAAATCGAGGACCACCCGCTGAGAATGTCTCCAATTTGCTCAATCCCTCGATCGATGCGTCCTCTGGCCATGGTGCAAAAGTCGACAGCCCTCGCAGCTCTGGCGTTCGCTGAATATGAAGGGACTGCAAGGATTGAGATACTTGAATCCGATCTGACAATTGCGGTAGATCCAAAAGATGCACGACTGTTGCTGCTCTCCAATCCCCTTCCATACAACTTTCAAAATCCAAGAACGATTCCAGTTGAATGGAGTCTGAGAGCATAGCGTCCCCTTCGATTCGTTTCAGTTTTGGCCAAACTCGCAGCGCGTCTTCGACCTTCAATTCTTCGAGTTTTATTTTTGGCCGATTCTCGAGCAACTCCGCGACACTCAATTCCGATTCAGAAAATGCACTTTGGATTTTCAACTCCTCAATTGCATTCAGTGACGACAGGGACTGCACCTGAGGGCCAATCATCGCACAGATGGGAATCTCGAGTCTCTTAATAGTTTTGCAATAAGTGATTGGCACCAAGTCCAATTTATCGATTGGCAGCCCCGTCAAATCAAGTGACGTTATCCCGTTACTGTTGCCAACACTCTTTATGAACTCCTGCGTCGCCTCTTCCGACAATCTCGCAATCGAATGGACTTCGCATTCAAGCAGAGGACAGCCCTGGATGCGTATGCTTTCGAAGGCGCCTACATTGAAAGTAGCTTTACGCAACGACCCTAAATTTCTGAAACTCAAGTTATGAATCCATAGATTACCTTGGGCGGTATTTTGGTTACGCCAAAAGCCCTTCCCTCGCATCAAGAGGTCTGTGAAACTTGGTAGATCATCAAGATTTAAGTCAAAGGCTTGATGCTCCAGGAGAGAAAGGGTCTTCAATTTGGGAGCATTGGATATCGACAAACTCACAGGGTTTCCATCAATGAGATCGTCGACGTCCATACACTGAACTTCCATTAGTTCTGGCCAGCCATCTAAACGGAATTGCCGGAAGTCGCTTCGAGTCGGGCGAGGTAGTCGCAGGTATCGAACAGATTTCATCCAGGATTCGAGTTTGGAATCGAGTAACTCCATGTTGGAATGTCCTAGATGGACGTACCGCAATCGGGGCATCTGGCCTAAGGACGCCATGCCTGCGTCGGTGATATTGGTATTCGTTAAATTCAGCGATTGCAGTGACTTAAACTGTCCGATCAACGCCGGGGTACTTGCATCCAACTCACGGCCAGATAGTCGCAAGTAGGTGAGGTGCGGATTGCCCAACAACGGTTGAAGATCGTTTAAGGAGTAACTTGAGCCCGACAATCCGAGCGATTGCAGATTGGGCAGAGCGACAACTGTTGACAACAACGCACTCGGTGGATTTTCTAGTGATACCTCCACGATTCGATCGAGTGGCAGGATAAGCCTTATGAGAGAGTCGTTTGGTAGCCATGCGGGTAAATAAGAGGCTTCCATCGCGGCCCCACCTTCATTCCGAATCCATTGGATCAGTCTTTGCGATTCCGCATACCTCGACTGGTTCCTTACAACATAACCAAATGCGCTCGCAACGAGAGTCGTGACAACGAGGAGATCGGTCAAACTC